>NZ_JABXWB010000001.1:3047500-3220177 GCF_013375555.1 Sphingobium sp. EM0848
CCGACCGGCCAGCCTTTCCTCCAGCATCGCATAGCTTTTGCGCAGCATCGCCCGCGCCTGCTCGACATCATAGGGATCGCGCGGCACGCCCTCGGGCCGGATGCGGTCGGCCACCATCGCCTGCAGCGGTGTCATCACATAATTGTCGAACAGCCGGTCCATCAGCCGTACCTCCAGCGCCGCCTCGCCATCCTCGGGGATCGGTCGGAACGGGCCGGGATAATGCTGTCCCAGATATTCGACGATGATGCTGGTTTCCGCGACGGTGCAGCCTCGCGCCTCGTCGCGCAGCACCGGGAACTTGCTGATCGGCCAGAGCTTCAGCCACTCCTCCGCGACCGCCGGGTCCTCCAGCATCCGGGGCTCGAACGCCGTCCCGTTTTCATAGAGCGCGATCAACACCTTCCAGCAATAGGAGGAGAGGGGGTGATAGTAGAGAATCATGACGGCACCTCTCTGGTCGGGGTGGGCTTTCCCCTTTTTCCGGGTGCCATTCTGCCATGCGTAGTCATCCGGGGCACCCCAAAATATGGATGCCCCTTTGCCTCGATAGGTGTCGGTCACACCATATCTTGTCATCGAACCGTCACAGCCGATCAGGGGCGGGAAGGCCCGACCAAGCATTTCCGTGGCAAGCCAAATTTATTTTACTTTCGAAATTGTTCCCCTTGCCTTTTGCGAAGCCAAGGAAAGTCCATGCGTCGCCGCGACATGATCCCCCTTTCGATCGACGGCATGCGTCGGTTCGTCGCACGTCGAGTCCCCGAACTGTCATTTACCCTCTTGAAAGCAAATGTGGCTGTGGCACTATCCCTTGTATCGGGTTAACGGGGGTTACCCAACAGATTGTGATCGCGCCAACCGGGCTGGTTTCCGGAGGGAGGGATTTTTGCCCTTGCGATCTGCTCTGCTGGGCCCATTTCCGTGCCCCGGCGGGTCGATAATGCTAAGTTCTTTCGGCCTCGCCGGCAGCGGCTTGACCGAATCGAACGAAACAGGAACATTCGGGGGCTCGTATGGATTTTCGAGATAGCGAACAGGTGAGTGAAAACGACGTGGCAACCGTGATTGACGAAGTGGTGGAAACCGTGGCGGAGAAGAAGAAGGCGGCCCCTGCCAAGCAGGCTGCGCCCAGCTCGTCCACCGTGCTGGCGCGCCGCTTCCATGTTGCGACCGACAACAGCCGCGATGCGCTGCTGACCGAATTCGGCAAGGAAACGCTGCAGGATCGCTATCTGCTGCCCGGCGAAAACTATCAGGACCTGTTCGCCCGCGTCGCCGCCGCCTATGCCGACGACGCCGACCATGCCCAGCGCGTCTACGACTATATTTCGCGCCTCTGGTTCATGCCCGCCACGCCCGTGCTGTCGAACGGCGGCACCGGCCGCGGCCTGCCCATCAGCTGCTATCTGAACAGCGTCGACGACAGTCTGGAAGGCATCGTCAACACCTGGAACGAGAATGTCTGGCTCGCCTCGCGCGGCGGCGGCATCGGCACCTATTGGGGCAATGTGCGCGGCATCGGGGAGCCGGTCGGCCTTAACGGCAAGACCAGCGGCATCATCCCCTTCGTCCGCGTGATGGACAGCCTGACCCTCGCCATCAGCCAGGGCAGCCTGCGCCGTGGCTCGGCTGCCTGCTATCTCGACATCTCCCACCCGGAGATCGAGGAGTTTCTGGAAATCCGCAAGACGTCCGGCGACTTCAACCGCAAGGCGCTGAACCTGCACCACGGCGTCCTGCTGACCGACGAGTTCATGGAAGCGATGCGCGACGGCAAGGAATTTGCCCTGCGCAGCCCCAAGGACGGCTCGGTGCGCGGCAGCGTCAACGCCCGCGCGCTGTTCCAGAAGCTGGTCGAGGTTCGCCTCGCCACCGGCGAACCCTATATCGTTTTCTCCGACACCGTGAACCGCACGATGCCCAAGCATCACCGCGATCTCGGCCTTAAGGTGTCGACGTCCAACCTGTGTTCAGAAATCACTTTGCCGACGGGTCGCGACCATATCGGCAATGACCGGACGGCGGTCTGCTGCCTTTCGTCCCTGAATCTCGAAACCTGGGACGAATGGAACAAGGACCCCCGTTTCGTCGAGGATGTCATGCGCTTCCTCGATAACGTGCTGCAGGACTATATCGACCGTGCGCCGGACGAAATGGCGCGGGCGAAATATAGCGCCGGGCGCGAACGGTCAGTGGGCCTGGGGGTGATGGGGTTCCACTCCTTCCTCCAGGCCCGGGGACTCCCGTTTGAAGGCGCGATGGCGAAGAGCTGGAACCTGCGCATCTTCAAGCATATCAACGAGAAGGTGAACGAAGCCTCGATGCAACTCGCGGTCGAGCGCGGTCCGTGCCCGGACGCCGCCGATATGGGCGTGATGGAGCGCTTTTCCTGCAAGATGGCGATCGCGCCCACGGCGTCGATCTCGATCATCTGCGGCGGCGCCTCGGCTTGCATCGAGCCGATCCCGGCGAACATTTACACCCACAAGACGCTGTCCGGCAGCTTCGCGGTGAAGAACCCCTATCTCGAAAAGCTGCTGGTCGAAAAGGCGAAGGACAGCATTGCCGTCTGGAACTCGATCCTGGAAAAGGGCGGCTCGGTCCAGCATCTCGACTTCCTGACCCAGGAGGAAAAGGACACGTTCAAGACCAGCTTCGAAATCGACCAGCGCTGGCTGCTCGAACTGGCCGCCGACCGCACCCCCTATATCGATCAGGCGCAGTCGCTGAACCTGTTCATCCCGGCGGACGTGGAGAAGTGGGACCTGCTCATGCTCCACTATCGGGCATGGGAACTGGGCATCAAGTCGCTCTACTATCTCCGCTCCAAGTCGGTGCAGCGCGCCGGCTTTGCTGGCGGGGTCGAGGCGGACAACACGATCGACGCTCCCAAATTCGAAATCGGCGAGACCACTGACTATGACGAGTGCCTCGCCTGCCAGTGATGAAATCCCCTCTCCCAGCGAGAGAGGGAGGGAGCCGCGCAGCGGCGGAAGGGTGAGGGCGATGCGCAACTACCGCGATCTCCCATCAGGCTCGGTAGACCGCGCTAAAACCCTCCGCCGCAACGCTACGGAGGCGGAAAAACGCCTCTGGAACGCCCTGCGTGAGAAATTCCCGAACCAGAAATTTCGCCGCCAGGTGCCCTACGGCCCCTATGTGGCGGATTTCCTGAATTTCGCAGGCAAGCTCATCATCGAGGTCGACGGCGCCACCCACGCGGAACGCACCCAACAGGACGCCGCCCGCACCCGCTATTTCGAAGCGCAAGGCTATCAGATCTTACGCTTCTGGAACTATGAAGTGATGGAAAATCTGGACGGAGTCCTGACCCGAATTTCCCTCTCCTTGAAGGAGAGGGAGGGAGGCGCGAAGCGCCGGAAGGGTGAGGACGGTCCAGGCGCAATCCATCCAATACCCTCACCCTCCCACGCCTGACGGCGCGGGCCCCTCCCTCTCCCGGCGGGAGAGGGGTATAAGAGAATATTCGGAGTAACCACCATGCCTCTTCTTCAAGCCAGCAAGGTCTACAAGCCCTTCGAATATCCCTGGGCCTATGAGTTCTGGAAGCGCCAGCAGCAGCTGCACTGGCTGCCGGAGGAAGTGCCGCTGGGCGAGGATTGCCGCGACTGGGCGCAGAAGCTCAGCGACCATGAACGCAATCTGCTGACCCAGATTTTCCGCTTCTTCACCCAGGCCGACGTGGAAGTGCAGGACTGCTACCACGACAAATATGGCCGCGTGTTCAAACCGACCGAAATCAAGATGATGCTGACCGCGTTCAGCAACATGGAAACGGTGCATATCGCGGCCTACAGCCACCTGCTCGACACCATCGGCATGCCCGAAACCGAATATAGCGCCTTCATGCAATATAAGGAGATGAAGGACAAACACGATTATCTGGCGCAATTCGGCGTCGATACGGACGAGGATATCGCCAAGACGCTCGCCATGTTCGGCGGCTTCACCGAAGGGCTCCAGCTGTTCGCCTCCTTCGCGATGCTGATGAACTTCCCGCGCTTCAACAAGATGAAGGGCATGGGCCAGATCGTCAGTTGGTCGGTCCGCGACGAGACGCTGCACTGCGAAGGCATTGTCCGCCTGTTCCACGCCTTCGTGAAGGAACGCGACTGCCTGACCAACGCGGTCAAGGAAGACATTATGGACATGTGCCAGAAGACGGTGCGGATCGAGGACGCGTTCATCGACCTCGTCTTCGAAATGGGTCCGGTGCCGGGCATGACGCCCAAGGACATCAAGAAATATGTCCGCTACATCGCTGACTGGCGCCTGGGGCAGCTGGGCCTCAAGCCCATCTACATGATCGACGAGCATCCGCTGCCCTGGCTGACCCCGCTGCTGAACGGCGTGGAGCACGCCAATTTCTTCGAAACCCGCGCGACGGAATATTCGAAAGCGGCGACCCGCGGTCAGTGGAACGATGTGTGGGATGCGTTCGACCGCCGCACCAAGCTCAAGAGCGGTGCCGCCGCCAATGCCGACGACAGCGACCCGGACATGTTCAAGGCGGCGGGAATCGCGGCGGAGTAAAGATTGGAAATCGGAATTGGGCGCGGCTTTCCTTGGGGAAGGCCGCGCCAAATTCATGAGAAGACGGCGGCAAATATGCCAAAGTCGGCGCCGGGCGGAATTGGCATTTCTTAACCGCTGCTGCCTTATCCTCCCGCCATGTTCGGCGTTCGCCTTTCCTCGCTTTTCACCAGCCGCTGGATGGCGCTGCTTTGGGCGGTGCTGGTGATCCTGACGGCGATCCAGTTCGTGGGCGCTTCCGACGACAGGGGGGTGAACGCCGCGCAGACCGGACAGGGCGCAACCGATCCCGCCGACAACGCCATTACCGATCAGCAGAAGGCCGCGATCAACAGCGTCTTCTGATCGCCTTCGGCGCCGTCAGATCCTGCGCGAGGGGGAGGCGCCTCAAGGCTGTCCGGCAGATGAACGGGTTGTTTTGTTCCGTTCATGCAACGTTTAGGCGCCTTGGGGTGTTGTGCTCCCAGTAAAACAGCCAAGGGAGCTAATGATGAAGTTCACCCTGAAAGCCGCCTTTGCCGCCTTTTCGCTCGGCGCCGTCGCGCTGAGCGCCGCGCCCGCCGCCGCCGATCCGCCGCCTTGGGCCGGTCACGGCCGTGACAACGACCGGGGGGATCGTGGCCGGGACGACTGGAAGCATGACGGTCGTCACGACAATGGCCGCCACGAAGGTTGGCGCCGCCCCGGTGGGGTTGTCTACAGCTATGACTGGAACCGCCCGGACCCGCGCTATGGGCGCTATTACCGCGCCGACCGCTATTATCGCGGCGGCTATGAGCCGATCCGCGTGACCCGCGCGACGCGTATCTATCGTGGCTATGACGATCGCTATTATTGCCGCCGGTCGGACGGCACCACCGGCCTCATCGTCGGCGCGGCGCTGGGCGGTCTGCTTGGCGGTCAGCTCGACCGTGGCTATTCGAACACGGCGGGCGTCCTCATCGGCGCAGGCGCAGGCGCGCTGCTGGGCCGTGAAATCGATCGCGGTGGCCTGAACTGCCGCTAAAGGAGCGAGGGAGGGAGGGCATTCGTCCTCCCTCCCCCCTTCAACACCAGGGGTGTCGCGCGCCGTCCCATTCCCGCGCCAGCCCTTCGGCGACCAGCTTCTCGCCGATCGACTTCCCGCCACGCGTCACCACCCGCAGGGCGCGCCCATAGCGGTCCGTATCCCGATCCCCTGTCTCCAGCGAGAATGGCCCGGCATTCATCAGCGCCTGCAATCGCTGCGTTGCCTGCGCGCCCAGCGCGGCCTCTTCCGGGCAACGGGGTGGGTGCGTTTCCGGCGCGTCGATGTCCATCATCCGCACCTTCTGGCCTTGAAACCAGAAAGTATCCCCATCGACCACGCAGTTGGTCCCGCCGCCCGTATGGCAAAAGCCGAATTGTGCCGACAAGCTATCGCGGGCCACAGGCGCGATTGCGTCCCGCTGGCTGAAGCGCCGCGCCACATCCGGCCCGAACCAGCCCAACCCTCCGCCGATCAGCACGCCACCGGCCAGCAGCGCCGCAAAGGAACCGTTCTTCGCCTTCCGCCGCCGCGCTTTGGCCAGCGGCGGCACCTTGTCCCATCCCCGCTTCATGGCGCCGCCATAACGAAACTTTCTCCCGTCGTCTCGCGCCAATGGCCCGGATTTGACCGCGATCAATGACAGGGCCGCCTGCTCATCCACTCTGACCGGCGACCCAGCAGGAGGCTCCATGACCACCCCTTTTGCCCGCTTAGGCGGCGAACCGACCATCGCCGCCATAACCAACCACTTCTATGACCTGATCGATCAGGACCCTGCCTATGCAGAACTGCGCGCCATCCATGCGGCGGACCTGAGCGTCGTCCGTAATGGCCTCAGCCACTTCCTGATCGGCTGGGCAGGCGGCCCCCGCGACTGGTTCGAGCGCGGCCAGTGCGTCATGTCGCTCCACCGCGCCTTTCCGGTCACGCCGGCGCTGGCGGATCAATGGTCCGCCGCCATGGCCCGCGCGATCCACGCCCAGCCCGGTATCGAGCCGGAGCTTGCCCAGGCCATGACCAGGGCGCTCGACCACATGGCCCAGGGCATGATCAACCAGACGCAGGACAGGACTGCGGCCTAATCCTCATCCTCGGTCGGGCCGAGGATATCCTCCTCATCGTCCATCTGCGGCTCGCCTGCGAAGGCGTCCATGTCGATTCGTCCCGATCGGTCCATCTCGGTCATCCGGTCGACCAGATCGGGCGTGTCATCCGGCAGAATCTGCGCGGGATTGGGCTTGCCGCCATGCTCGCTGTCCTCGGCCAGATCGGTGCCGCGAACCCGCGCATCGTCGGCTACATCCTGCGCCTGCGATCCGCGCTCATCCTGTTCGCTATTCTCTTCATCCAGGTCGGGGAAACGGTTCTTTTCGGGATGGGCCATGGCGTGTCTCCTTCTCCGCCACCAACGGACCACCCGTCCACCCGTTCCGCGAACCGCAAAAGGCGCTGGACAGCGTAGGGCCGACCGGGCAAGAGCCGCCCCGATCCTTTCCGCATCGCAAAAAAGGGAATCCCATGCCCCGCCAGCTCATTTCCTCCGGCTCGCCCTTCGAGGCGCAGGTCGGCTATTCGCGCGCCGTTGTTCAGGGCGACTGGTGCTTCGTCGCCGGCACCACCGGCACCGACCCCGAAACCAAGGCCATGCCCGAATCCGTCGTCGATCAGGGCAAGAATGCGCTGAAGGTCATCGGCAGGGCGCTGGAGGAGGCCGGTTTCTCCTTCGCCGATGTGGTGCGCGTGACCTATTATATCACCGACCCGGCCTATTGGGACGTTCTGGGCGAAGCGACCGCGCCCGTTTTCGGCGAAATCCGCCCGGCGGCCACCTGCGTTGTCGCGGGCCTCATCAAGCCGGAGATGAAGATCGAGATCGAAGTCACCGCGTTCAAAGGATAAGCCCCATGCTCACCATGTACGGCATCAAGAATTGCGACACGATCAAGAAGGCGCGCAATTTCCTCGACAATAGCGGCAAGTCCTACAGCTTCCACGACTATAAGGTGTCGGGCGTCGACGAAGCCGCCCTGCGCGGCTGGGTCGAGGAACATGGCTGGGAAACCATTCTCAACCGTTCCGGCACGACCTTCAAGGCGCTGGATGCCGGCGACAAGGCCCATATCGACGCGGACAAGGCGGTGCTGCTGATGATGAGCAACCCCTCGATGATCAAGCGCCCGATCCTGGATCTGGGCGACCGCACCATCGTCGGCTTCAAGGCGACGACCTATGAGGACGCTCTGGACGGCGTGAAGGCATGAGATCGGGGGGATGCCCCGAAATAGCGGCATCCCCCTCCTCAACGGCAGCGACGCCCTGAACGGCTTGTCAAATGCCGAGGGGAAGCGAATAACAGCCCCATGCTTTCGCAGAAGACCCGTTACGCCATCCGTGCCCTCCAGCATCTCGCAGACCGCTACCGGCAAGGCCCGGTGCCCTTGAACGAGATCGCCACGCGCCAGAACATCCCATCCAAATTCCTGACGGTGATCCTGTCGGAACTGGCACGCGAAGGGCTGGTGGCGACGCAGCGGGGGCGCGACGGCGGATATTGGCTGGCGCTGGCGCCGGTCGACATCAGCTATGGCGATATCGTGCGGCTGACGCGAGGGTCGCTGGCGCTCACGCCCTGCGCCAGCCGTTTCGCGCATGAAACCTGCACCAACTGCCTGCCCGAATCGGAATGCCGTCTGCATCGCGTGATGCTCCGCGTGCGCGACGAAACGGCAAAGGTGCTGGACAGCATCAGTCTGGCGGAACCCTTCGCGACCGAGGAAACCGGCTAGGGCTTGCACAGCGCCCGCGGCTTCGCCACATCGTCGGCATGACGACTCCGCCCCTCAAAGCCGCCCTGATTCCCGTCACGCCGCTCCAGCAGAACTGCACGCTCTTCTGGTGCACGGCGACCAATCGCGGCGCCTTCGTCGATCCGGGCGGCGACCTGCCGGTGCTGAAAAAGGCGGCGGAGCAGCATGGCGTCACCATCGAGAAGATCCTTGTCACCCACGGCCATATCGACCATTGCGGTCAGGCGGGCATCCTTGCGCGCGATCTGGGCGTGCCCATTGAAGGCCCGCATGAGGCGGATCGCTTCTGGATCGACCGGCTGGGCGAAGACGGCAGCAAATACGGCATCAATGGCGAAATCTTCGAGCCCGATCGCTGGCTGCATGACGGCGACCGGGTGACGGTCGGCAATCTGACGCTCGACGTCTATCACTGCCCCGGTCACACGCCGGGTCATGTCGTCTTCCACCATGCCCCCAGCAAGCTCGCCATTGTGGGCGACGTGCTGTTTCAGGGTTCCATCGGCCGCACCGATTTCCCGATGGGCAATCATCAGGATCTGATCGACGCGATCACCGGCAAGCTCTGGCCCCTGGGCGGGGACACCGCTTTCGTGCCCGGCCACGGCCCGATGAGCAATTTTGCCCATGAACGCCGCACCAACCCCTTCGTGGCGGACGCCGTTCTCGGCTAACCCTGCCGAATCATCGCCATGGCCGGGGGTGCCGGAACTGCCCGTGTCGCGTCATAGGCGACATAGAGCGCCGTCACGGCCAGACCGATCATCACGGCCCAGGTCAGCAGCGCGCCGCCTGCGCGCCAGATGGTCGGCTTGTCCGCGTCCATCCCGAAGCCATGTCCGATTCGCGCCACTACCAGCACCAGTGCCGCGCTCCAGAGCCACATCGACGCTCCGGTCGCCAATTCCACCAGCCCGAAGAGAATCAGCGTCATCGGCACATATTCGGTGAAATTGGCATGGGCGCGCATCCGCTTGGCCAGCAGCGCATTGCCGCCATCGCCATGCAGCGTGCTGGCCGACATCCTTATGCGCGCGCAGCGAATCCCCAGCCACATGTTGAGCAGCGCGCAGGCGGCGCCCAGGGTCAGCGTGATCGGCAACAGCATCGTTTATCTCCCCCCTCATCCTGATATCTGCAGAATAAGGAGGGCAGGCTGGGCGGCAAGGGGGCAAGAAGGACTTGCGCCCCTGCCAAAAAACGCTATAGGCGCAGGGCTTCGCGATCATCCGGGCCGCATGGGTCTGCGGCGCCGTTGGCGTCGACATCCATCGGATACGGCCAGTCGCACTAACAGATCAATTATGGAATAAGGTGCCGACATGGCTGTCCCCAAGAGGAAAACGTCCCCGTCCCGCCGTGGCATGCGTCGCAGCCACGATGCGCTGCGCGTCGAAGCGTTTCAGGAATGCTCGAACTGCGGCGAACTGAAGCGCCCGCACAATCTGTGCGACGCTTGCGGCCACTATAACGGTCGCGAAGTCATCGCCGTCGGGGCCTGATTTCCAAGAATTTCTCCTGAAAAGGGTGCGTTAACTTGTCCAGCCAACCGCGAATCGCAATCGACGCGATGGGCGGGGATGAAGGCGTGCGCGTGATGATGGCGGGCGTTGCGCTCGCCCGTCACCGTCACGAAGGACTGCGCTTCACCCTTTTTGGAGACGAAGCGCGGATCAAGGCCGCGCTCGACCATCACCCGAATCTGCGCGCCGCGTCGGAAATCGTCCACGCGCCCGACGTCGTGGATTCGGGCGACAAGCCCAGCGTCGCCATCCGCAAGAAAACCAGCTCCATGAGCATGGCCATCGCTGCGGTGAAGGTGGGCGACTGTGGTGCTGCCGTTTCGTCCGGCAATACCGGCGCGCTGATGGCCATGGCGAAACTCGCCCTGCGGACCATGAAGGGCGTCGACCGGCCTGCGCTGGCCGCCATGCTGCCGACGCTTGGCGACAATGACGTGGTCATGCTCGATCTTGGCGCCAACACCGAATGCGATGCACGCAATCTTGTGCAGTTCGCGGTGATGGGTGCGGCCTATGCCCGCATTGCCCTCGACCTTGAATCGCCCCGCGTGCGTCTGATGAACATCGGCACGGAGGAGATGAAGGGCACGGAGGAAATCCGTGACGCCGCCGCGATCCTGCGCGCCGCGACCAGCCTGCCGCTATCCTTCGAAGGTTTTGTCGAAGGCGACAAGATCGGCCGGGGCGATGTCGACGTCATCGTGTCGGACGGTTTTTCCGGCAATGTCGCGCTCAAGACGGCGGAGGGCACCGCCCGCTTCGTCACCGATCTGCTGCGCACCGCCTTCACCAGCTCGATCCGCTCGAAACTGGGCTTCCTGATTTCGAAGCCGGCGATGCATCTGCTCAGGCATCATCTCGACCCCAACAACCATAATGGCGCGGTTTTCCTGGGCCTTAACGGCGTGGTGGTGAAGAGCCATGGCAGCGCCAATGACAAGGGCGTCGCCAACGCCGTCCATGTCGCCGCGCGCCTGCTGGAAGAAGACATCACCCGGCGCATCGCCGCCGACATGCACGGGATCGAGGGGCTGACCGCCCCCGCGTCCAAGATGGAGCTGCCCGCAAAGTGATCCGCCGATCCGTTCTTCTGGGCACTGGCTCTGCGCTGCCAGTCCGCAAGGTCAGCAACGCCGAACTGGCGCAGACCGTCGACACGAGCGACGAGTGGATTGTCGAGCGCACCGGCATCCGTAGCCGCTACATCGCGGGCGAGGGCGAAACCACCGCGACCCTTGCCACCGACGCGGCCCGGGCTGCGCTGGACGCGGCCGGCCTGACCGCGCAGGATATTGACCTGATCATCCTTGCGACGGCGACCCCCGACCAGACCTTCCCCGCCACCGCGACGCTGGTTCAGGCTGCGCTGGGCATCAATGACTGCGTGGCCTTCGACGTGGCGGCGGTCTGTTCCGGTTTCCTTTACGCCATCGGCGTCGCGGACAGCATGATCCGTTCGGGTGCGGCGCGGAACGCGATCGTCATCGGTTCGGAAACCTTCAGCCGCATCCTTGACTGGGAAGACCGCACCACCTGCGTCTTGTTCGGCGACGGCGCTGGCGCGGTCGTGCTGGGCGCGGAGGAGAGCGAAGGTGGCCAGCGCGGCATTTTGGCGTCCAAGCTGCACGCTGACGGCCGTCATAACCAGCTTCTCTATGTCGATGGTGGTCCGTCGACCACCCAGACGGTCGGCAAGCTGCGCATGAAGGGCCAGGAGGTCTTCCGCCATGCCGTGACCAACTTGGCTTCGGTGCTGACCGAGGTGATGGAAACCGTGGGTATGACCGCGGCGGATATCGACTGGCTGATTCCGCACCAGGCGAATGCCCGCATCCTCGACGCCACGGCACGCAAGCTCAAGCTGTCGCCCGAAAAGGTGGTGATGACGGTCGATCAGCATGCCAATACGTCCGCTGCTTCGGTGCCTCTGGCGCTCGATCTTGCCATGCGTGACGGCCGCGTTCAGCCGGGCGATCTGCTGGTGCTGGAGGCGATGGGCGGCGGCTTTACCTGGGGGGCGTGCGTCCTGCGGGTCTGATGGCGGGTTTGGGATCGCTATCTCCCCTATTTTTCACGCTTTTTTAGGCATTTCGGTGATCCCTTATATTGCCGAATCACCCAAAAACGCGCACATTATCGCGTGATCACCCGCATTTAGGCTCGACGGGTGTCAAAGTGGGGAAGTGCGATGAGCGGTACAGGGACTCTGACCCGCGCGGATCTCGCGGAGAGCGTGAACCGTCATATTGGCCTGTCGCGGGCCGAAGCGGCAACGTTAATCGAATCCATATTGGAGCATATGTCTTCCGCGCTTGAGCGTGGGGAGAATGTGAAGATCTCCAGCTTCGGCACCTTCGTCCTGCGCGACAAGACGCAGCGCATGGGACGCAACCCGAAAACGGGCGTCGAAGTGCCGATCGAGCCGCGCCGGGTGCTGACCTTCCGCGCCAGCCAGACCATGCGGGATCGCGTCGCCCATATGTGAGGAGGGGGCACCCCCCTCCAAAATTGCCCTTTCTCCGGAGGTTGACCTTGGCGCCGCTAAGGGTGCAACATCGCGCGCATGGAAAAGGCCGAGGGTGCATTTCTGACGATCAGTGAGCTGGCGGGCGAGCTGGGTCTCCCGCAGCATATCCTGCGCTATTGGGAGACGCGTTTCACGCAGCTTCGGCCGCTCCAGCGATCGGGCAACCGGCGCTATTACCGGCCCGACGATGTGGCGCTGGTGCGCCGCATCAACCATTTGCTGAATGTCGAAGGCTTCACCGTCAAGGGCGCGCAAAAGGCGCTGGCTGATGGTGGTGGCGACCCATTGCCAGTGGAGACGGCGCAGGCACTGGTGAGCAATGGCCAACCTGCCCCAGCCGCCGACCTGCTCCCTCGTCTGGAAGCGATCCGCGCGACGCTGGCGAAGGCGATAGGGGAATAGCGCTTCGTGCGGGAAGCTAGAGCATCGTGCGGAAAAGCGGAAACGCAGTTCAGCGCAGCTGGAGCCGGGACCCGAGTCACATGCCTCCGGCGGCCCGTTTTTCCGCGCGATACTCCCGAGAATCAATCCACCTGCGCGATGTAGACCATATCCCAGAACGGCACCTCGCCGACCATGAACACCGTCTCGCCCGCTTCGGTAAAGCCGTGCCGCGCATAGAAGCGTTGCGCCCCTTCATTCGCCTCATAGACCGCGAGCAGCAATCGTTTCGCGCCCCGACGCCGGGCTTCGTCGTCCATTATCAGCGCCATCAGCCTGGCGCCATTGCCGCCGCCCTGCCAGCCGGACAATAGATAGATGCGCTTGAGTTCGAGATCGTCCGGTCCCGTCTCGACCGGCAGGTCGGGCGGCGTCAGCAGCGCATAGCCGACAGGCGCGCCCAATGGCGTTTCCCCGATCAGCAGCGTCTGCTTCGGATCGGCGAGTGCCGCCGCATAATAGGCCTCCCCATGCGCGTCCCGGACATGCGCGATCAACGCATCGCCGGGATGGTCATGGGCGAAGCTGGCAAGGAAGGTTGCACCGCCCAGCAGCGAGGGTGCCGCCGCATCACGTGGCTCTGCCCGCCGCCAGAGGATCGGAGTCATCGCTTCAGCGCGACCCCGGCCCCAGCGCCGGGTCCAGGTCGCGCGGCCGGGTGAAGCTGGCCAGATTGGCGATATTGGGCTTCGCCTCGCTCCAATGGTCGATGGGCAGTTCCATGACCGCGATGGAGGCGGTCGGGAATTTCACCTCCACATCCTCGCGCAGGGGGCTTGCGCCATTATCGGGCACGAGGTCGAGGATCAGTTCTTCCAGCCCCGGATTATGCCCCGACATCAGGACGTTGGCGGCGCCGTCGGGCAGGTCGCGGATCACGTCGAACAGCGTCGGGGCGGAGGCCAGATAGATGCGCCGGTCCCAATGCGGATCGATCACCGTTCCATAGCCGATGAAAAAGCTGTCCAGCGTTTCCACCACGCGCACGGCGGGAGAGGCGACGACCATATCGAACTGCATGTCACGCGCCTTGGCGAACTCGCCCATTACGACCGCGGCCTTTTCCCCACGGCGATTGAGCGGCCGATCGAAATCCCGTGCAACCGGATCGTCCCAATCGGACTTGGCATGACGGAACAGGATCAACCGCTTCATTTTTGCTCCAGGTCGTAGGTGCCGGATTCGACTCGCTGATGCCCTAACGCCATGCCGCCGCCAAGGCCAGCGTCGGAATGGGCGTTTACCGACAGGATCGCTTCATCCAGCGTCAGACGGCGGATCGGCGTGCCGGGCGGAAAGGCGCTGAGCAGGCGGCTGGGCATGGCGGCGGACAGGATGACGAAGCTGCCCCGATCCTCCGCCCGCCGGATCAGCCGGCCAAAGGCCTGCGCCATGCGCGCCCGGATCAGCCGGTCGTCATAGGCACTGCCGCCACCCGCCAGCTTGCGCGCAGCGTGCAGCACCGTGGGCTTGGACCATGGCACGCCCTCCATCACCACCAGCCGCAGCGAATGGCCGGGCACGTCCACGCCATCGCGCAGCGCATCGGTGCCGAGCAGCGATGCGCGCGGATCGTCGCGGAAAATATCGATCAGTGTTCCGGTATCCATCGGGTCGACATGCTGCGTGTAAAGCGGCAGCCCCGCCCGCGCCAGCCGGTCCGCGACGCGCGCATGGACCGCGCGCAGCCGCCGGATCGCGGTGAACAGGCCCAAAGTCCCGCCGCCCGCCGCCTCGATCAGCCGAGCATAGGCGCCCGACAGCGCCGCAATGTCGCCGCGCTTGATGTCGGTGACGATCAGCACTTCCGACCGGCCCGGATAATCGAAGGGGCTGCTCGCCTCGAACTGTTCCGCGCCGCGTGGGAGATGGCTGGCGCCGCTGCGGCTGATCGCATTGTCCCAATCGCCGCCGCCCTTGAGCGTGGCGGAGGTGATCAGCACGCCCTGCGCCGGTTTCAGCACCGCCTGCGCCAAGGGGCGCGACGGGTCCAGCCAGTGGCGGTGAATGCCGATGTCGAACTCCCGCCCCTCGATCCGCTCGACCGCCAGCCAGTCGACGAAATCGGCGTCTGCCGGTCCGCCGATCCGCGCCAGCAGCGCCAGCCAGGCCGTCACCAGATCGCGCCGCCAACCGAGCGAGGCGATCGCCCCCTCGACCCGAGCCCGCGCCGCGCCGTCCAGCCAGTCGGGCGCTTCCTCGATCACGGCCTCCATGCGCTTGCCGAGATGGGTGAGGGGACGCAGCAGGGCGTCCAAGGCCCGCGCCGCCTCCTGCGCGGCCTCGACCAGCGCGCCGTCCGGCTCAGCCAGTTCGGTTTCCAGCCCATAGCCCGCATCGGCCTCCCCGGTGTCGGCGGCCCGCGCGTAGACGGTTCCGCGCACCGCCGCGAGCAACTCCTCCACCGGCCCGAAAGGCTCGCCCGCGACGATGCGCTTCAGCCATTCGTCGGCGGGCAATGCTCGCGCCGCTTCCGCCGCTGCGCGGATCGCCTCGCCGCCCTGTTCGTCATAGCTGGCAAGGTCGGACAGCCGCGCCGCAAGGCCACGCCGTCGCCCACGCGAATTGCCCTCCGGTCCCATGACCCAGCGGCGGAGTTCGATCGCTTCCTGCCCCGAGAGAGCGACGGAAAAGGTCGAATCCGCCGCGTCGAACAGATGATGGCCTTCGTCGAACACGATGCGCTGCGGCGCCTGACCCGTCTCGCGACCACGCGCCGCGTTGATCATCACCAGCGCGTGATTGGCGATCACGATATCCGCATCGGCCGAGGCCCGTGCCGACCGCTCGATGAAGCATTTGCGATAATGCGGACAGCCTGCATAGATGCACTCGCCACGCCGGTCGGTCAGCGCGGTCGAGCCATTGCGCCGGAACAGGGTCGGCAGCCAGCCGGGCAGGTCGCCGCCGATCATGTCGCCATCCTTGGTGAAGGCGGCCCAGCGCGCCACCAGCTGCGCCAATATCGCCGCTCGCCCGGCAAAGCCGCCTTGCAAGGCGTCTTCCAGGTTCAGCAGGCAGAGATAATTTTCCCGCCCCTTGCGCACCACCACCCGCTTCGCCGCAACGGCGGGATCGGGGAAGAGGCGCAGACTCTCCCGGTCCAGCTGCCGTTGCAACGCCTTGGTATAGGTGGAAATCCACACCGTCCCCAGCGCTTCCCCGGCCCAGAGCGAGGCGGGGGCGAGATAGCCCAGCGTCTTGCCGATCCCGGTCCCGGCTTCGGCCAGCAGCATATTGGGCTGGTCGCGATGGGCCCTGGGCCGGAACACCTCCGCCGCCGCTGCCGCATAGGCACGCTGACCGGCGCGCGCTTCGGCGCCCGCGCCGGTCAGTTGCTCCAGCCGCGCCACCACGGCGTCGGATTGCAGGGACACCGGGCGCGGGGCAGGGCGGGGCGGCGTCTCCTCCCATTCCGGGAGCTTCGAAAAGAGCCAGCGTTCCGCCTCTTTCGGCCTGGCGATGCGGCCGGCAACCAGCGGCGCCCAGGGCCAGCGCAGCCTGTGCAGCGATTGCGCCGCGGTCCAGCCGCCCTCCCGCTCGGCCCAGCCGCTAGAATCGAGCGTCTCCAGCAACGCGCGGGTCGCCGCCTGCAACAGTTGGGGAATGTCGGCTTCGCTGGCCGGGCGGGGCAGGTTCAGCGCTTCGGCCAGCCCCTTGGGCGTGGGCACCAGAAAGCGTGCGGGATGGATGAAGGCCCACAGCTCCAGCAGATCGAGGCCATTCAAATCGGGATAGCCCAGCCGCTGCCCGGTCAGCGGGGCGTTCAGCAGCAGGGTTGGCGTTTCGGCCGTCCGCGCGATCGCCGTGCCTTTGGCAACGGCCTGCGTATCGGTCCCCTCCCTGAGCCAGATGCCGCCGTGGCTGGCGTGGAGAGCGGGCAGGGCGGCGGGATCGATCACCCGCCCGGCTTAGGCGAGCGGGAACAAAAGGGAAACCGGAAATGCGATCGATTCAGCCGAACCGGCGTCCGAATCCGCCCGCGGGCCGTGCGCCGGGAGTCCGGGGCTGGAAGGCGGTCGGCGCCAGCCTGGCGGCGCGCGCGATTTCCAGCCGGTCGAACAGCGGCCCGTCGGTCAATTCATAGGGGAAGCGGAGTCCCATCCGGTCTTCTTCCGACCATTGCACGATGGCGAAGACGACATGTCCTTCATAATCGATCTGGCACTGGCTGCGCACCGGCAGGCGGCAGCCCGCAATCTGGGCGCCGCTTTCGCTCAAATCGACGATCATTCCATCCAGACTGTCGAGCACCGTAGTCACGATCACCGGGATATCGACGGCTATTCTCTGACGGCTGCGCGGCTGCATAGTCCCTCCTGAGCCCCCTAAGCTCCCGATAAATATGACTCATCAGGGTTAATCAAAGTTAAATGGGATGGTGCAAAGCCTGCCATTCGTCTCCGTTTTGGCACCAAAAATCGTAGTCTTTCGTCCAGACCGGGCGCTTTTGCCGCCGCATTTTGGCTGGGCCGAACTGCGTTTCCGAGTCGTCAGATGTTTCCATCTGACTTGAAAATGCTTAGGGGGCTTCCATCATGACCGTGTCCGACATCATCCGCACCGCCGCGCAGGCGTCCAAGGCCTGGCCCTATGAGGAAGCCCGCAAGCTCCTGAAGCGCTATCAAAATGGCGCTCCGGAGAAAGGTTATGTCCTGTTCGAGACCGGCTATGGCCCTTCGGGCCTGCCGCATATCGGCACCTTCAACGAAGTGCTGCGCACCACCATGGTCCGCAACGCCTATCATGCGCTGTCGGACATCCCGACCCGCCTGATCGCGTTCAGCGACGACATGGACGGGCTGCGCAAGGTGCCGGACAATGTGCCCAATCAGGCGATGCTGACCGAGCATCTGGGCAAGCCGCTGACGCAGGTGCCCGATCCGTTCGAGAAGTTCGAGAGCTTCGCGCATCACAACAACGCGATGCTGCGCGAGTTTCTTGACCGCTTCGGCTTCGATTATGAATTTGTCTCGGCCACTGACCGCTACAAGTCCGGTGGCTTTGATGACGCGCTGAAGAATGTCCTGCGCCATTATCAGGACATTATGGACATCATGCTGCCGACGCTGCGCAAGGAACGGCAGGCGACCTATTCGCCGGTGCTGCCGATCAGCCCGAAGAGCGGCATCGTGCTTCAGGTGCCGGTCGAGGTGCTGGACGCCGACACCGGCCTCGTCCGCTTCGAGGACAGCTCTGTTCCTGGGGGCGAGGTGATCGAACAGTCGATCCTGTCGGGCGGCGCGAAGCTGCAATGGAAGGTCGACTGGGCGATGCGCTGGGTCGCGCTGGGCGTCGACTATGAGATGGCGGGCAAGGATCTGATCGATTCGGTCACCCAGTCGTCGAAGATCTGCCGCGCACTCGGCGCCCGTCCGCCCGAGGGCTTCAATTACGAGATGTTCCTCGACGAAAAGGGCGAGAAGATCTCCAAGTCCAAGGGCAACGGCCTCAGCCTTGAGCAATGGCTGACCTACGGTCCACAGGAAAGTCTGGCCTTCTACGCCTATCGCGAGCCGAAAAAGGCGAAGCAGCTGCATATGGGCGTCATTCCCCGCGCGGTGGACGAATATTGGCAGTTCCGCGGCAACTATCCCAAGCAGGCGGTCGAGCAGCAGCTGGGCAACCCGGTCCATCATATCCATGACGGCCAGCTGCCGCAGGGTGAATTGCCCGTCACCTTCGGCCTGCTGCTGAACCTCGTCGGCGTGATGGGTGATGCCAGCCGCGAACAGGTCTGGGGCTATCTCCAAAATTATGTCGCGGACGCCAATGCGGATACCTATCCGGAACTGGACGCGCTGATCGGCCATGCGCTGGCCTATCACCGCGATTTCGTGGCGCCCACGCTCAAGCGCCGCGCTCCGCAAGCGAACGAGGCCGCCGCGCTGCGCAAGCTGGACGAAGAACTCGCGGCTCTTCCCGAAGGCGCTTCGGCGGAGGATATCCAGAACATCGTCTATGCCATCGGCAAGGACGAGGCCTATGGCTTTGCCGAACTGCGGGACTGGTTCAAGGCGCTTTACCAGACCCTGCTGGGCGCCGATCAGGGGCCGCGCATGGGTAGCTTCATCGCGCTTTACGGCGTCGCCAACAGCCGTCGCCTGATCGAGGAAGCGCTCGCCGCCTGACAGGCTGGCAAGGGAACATTTTGGCGGGCCAAACGTTTCGGCTCATGGTCCACCCCCTTTCGGACTGATGGTGCGTTTCGCGCGTCATCGGCCGCGCTTGCCCGGAAACGAGCGGCGCGGCCAATGGGGAACCCCAGAGTGATTTGCTCGCAAATCACGGCGGAAGAGCGAGGGAATGGACCGCACGCGCCATAGCGCAAAAGGAAACGGCCCCTGAGCTACCCAGGGGCCGTTTCGTCGTTCAGCTTACCAGAAGAAGCCGCGATGGACCTCCATCACCCGGCCGTTCCGTACATTGACCAGCAGCACGTCATTATAATGCCTTACCCATTGCTGGTTCGCACCCGGACGGGGCAGCCGATAGCGATAGGGATCGGAGATATAGTAGCGCGAGCTGTAATAATTGGGTTGGAGCCGCGCGCCGACATCCCAGCGATTATAACGGAACGGGGCACGCCAGTTGCCGCCGCGATAGACGTCGCGGTGCGACTTGCGATAGTCGCGCCAATCCTCCCGCAATTCCTGCCGGGCGTCGCGCACGTCGCGACGCGCCTCACGCACATCCTGGCGGTCGCCGTAACGCTGCGCGTCCCGCAGATTTTGCTGTTCATGGCGCAGGTCGCGCGCGCTGTCGCGCACTTCGGCGCGCGACTGGGCCATGGCGGCACCCGGAAGGACAGTGGCGGCCATCAGGCCCAGTATAATCAGTTTACGCATAGGTCTTCTCCCACATCGGGCGGCTGGATGCCGATGGGAGGGAGCAACTGTCCCCCGCCCGTTCCGGTTCCGCCGGCCACGAAGCAGATATGGCCCCACGCGCCTGAACGGGTCGGGAATGAAACAGTCAGGATTCAGTCATTTATGTCGCACTTTGTATCAGCGGCTCAAGGTTTCCAGGGGCGTTCGCGGAACCATTTGGTGACGACATATTTGGTGCCCTTTTCCACCGGCCGGGCGGCGTGCAGGCTGAAGGGATTGGGTGCCCCGTCGCGGTCCATATTGTTCCAGATCAGGATCATGCCCTCGACCGGGGGCACCATGAAGCCGCATTGGGGGAAATGCGTTTCCCCACCCGCCTCGACCGGGGAGAGGTAGATCATCGCCGTCCAGCTGCGCTGTCCCCCCGTCTTCAACATCGCCGGCCAATAGCTGGCCGTCACCGGGAAATAGTCGCAATGAACCTTATATTCCTGGCCCGACTGGTAACGCTGGCCCTGCAATGTCTCGCCATGATCCGCCGGGATTCCCATCAGTGCGCAGATTCGATCGCTGACCGAGCCGACCAGCCTGTCCCATGGGCTGAGATTGCAACTCGCGCTGGTGCGGTAATCGGCATTGGCGCTGCCCGAAAACAGCGTGGATGGCTGCGCGTCTTCGTCGATCAGGGTCCGCAGGCCCGCGCATTCCTCCGGGCTGAGGAAATCCTGCCGCCCGTAAATTTCCAGGTCGGGCGCGTCGATCCGGCTCACCATCGGGTTGCGGTCCAGTCGCGCCCGCACCGTCTCGCCGATCCGCGCGCGGGCGGCCGAGGCCACGCCGCCATCGTCAACAATCTCGTTCATGCCGCCCTCCTGCCACCGCGCGGCGCCCTTGCGCAAATGAAAAGGGCCCGGAGCGCATGGCTCCGAGCCCAGTGGTTCCTGAAGGCCAATTCAGGAGCCTGTCTCTTCCGGTCCTACCAGAAGAAATCGTAGATCACGTCGACCACATAGCCGTCGCGGATATCGACCAGCAGCGCATCGTCATAATAGCGGACCCAGCGCAGCGTGCCGTAGGCGGGCGGCAGGCGGTAATAATAGGGATCGTCGATCCAGTAGCTGTTCGAATAGAGCAGGCTGTTCAGATAGATCCCGATGTTGAAACGCGAATAGCCATAGCCCCAGCCACGCGGCGCATAATAGCGGCCGATCCGGTAACGGTCGCCATAGCGCGCCCGATAGCTGGACCAGTCATAGCGCCGGTCATTGCGCCAGCCGCTGTCCCAGCGCCGCTGTCCTTCCCAACGGCTGCGGTCGTCGAAACGCCGCCCGTTGTTCCAGTTGTTGCCGCTCCAGCCCGGATTGCCGCGCCGGTCATTATTATCCCAACGCCGATCATTATTGTCCCAGCGCCGATCGTTCCGGTCGTTCCGGTCGTTGCCGCCCCGGTCGACCCGCCAGGCCGGACGGTTGTCGTTCCGGTTGCGATCATTCCCGTTGCGGTCGTTCCGGTCATCACCGCGCGGCATCGTGACCACGCGCGGCTGGCCCCCGTTCCAGCGGCTTTCATTCGCCGGACCACGCTGATCACCGCGCCATTGCGGCTGGACCTGGCGTTGGGGCTGAGGTTGGGGCTGGGGCTGGGGCTGCGCCACAGGGGCAGGCCGGTCATTGCGCTGCCATGCCTGCGGCTGGCGCGCCTCGCCGCCGCCCTGCCATTGCGGGCGTTGCGCCTGGCCGCGGTCCTGATCGCCACCGCCGCGCTGGCCGCCATCGGGCCGGCCCGACCGTTCGCCGCGTCCACGCCAGGCGCCATTATTATTATCTTGCTGGGCATAAGCAGGGGCGATGCCGCCAAGCACCGTCGCCGCCATCAAGCCCGCCAGCATCATTTTCCTCAACATGCCGATTGCCTTCATCTCTCAAGAGGCCTGATGCCCCTCATATGCTGCTTTTAAGACTCGGGCCATGACATGTTGCTGAACTTGTCTGTCAGCGATTTGAAAGAATCTTGGACGTGACTGCGAACCGGCCCATGAAACCCGCAAGACAGGCCGAAACAATCCGTTTCCACCTCCAGACTTGTTCCTGAACTGCGTTCCTCCGATCTAGACGGGCATGAAACAACCGACCTTCTTCATCCCGCATGGCGGCGGACCCTGCTTCTTCATGGATCCGAGCGACCCGGACCGTCCGCACAGCGACCCGATGTGGCATCCGATGCAGGATCATCTGGCGAACGTCGTGGCGGCCCTGCCTGAACGGCCCAGCGCGATCCTCCTGATCTCCGGTCATTGGGAGGAAAGCCGCTTCACGGTTCACACCGGCGAGCATCCCGGATTGTTGTTCGACTATTACGGCTTCCCGCCGCATACCTACACGCTACGCTGGGATGCGCCCGGCGCCCCCGCGCTCGCCCGCCGCGCGGCGGGCCTGCTGGAAGAAGCCGGTTTCCCTGCCGGTACGGAGCAGGAGAGGGGCTGGGACCATGGCGTCTTCATTCCGATGAAGGTCGCGCTTCCGCAGGCGGACATTCCCGTCGCCCAGCTTTCGCTCCGCCACGATCTTGATCCGGAAGCCCATATTGCCGCGGGCCGCGCGCTTGCTCCGCTGCGCGATGAAGGCGTCCTCATCATCGGGTCGGGGATGAGCTTCCACAATCTGCGCGTCCGGGGCATTCAGGCGACCGCGCCCTCGCAGCTTTGGGACGATGCCCTGACCCAAGCGGTCACCGATCCCGATCCGGCCAGCCGCGCGAAGCGGGTCGCGGCCTGGGCCGATCTGCCCCACGCCCATTTCGCCCATCCGCGCGAAGAGCATCTCCTGCCCCTGATGGTCGCCTTGGGCGCGGGCGGGGAAGACATGGCGGTGCGCGACCATCGCAGCACTGTGCTGGGTTGGACGGTTTCGGGCTATCGTTTTGGATAAGCCCTAAGGTTTGCGCAGCGCCGGAACCGCCTTGGCCGCCTCATCGGGGGAAATCCCCGAGGGCGGCACGGCATCCACCACTTCCTCGCCCCGCATCACCCGCCCGGCCCGCTGGATCGCGCCCCTGAGGCGCGGATAGATACCACAGCGGCAGATATTGGTGATGGCGGCGTCGATCTCCTCATCGCTTGGATCGGGGGTCCGCCGCAGCAGCACGGAAGAGGCCATGATGATGCCGGGAATGCAATAGCCGCATTGCGACACATTGTCCGCCGCGAACACCTGTTGCAGCGGATGCCCGCGATCGGGCGACAGACCCTCGATGGTGGTGACGAACTTCCCCTCCGTCGCTGCGATGGTCACGCGGCAGGATCGCACGGCCTGTCCATCGATATCGACCGTGCAGGCGCCGCAATCCCCGGTGCCGCAGCCATATTTGGTCCCGGTCAGATTGGATGCGTCCCGCAGCGCCCAGAGCAAGGGGGTTGCGGGGTCCATCCGGTACTGGACGGGCCGGTCGTTGACCGTGAATTTCGTCATGCCGCGCTCTCTTCCTCCGCCTGATGGTAGAGCACCTCATTGCGGATGTGGATGGTGCGTGAGGCCAGCCGGATTTCCTGAATGAAAGTGCCGAAGGCGGCCGCCTGCAACACCATGGCCAGGCTGAACAGAATGGCGATCGGCGTGCCCAGATGCACCCCGAACAGGTTCGCCGCGAACAGCAGGATAACGACCAGACACACCGCGCAGGCCGACGCCACCGACAGGAAGATCGCACCGTTGACCACGCTCATCCGCCGGTCGAGTACCCGGATTTCGCTCACCATCCGGTCATGTTCCTTGCCGCGCGATTTGAGGATCTTCTCCTCCACCGCCCGCGCCCGGTCGATGATCCGGGCCAGCCGCCCGACGCAGACATTCAGGAACGCGCCGATGCCCGCCAGCAGGAAGACCGGCGCCAGCGCAAGCTGGATCGTCTGCGCGACCTGCGAAACCTGTGGAAGTGCAATCATGCGCGCGCCATTTTCTCCATATTCCCAAACCAGCGCAGGCCGAGGAAAATGACAAGACCTCTCGTCGGGCCATGGTTGAAAAAGAAGAACGCCACGGCCCTGAGGCCGCAGCGCCCTTTCCCTTTTCTGCAAATCGGATGATTCAGGCCGCGCCCTTGGCTGGCGTGTTGACGCCCATGGATTTCAGATACTGCTTGATGTTGCGCGCCGCCTGCCGCAGCCGCTGTTCATTCTCGACCATGGCGATGCGGACATAGCCTTCGCCATCCTCGCCATAGCCGACGCCCGGCGCGACCGCGACCTTGGCATGGGTCAGCAGTTGCTTGGAAAATTCCAGGCTCCCCATCTCCTTGAGGGCGGGGGGCAGGGGCGCCCAGGCGAACATGGAAGCCTTGGGCGCG
Source organism: Sphingobium sp. EM0848 (assembly GCF_013375555.1). Lineage (NCBI taxonomy): Bacteria > Pseudomonadati > Pseudomonadota > Alphaproteobacteria > Sphingomonadales > Sphingobiaceae > Sphingobium > Sphingobium sp. EM0848. The sequence goes on from NZ_JABXWB010000001.1 coordinate 3,071,536, forward strand.
GGAATGTCCCAACCGGCGCGGCCGAAGGCCTCCACCATCACGTCGCGGCGCTTGTGATAGAGTTCGCGGTTCTTCTGCACGATGTCCTGCGGGCCGTTCAGCGCCGCGCAGGCCGCCGCCTGAATCGGCGTGAAGGCGCCATAGTCGAGATAGGATTTCACCCGCTTCAGCGCCGCGATCAGCTTGGTATTGCCGACCGCGAAACCGATGCGCCAGCCCGCCATGCTATAGGTCTTCGACAGCGAGGTGAATTCCACCGCCACATCCTTGGCGCCCGGCACCTGAAGGATCGAAGGCGTCGGATTGCCGTCATAATAAAGCTCGGAATAGGCAAGGTCGGACAGGACCCAGACCTTGTTCTCCTTCGCCCAGGCGACCAGCCGCTCGTAAAAGGCAAGGTCGACCGTCTCGGCGGTCGGATTGCTGGGATAGCCCACGACCAGAATCGAGGGACGCGGCACGGTGAAGGCCATCGCCCGGTCCAGCGCCTTCCAATAATGTTCGTCCGGCGTCGTCGGCACGGAGCGGATTGTCGCGCCAGCGATGATGAAGCCGAACATATGGATCGGGTAACTGGGGTTGGGCGCCAGCACGACATCGCCGGGCGCGGTGATCGCGGTGGCAAGGCTGGCGAGCCCTTCCTTCGACCCCATGGTCACGACGACCTCGGTTTCCGGGTCAAGATCGACACCGAAGCGGCGGCCATAATAGTTCGCCTGCGCCTTCCGCAGCCCCGGAATCCCCATGGACTGGGAATAGCCATGGGCGCTCGGCTTCTGCGCGACTTCGCACAGCTTGGCGATCACATGGTCGGGCGGCGGCAGGTCGGGATTGCCCATGCCAAGGTCGATAATGTCCTCCCCCGCGGCTCGCGCGGCGGCCCGCATCGCATTGACTTCAGCGATGACATAGGGCGGCAGACGCTTCATGCGGTAGAATTCTTCGGACATTTTTTGGGGCTTTCCTGAAAGCTCTCTGTAAGGAATAGTGCGTGACGCGCATTCAGCCTGTCACAATCCGGCTATAACCCGCCCGATAGCGACATGCCAGTGAAAGCGGCGGACCGGACCATGCCAGGAGGAGGAAGGTGGCCATGAAAGCAGAGAATGTCATGGAACCCCGCCTTCCCACGCTTGCAGAGATGCAGCAATGGACGCAGGTGCTGGGCCGTGCCCAGCAGTTGTTGCTGGAACAGGCGGCGGGCGCTGCCGGTCGTACCCTGCCTTTCGATCCGGCTGCCGTTTCGCGCATCCAGACCAGCTTTGCCGATGAGGGGCTGGCGCTCTGGCAGCGTTTCCTCGATTCGGGTGGCATGCTGCGCGACCAGCCTGAACCGCCGCCCCCCGGCAGTCCGGCCGCGGTCCGGGACCGGCGCTTTGCCGACCCGGCATGGACCGAGCATCCCTTTTACGACCTGATCCGGCAAAGCTATCTGCTGCTTTCCGACTATCTGTTGAAGATGGCCGATGCGGTCGATGGGGTCGATCCCAAGCAGAAGGCCAAGCTGCGCTTCGCCACCACCGGCATGATCGACGCGATGGCGCCGAGCAACTTTCCGCTCACCAATCCCATGGTCGTGCAGAAGACGATCCAGAGCGGCGGCGAGAATCTGGTCAAGGGCCTCCAGCATATGCTGGCCGACATGGAAAAGGGCCAGCTTACCCATACCGACGGGATGGCGTTCGAAGTGGGGCGCAACATCGCCTCGACACCCGGCAAGGTCATCAAGGAAACGCCGCTCTACCAGCTCATCCACTATGCGCCCGCGACCGAAACGGTGCTGGAAACGCCGCTGTTGATCTTCCCGCCGTGGATCAACCGCTTTTACATTCTCGACCTGTCGCCGGAAAAGAGCTTCGTCAAATGGGCGGTCGATCAGGGCCTCAGCGTCTTCCTCGTTTCGTGGAAGTCGGCCGATGCCTCGATGAAGGACCTGATCTGGGACGATTATATCGAAAAGGGGCAAATCGACGCGATCGACACGGTGCGCGATCTGCTCAAAGTGCCGAGCGTCCATACCATCGGCTATTGCGTCGCGGGCACCACGCTCGCCGCCACGCTGGCGTTGCTGACGGCGCGGGGAGAGGCGGAGAAGGTCGCCAGTGCCACCTTCTTCACGGCGCAGGTGGATTTCAGCCAGGCGGGCGACCTCAGTCTCTTCGTCGATGACGAGCAGATGAAGATGGTGGAGCAGCTCTCCTCCGGCGGCTTCCTTGACGGGCGCTATATGGCCGCCACCTTCAACCTGCTGCGCGGGCGGGACCTCATCTGGAACTATGTGGTCAACAACTATCTGCTGGGACAGGATTATCCGCCGTTCGACCTGCTCTACTGGAACGGCGACACGACCAACCTGCCTGCATGTTGGCACAAGGCCTATCTCACCCAGCTCTATCGCGACAATCTGCTGGTGCAGCCGGGCGCGATCAGTGTCGCGGGCACGCCGATCGACCTGCGTCAGATCAAGACGCCCGCCTATGTGCAGGCCGGGCGGGAAGATCATATCGCGCCGCTGGAAAGCGTGTGGAAACTGACCGAGCATCTGTCCGGGCCGATCCGTTTCCTGCTTGCCGGTTCGGGGCATATTGCGGGCGTGGTCAATCCGCCCGCCGCCGGCAAATATCAATATTGGGCCTGTGACGAATCGCAGCCGACTCTGGATGCCTTTCTGGACAAGGCGAAGGAGACCAAGGGCAGTTGGTGGCCCGACTGGATCGAGTGGATTCGGGGGCTCAACTCCGCCACCGTTCCCGTCAAAGGGGCGCGCGTGCCCGGCAAGGGACGACTCAAGGCCATAGAGGATGCGCCGGGCCGATATGTGAAAACGCGCTGATTCATTGCCTTAGGATATAATTGCGATCGGCTGGCTTTCCCCTACGGCAAACTGAATATTTCAGTTTTGTTGCGCTGCACAAAAAGACTTGCAATTCCTCTCGGAACTCCATATTGTGCACTGCAACAAATGGAGGATGGTCCATGGCCGTGACCCCGAAGCCAGTGCGTCGTAAGCCGGTAGTGAAAAAGGTGTCGTCCACCCTGTCAGCCAGCGAGGCGCTGAAGGCCGCCGAAGCGGCGATCGGTGTGGCCCCCAAGCCTGCGGTCAGGAAGCCTGCATCGCCCAAGCCCGCCGCGCCCAAGCCCGAGGTCAAGGCTGATCCGGTTGCGGTGGTCGCCGCGACCACTGCTGCGGACGCCGCGCCGGAACCTGAGCCGGTCAAGGAAATCACTCCCGAACCGACGCCCGTTGCGACGGCGCCCGAAGTGGAAACGCCCAAGATTGAGCCGGTGGCAAAGGCTGCGCCCCCGGAGCCCAAGGAAGTCAAGAGCCTACCGAAGGCCAGGCCGATCGAGCCCACATTGCTGCCCGCCACAGAAGGAACAAAGATGATGAACGACGTGATCGAAACCGGAAAGAAGTTCGCTGAAGAAACCAAGGCCAAGCTCGAAACGGTCTATGCCGACCTGAACGAGAAGGCGAAGGCCAGCGTCGAAAAATCGACCAAGGCGATCGAGGAATTCAGCGACATCGCCAAGGGCAATGTCGAAGCGCTGGTCGAATCCGGCAAGATCGCGGCCAAGGGCTTTGAAACCCTGGGTCAGGAAGCTGTCGACTACAGCAAGAAGAGCTTCGAAAAGGCGACTGCCTCGTTCAAGAGCTTCTCGACCGTGAAGACCCCGACCGAGTTCTTCCAGCTGCAGAGCCAGCTTTTCTCGAGCAGCTTCGACGAGTTCACCAAGGAAGCCGCCAAGAGCAGCGAAGCGCTGATCAAGCTGGCCGGCGACGTTGCCCAGCCGCTGACCGCCCGCGTGACCGTGGTGACGGATAAGGTGAAGTCGCTCGCTGCCTGATCCGGCCTTCAGGTCATTGAAATAAAAGAGACGGCCTCCGCCACGCGCGGGGGCCGTTCTTTTTTGGGGCGACTGGCGCGAAGGATGGTTTACGGCCCGCTCGCCCCCTTGCCTTGCATGGCAGAATCGCCATATCCTGTTTCATCATGAGCAGCATTTCGACAGCCGCATATCCCGTGATGATGGCGGGAAGGGATCAGGACGACCAGGGCGACGGCCCGGGCGGCCCCAATGTCGGCATCGCGACGCGGACCCGCACCCGGACGAAAAAGCCTTCGCTTTACAAGGTGCTGATGCTCAACGACGATTACACGCCCATGGAATTCGTGGTGCATGTCCTCCAGCAATTTTTCCGCATGGATATGGAGGAGGCCACCCGCGTGATGCTGCATGTCCACCAGCGCGGGGTCGGCGTGTGCGGCATATTCAGCTATGAGGTGGCGGAAACCAAGGTCAACCAGGTGATGGACTTCGCCCGGCAGAACCAGCACCCGCTGCAATGCACGCTGGAAAAGGCGTGAGCTCTGCCGGTCGTTGCCGCTATGGCGGCATGACGGTTCCGCAGACGCGAAAAGCAGGATAAGCTCTTCCCTGTGATCAGGGATGCCGAGCCTGCCATTTATGACCTCGCCATTATCGGCGGTGGAATCAATGGCTGTGGCATTGCTCGCGACGCGGCGGGGCGGGGCGCCCAGGTGCTGTTGCTGGAACGGGGCGATCTGGCGCAGGGCACATCCTCCGCCTCCACCAAGCTGATCCATGGCGGGCTGCGCTATCTGGAGCATTATGAATTCGCGCTGGTGCGGGAATCCCTGTCCGAGCGCGAACGGCTATGGGGCATTGCGCCGCATATCATTCATCCGATGCGCTTCGTGCTGCCCTGGGTGCCGGGGTTGCGGCCGCAATGGCTGTTGCGTCTGGGCCTGTTCCTCTATGATCATATTGGCGGCCGCCGCGCCCTGCCGCCGACCGAAGCGGTCGACCTGCGCCGCCACCCGGCCGGGCAGCCGCTCAAGCGCGGTTTCCGCAAGGCCTATGTCTATTCGGACGGCTGGGTGGACGATGCCCGGCTGGTGGTCCTGAATGCCCGCGACGCGGCCGACCGGGGTGCCGACATCCGCACCCGCGCCGAAGCGCTGCGGCTGGAGCGGGTGGACGGCCTGTGGACGATCCAGACCGCGCAGGCGCAATTCCGGGCGCGGGTGGTCGTCAATGCCGCCGGGCCTGCCGTGCTGGATCTTCTGCATCGCGCGCAGGAAAGCAGCGACAGCCGGATGCGGCTGGTGCGGGGCTCGCATATCGTCGTGCGGCGGCTGTTCGATCATGGCTTCGCCTATTTCTTCCAACTCCCCGATGGCCGTATCTTCTTCGCCATTCCCTATCAGCGCGATTTCACCCTGATCGGCACGACCGACCGGGACCATCACGGTCCACCTGATCATCCGCACCCGGATGCGGAGGAGATCGCCTATCTTTGCGAGGGAGCGAACCGCTATTTTGCGCGGTCGATCGGGCCTCAGGACGTGCTCTGGTCCTATGCCGGGGTGCGGCCGCTGGTCGATGACGGGTCGGGCCGGCCCGAAGCGGCGACGCGCGGCTATCGGCTGGAACTGGAGGGGCGGGAAGGGGAGCCGCCGCTGCTCAGCATCTTCGGCGGCAAGATCACCACCTATCGCCATCTCGCCGCCGAGGCGATGGAAAGACTGAAGCCTTTCCTGCCCAGCTTGGCAGGCGGCGACTGGACGGCGGACGCGCCGCTGCCCGGTGGCGATTTCCCGATGAAGGAGCGGGATCGACTCATTGCTGATCTGGGCTGCGACTATCCCTTTCTTGATTTCGCGACGGTTCAGCGGATCGGCTGCGCCTATGGCACGCGGGCGCGGGACTGGCTGGGCGGGGCGCAGGACATGGCGGCGCTGGGCCTGCATTTCGGCCATGGGCTGACACAGGCGGAAGTCGACTATCTCATCGTCCGCGAATGGGCGGTCAGCGCCGAGGATATTTTGTGGCGCCGGACCAAGCTGGGCCTGCGGCTGGACGCGGTGCAGAAGCTGCGGCTGGAACAATGGCTGGAGGAGAGGGGATGAACGACCGGCTGATCCTGGTGCTGGACGAAGGCACCACATCGACGCGGGCCATGCTCTATGCGCCGGACGGACGGCGGCTGGGCATGGCGCAGGCGGAGTTGACCCAATATTATCCGCAGCCCGGCTGGGTCGAACATGACGCCGCCGAAATCTGGAACCGGACGCTGGCCTGCGCGCGGGACATGGTGGAGCAGGCGGGCGGCGCGGATCGCATCGCCGCCATCGGCATCACCAACCAGCGTGAGACGGTGGTCGCCTGGGACCGGAGAACGGGCGCGCCGCTGGCCCGCGCCATCGTCTGGCAGGACCGCCGCACCGCCGACCAATGCACGGCGTTGAAGGCAGCGGGGCATGAAGCGGCGGTCCAGCGCCAGACCGGACTGGTGATCGATCCCTATTTCTCCGCGACGAAGATGCGCTGGCTGCTGGATCATGAACCGGCACTGGCGGATGCAGGCGATGTGCTGGCCTTCGGCACGGTCGAAAGCTGGCTGGTATGGAAACTGACCGGCGGCCTGCACGTCAGCGATGCCAGCAACGCCAGCCGCACCCAGTTGATGGCGCTGGACGGCGAGGGGTGGGACCGCGGGCTGTGCGATCTGTTCGGCGTGCCGGTGCAGGCCTTGCCGGAGATCAGCGACAATGCGGGCGCCTTTGGCGAGACGCAGGCGGAATGGTTCGGACGGCCCATCCCGATCCGGGGTCTGGCGGGCGACCAGCAGGCGGCGACCATCGGTCAGGGCTGTCTGACCCCCGGCGATGCCAAGGCGACGCTGGGCACCGGGGCCTTCGTGCTGGCCAATCGGGGCAGCCTGGTCCCCGTTTCGCAGCATCGGTTGTTGGGAACGCTGCTCTATCGGCTGTCGGGCGAGAGAACCTATGCGCTGGAAGGATCGGTATTCGTCGCGGGGAGCCTGATCCAATGGCTGCGCGACCGGCTGGGACTGATCGCCAGCGCCGGGGAGACGGAGGCGCTGGCCCGCTCCGTGCCGGACAATGGCGGGGTCATGATGCTGCCCGCGCTGGCCGGACTGGGCGCGCCGCACTGGCGGCCGGACGCGACGGGGGTGATCAGCGGGCTGACGCAGGGCACGGGCCGGGCGCATATCGTGCGCGCGGCGCTCGAATCCCTGTCGCACCAGCTTTGCGATCTGGCCGGTGCTTTTGCGGCCGATGGTGCGGCCTGGCGGATGCTGCGGATCGACGGCGGGATGAGCGCCAATGACTGGATCGTGCAGGACATGGCGGACATGCTGGATCTGGCCGTGGACCGTCCCGCCGACGTCGAGACGACAGCCAAAGGCGCGGCGATGCTGGCGGCGCTGGGCTGCGGCCTTCACCCCTCGCTGGAGGCGGCGGCGTCGGCAATGGGGGCGGCGGTGACGCGGTTCATGCCGGCCCTGCCGGCGGAGCAGCGGGCGGAGAGGCTGGCGCAATGGGATGCGCTGCTTTCCCGTGCATTGCAGAGATCGAGCTGAAGCATAGGCGGGTGCTTCATCTTGGGGCTTTGCCTCTTTTCCAACGGCCGACGCCTTCTATTGGACATTCGTAAAATATTCATCGTGAGTATATTTTAACGATAAGTCTGTAAGGCGGGGCGGAACATGCAAACGACTCCTCGTCATCCTTTTTCCAGACTGGCTCCGGTCCTGCTCGGCTGCGCCTATTTTGTGATGGCGACGTTGGCGCTCACCGGTTCGCGTTTCGATGGAGGCCTTGCCTTCATCTGGGGCGCCAATGCCCTCCTGATGGCTGTTCTGCTGACATTGCGGATCGGCGATTGGCTTCCGTCGCTGATGGCCTGCGGCGTTGCCAGCGCCGCTGCGACGAGCCTGTGGGGCATGGGACCATTGGCGGCGTTGCCGATGGCGGGCATCAACCTTCTGGAAGCGCTGATCGTTGCGCTCCTGTGCCAGCGTTTTGCGCGGGGGCGGAAATTCGCCGGGTCGATGCGTCTGCTCGTCGTCTTTACCCTGGCCCTGTGCGGGCCGGCGAACATGCTGGCGGGCCTGGCTGCCGCGCTGGTCGCGTCGCTGCTCACGCCGGTGGCCTTCGGCCCGTCCTGGCTGCAATGGTATACCGGCCATGTGCTGGGCGGCCTGACCTGCACGCCGATTCTGATGATGCTGATGCAGGGGGAGGTGCGCCGCTGGATCGTCCAGACGCCGCGCCGGGAAAAATGGGAAGCGCTGGGCCTGTTGATCGTCTTTTCGCTGGCGACGGTCTATGTCTTTTACGTCGCGCGTTATCCGATGCTGTTCGCGCTGCTGCTGCCGATGGTGGTCATCGTCTTTCGCGTGGGCAATCTCGGGGCGGCGGCATCGGTGCTGATTGTCGCCGCGATCGGCGGGACCGCCACCATCACCGGCCACGGACCGCTGTACATGCTTCCCGACGGCTCATTGGGTGAGCGGATGCAGCATTTCCAGTTCTTCCTTGCGTTCAGCTTCCTGCTGTCGATGCCGATCGCGGCGGAACTGAACAGCCGCCGGCGCCTGTTCCAGATGCTGCAGGAAAGCGAGGCGCGCTATCGCATCATTGCCGAACATAGCGGTGACGTGGTGCTCAACATCAATGTGGACGGGCTGATCGAATATGCTTCGCCTGCCGCTGCGGAGCAGATCGGCTGCGCGCCGGATCTGCTGATCGGGCAGGATGTAGCCAATCTGGTCGATCCGGAGGATCGCGATCATGTGAGCGCCGCCATCGCCCGGGCATTGGCCCATCCGGGCGATGTGCAGGCGGTCGAGTTCCGGCCCTTCATCTCCGACCGTGGGCTGGAATGGTGTGAGATGGTGGCGCGCGCCGCGGTGGATGAACATGGAATGCCCACCGGGATCGTCAGCACGATTCGCGACATGTCCCGGCACAAGGCGCGACAGCGTGCGCTGCAACAGGTGGCGGCGCTGGACTCGCTGACCGGCGCGGATACGCGGCGGGCGTTCCTGGAAAAGCTGGACGATGAGATTGCGCGCGTCCGGCGGGGCGGGCGGGCCTGCCTGCTGCTGATCGACATCGATCATTTCAAGGCGGTCAACGATTGCCATGGCCATGGCGCGGGTGACCGGGTGCTGGCCGGCTTTGTCGAGCGCCTGCGGCCGGGGCTGCGCGGCATGGACAGTATCGGCCGGCTGGGCGGTGAGGAGTTCGCCATCCTGTTGAGCGGCACGGATGTCGAGCGGGCGAGCATGATTTGCGAGCGGTTGCGCGAGATGGTGTCGGTCAATCCCGTCCATATCGATTCGGGCGAGGCGATCCGGGTGACGTTCAGCGCAGGGCTGGTCGAACTGGATGCGCTGACAGGACGCGACGCGATCCTGGAGGCTGCGGACAAGGCGCTCTATCGCGCCAAGCATAGCGGGCGGAACTGCCTGCGGCTGGCGGCCTAAGAGAGCGCTGCGGTTAAATTCGACCGGGTACGCATGCGATGCAGAGGAATCGCCTCCCACCGGAAAAATCAGGCGATGATATGTTGTAACTTTCCCCTGTCTCGCCTATGTAATTGCCACCATGCCGATCAGCCTTCGCCAGCATCTGTTCAACGGTCGTATCGACCGGATCGCGATTGCGCTGTCGGGCATGTGTGTCGCCCATTGTTTCGTGACCGCCGTGCTGTTGGGGCTGTTGGCTTCGGCGGGCGGCATTTTCGAAAGCCCGATCTTCCATGAGGCGGGGCTGGTGCTGGCGATCCTGCTGGGCGCGGTGGCGCTGGGCCATGGCGCGGTGGCGCATGGCTATATGATGCCGGCGGCGATCGGATCGCTGGGGCTGGGCATCATGGCAGGCGCGTTGACCATGGACCATGGCTTGCAGGAAAGCGCCTATACCCTGCTGGGAGTGGGCATATTGGCGCTGGGACACGACCTGAATCACCGCGCGGGGCGGTAGACCTTTCCCCTTAGACCGGCTTGCGGTCTACCCGATGCTCGCCCTTCACCCAGCGTACCGTGCCGGTGCTGGCACGCATCACCACGCTGTCGGTGGTGAGCTTGCCGCCGGGCAACCGCTTGACCCCGGCGAGGAGCGACCCGTCCGTCACCCCGGTCGCCGCGAAGATGCAGTCGCCCTTCGCCAGCTCCTTGAGGTCATAGATCTTGTCGAGATCGGTGATGCCCCATTTGCGGGCGCGGGAACGCTCATCGTCATTGCGGAACAGCAGCTTGCCCTTGAACTGGCCGCCGACGCAACGCAGGGCCGCACAGGCCAGCACACCCTCCGGAGCGCCGCCCGACCCCATATAGATGTCGATATTGGTTTCCGGATTGGTGGTCGCGATCACGCCGGCGACGTCGCCGTCCGGGATCAGCATGATGCCGCAGCCGATGGCGCGCAGCTCCGCGATCAGCTTTTCATGGCGCGGACGGTCGAGCACGCAGACGATGATCTCATGCGGATCGACGCCCTTCGCCTTGGCGACAGCCTCGACATTATCCTTCACCGGCTTGTTCATGTCGATGATGCCGTCGGGATAGCCGGGGCCGACGGCCAGCTTCTCCATATAGACGTCGGGCGCGTTGAGCAGTCCGCCTTCCTCGGAGATCGCCAGCACGGCCAGCGCATTGGGACCGGCCTTGGCGGTGATGGTGGTGCCTTCCAGCGGGTCGAGCGCGATGTCGATCCTGGGGCCGGTGCCGATCGCGTTGCCGACCTTTTCACCGATATAAAGCATCGGAGCCTCGTCGCGCTCACCCTCGCCGATGACCACGGTGCCGTCCATGTAAAGGTCGTTGAAGGCCAGGCGCATCGCTTCGACCGCGGCGGCGTCGGCGGCTTTTTCATCGCCCCGGCCGATCAGCTTGGACGCGGCGATGGCGGCGGCTTCGGTCACGCGCACCATTTCCAGCACCAGCACGCGATCGAGTATCGAGCTTGCCTGCACCATGTTCATTCCTCTTCCAGAGCGCTATTTGTGGAGCGCGATAGGATGTCGGTCGACCCTTGTCGAGGGTGCGCCTTTCAGGGACGCAATGCAACGGAGGGGCGTTTGCTCCGTCGCCGTCTGAATGAAGCGGTGGGTTTGCGCATCAGGGTCCGCAGGCCGATCACGGCCTGCGTCGGACCCGATCCTCAATCCAAAATATGCATGACCATCGGCGTCTGGAGCAGGCTGTCCGAACCCGCCAGCCGCTCCAGCGTCTCGCGCACACAGCGTTCTTCGCCCGCATGGGTGACGATCGCCACGAGCACGCCGTCCGCCTGATTCGCGCCGCGCTGGATCATGCTTTCGATCGACACGCCCGCGTCGCGGGTTGCGGCCGCGATCTCCGCCAGCACGCCGGGGCGATCCTGCACCTTGAAGCGCAGATAGGCGCGGCCGACACGCTTGCCCGCATCGGCGGGTTTCTGCTGCGCCAGCGCCGCGACCGGCATGGCGAGCGCGTCGCCATATTCATCGCGCGCCACGTCGATCAAATCGGCCACGACGGCTGAGGCGGTCGGACCGTCGCCCGCGCCGCGCCCCTGGAAGAAGAGGCGACCGACGAAATTGCCTTCCGCCACCACGGCGTTCAGCGATCCGTCGACATGGGAAAGCGGATGGTCGAGCGGCACCAGCATCGGATGGACGCGCTGGAACAGTCCGTCAGGCCCGTTCTCCGCCATGCCGACCAGACGAATGCGATAGCCCAGCGCCGCCGCTTCGGCGATGTCGGCGGCGATGACGTGACGGATGCCGGTGGTCGCGACCGCGTCGAAATCCAGCTCCGTGCCGAAGGCCAGGCTGGCAAGGATCGTCAGCTTGTGCGCGGCATCGACGCCGTCGATGTCGAAGCTCGGGTCCGCTTCGGCATAGCCCAGCTCCTGCGCTTCCTTGAGCACTTCGTCAAAGCCCCGGCCTTCCTTCTCCATGGTGGTCAGGATGTAATTGCAGGTGCCGTTGAGGATGCCGTAGACGCGGCTGATCTCGTTCGCGGCCGCGCCTTCGCGCATGCCCTTGATGACCGGGATGCCACCTGCGACGGCGGCTTCATATTTGAGTGCGACGCCTGCTTTCTCGGCCAGCGCGGCAAGGTCCAGCCCGTGATGAGCCAACATCGCCTTGTTCGCCGTGACGAAAGGCTTGCCGACGTTCAGGCATTGACGGGCGAGGGTGAGGGCGGGGCCGTCCGCTCCGCCGATCAGTTCCACCACCACGTCTATATCGTCGCGGGTCGCCAGCGTCGTCATGTCGTCCACCCATTCATAGGGCGACAGGTCGACGCCGCGATCCTTGTTCCGGTCGCGCGCGGAAATGGCGACGACCTGAATCGGACAACCGGCGCGCCGGGCAATCAGATCGGCATTGGTCTGAAGCAGCCGAATGACGCCCCCGCCCACCGTGCCGAGGCCGACCAGCGCGACGCGCAGCGGGGCATGGCGGTGCAGATTGCTCATGGCTTCTTCTTATCCTTCGTTCAGACGTGAAGCGGCGCTGATAGCCGCCTCTTCGTGTCTGTCCAAGGAAAAGGAGCCGCCTGGCCGATCATCGCACCGATCGCGTCCGGCCGCAGGGGCCAAGCGCGGCCAGCACGACCTGATAATCGGCGCGGGCTGCCTCTGCATCCGGTGCCGCAAGGGCGCGGACCGATGGGGCGGGCAACTCAGACGGCAGGCCGCAGGCGAGGCGATACCAGAGCAGGCTGCCGCGCACCGGCGGCCGGGCGGCTTCGTCGACAATCTCACCCAGTGCGACCGCCCAGCGCGGAGTCTGTCCGGGGCGGCGCAGGATCGACAGAGACACGGGATCGCCATTTTCAGTGCGCAGGAAGATCTGTGTCTCGCCCTCGCCGGCAATCGTGCCCGCGACATGGAAGGCATCGCCCAGCCCGACGATGCGCGGCGGGGCGTGGTTGGCGACCAGTTCGGAAAGAATGCCCTTCACCCGTTCGAGTTCGGAGGGCGAGGCAGCGATCTGGGCGTCGCGCGCCACGAGCTGGATTTCGCCGGGTCGCGCGCCTGCCCGCGCGAACAGGATGACGTCTGCCTTCTTCAGCTTGGGCAATTTGCCCCTTGCGTCGAGGCGTGCGTCGTAGAGGTAGCGGATGGTGGGACTGATTCCCCCTTCTCCGCGAATCAGGGCGGTGACATTTGCCTCCACAAAGACCCGCTGATAGCCTGCCGGAATGGTTCCGGCCTGCTCGGGGCGCAATTTGATGATGTTGCCAATCCGCGCCTGTGCCACCATCGGCGCCATGTCCGCCAGGTCCGCAATGTCGGCGTAGGACAGCCCTGCGGCGCGTTGCGATGGTGGCGCTGCCGTTTGCCTGTCAGGCGTCTGAGCCGCGGAAATCTGCGATTGTGCGGCGGAAATGAGGCACAGCAGGGCGAGCGTCCGCAGGTTCATGGTGGATTTTTTTTTCATCTTCGTCCTAGTGATGGCAGTCCGTGACATGATTGTCACATGCAAGTCTTTCTGGTGTGTAATGGCGGTCGCAAATGATCATATCGATAAAGCGTTTGCGTGCCACGATGCGCCGCGATAGGAGTTCGCACGGTAGCAAATGGACGGATAGGGGCCAAGATGACCGGGGTGACCCGGCCAGCTCGGGCCGTTTTTGGCTTATTTGCCGATAATCAACTGGTAAAGCTGAGTTAAGGAGTGTCGTTGCCGAATGGCCTATGCTGACCACTCGCAAGGATCGAGTCGCACGATCTCGATCATTATCGTCGCCCTGATTCACGCTGTTCTGGGTTATGCCTTCGTCACCGGTCTTGGCATGAAATATGTCAAAAAGGCGGCGGAACAGCTGAACGTGATCGACGTCAAGGAGGAACCGCCGCCACCGGATGAGGAGCCGCCGCCGCCCCCGCCGGATCAGCCCATCGAGCCGCCGCCGGTCGTCGCACCGCCGCCGATCGTCCAGACCCCTGTACAGGCTCCGCCTATCCAGACGGTTCGGACGCCGCCGCCGGTGTTCAACCCGGTTCCGGTCGCAGCTCCGCCGCCGCCCGCTCCGCCGCCGCCGCCCGAGGTGCCTGCATCTCGCGCCACGCCGCGCAGCAACCCCGGCAGCTGGCTGAGCGACGCCGACTATCCGAGCCGCGCACAGCGTGAAGAACGTTCGGGTACGGCTGGGTTCCGGCTGGAAATCGGTCCGGATGGCCGCGTGACCAACTGCACCATCACCTCGTCGACCGGCCATGCCGACCTCGATGAGGCGACCTGCCGCCTGTTGCCGAAGCGTGCGAAATTCAAGCCCGCGACTGCAGCTGGAGGTGGTCCGATGTCGGACACGTACAATGGTCGAATCACCTGGCGTCTGCCGGAATAATCTGAAAGGGCAGGCGGGCAGCCCGGATCGGTCCGGCCGCCGCCTCCCCCTTTGTTATTGATCCTTTGAGAGGGAAGTCTTGAACATGTTGATGTCTATCGCAGCGGCCGCCGCTCCCAAGTCGGCCAATCCCTATGGCCTGATGGAAGCGCTCGAGCAGGGCGGTCTCATCGCCCAGACCGTCTTCGGCATCCTCTGCCTTATGTCGGTCGGCACCTTCTACATCCTGTTCACCAAGCTGATCGAACAGCAGAAGGTCATCAACCAGGGCAAGAAGGTTCGTGCGACCTTCTGGCGCTCCGCCAACCTGAAGGAAGCTTCGGCGAAGCTGGAAAAGAACTCGGCCTACAAGCAGATCGTCGACGACGGCATCAAGGCGCAGGACGAGCATGGCAAGCTGACCGATCCGGTCGAAGCGCATGACTGGCTGCACGGCTCGCTGGCCCGTTCGGAAGCCGCGATCAACTCCAGCCTGGGTGGCGGCCTCGCCTTCCTCGCGACCGTGGGTTCGACCTCGCCGTTCATCGGTCTGTTCGGTACCGTTATCGGTATCTACCGCGCCCTGATCAAGATCGGCGCTGCCGGTCAGGCCTCGATCGACGCCGTTGCCGGCCCGGTCGGTGAAGCTCTGATCATGACTGCCCTGGGTCTGGCCGTGGCCGTTCCCGCGGTGCTCGCCTACAACTTCCTGCAGCGTCGCAACAAGTCGATCGCGGAACAGCTGAACGGCTTCACCGTCGACCTGCTGGCCTATCTGGTGTCGAATGGCGCCGTGAAGCCCGCCATTGCCGCTGCTCCGGCTGCTGCCGCCAAGCCGGCTGCTGCTGCGACCAAGGCCTGATAGGCTGGGATGCCGGTGGGGATCGGGCGGCGGCTGCGACTGTCCGCTTCCCCATCGGACGTGGGCCTCAATAGACGAGGCACCATCGACAAGCATGTTAGGAAATAATCAATGGCAATGAGTGTTGGCTCTGACGGCGGTGAAGACAAGCCGATGTCCGACATCAACACGACGCCGCTCGTCGACGTCATGCTGGTGTTGCTCATCATCTTCCTTATCGCGGTCCCGGTCGTCGTCCAGACGGTTCAGCTGCAGCTCCCCAAGGTGGCGTTTGAGCCGACCACGACGAAGCCGGAAAATGTCTCGCTGTCGGTCACTCAGGCGTCCGACGGTAGCTGTGCAGTCTACTGGAATCTGACCAGGGTGTCTTCGGACGAACTGCTCGACCGTGCGGTCGCGAAGCTCGAAGCGGACATCAAGAAGGCGGGCGGTGTTGAAAATCTGACGCCCGAGGATCTGCCTGAAGTGCATATCCGCGGCGACATCAACGTTCCCTATCGGTGCATCGGCGGCACCATCTACACGATGCAGCGCGCCGGTTTCCCGAAGGTCGGCTTCATCTCCGAACCCGAACCGGGTTCGCAGACGCAGCGACTCTAAGTTTTAGGAGTATCGCCCCATGGCAATGAGTGCCGGAAGAGACGATGGCGAGCCGATGGTGGAAATGAACACGACGCCGTTGATCGACGTCATGCTCGTTCTCCTCATCATGTTCATCATCACCATTCCGATCCAGACCCACGCGGTCAAGATCGACCTGCCGCAGAACGCGCCGCCGACCACCAGTGTCGTCGACCCGGTCAAGAACAAGGTGGCAATCGATCCCAGCGGCATCATCACCTGGAACGGATCGGCCATCGACCTGTTGACCCTGCGTCAGTATCTGCAGCAGTCGCTGCGGCTGCCGGTCGAACCCGAACTGCAGTTTCAGCCGAACGCCGAAACCAAATATGTGATCGTCGATCAGGTTTTGGCGGAGATCAAGCGGGCTGGCGTGACGAAGCTGGGCTTCGTCGGCAACGAGCAGTACGGCAAGTTCTAACCGATATCGGAACCGGGTTCTGGCAGCGCTGGAATCTGGTTTTCGAAAAGAATGAGGCGCCAGGCTCGAATACGCCGCCGCCGTCTGGCCGGGAATGTTTGACTTCCCGTTTCCGGGCGCGGGCAGGGGTGACGCAATCGGCCTGATCGCGCTGAATTTGAAGGGGCTGCTTTGGCGGCCCCTTATTTTATGTCTGCGACCTGCCCGGACTTAATGCTTCCTTTACCCTGAACCGGGATAATGGCGGCGGTCAAATCGGCATTGGATCATGGGCGCCAAACTTCAAACCGAACTCAGCAGGGCCGATGGCCGTCTGATAGACCGGCGGTCCGTGTTGATCGGCGTGCGGGTTCGCCGGCCGGGCGAAACCTGGTTCAAGAGCCAGATCACCGATGTCACCGCGATCGGCTTCCGGCTCAAAAGCTTCATGAAGCTGACGGCGGACGACGATCTGTGGGTCATGTTGCCCGGCTTTGAAGGGCGCCGCGCCCGCGTGCTGTGGAGCCGGGCCCATGAATCGGGTGGCGTGTTCGAACGTCCGCTTCACCCGGCGATTCTCGATCATATCATCAAGATCAGCCAGTAGGCGCTCGTGGTTGGCCGATGAACGGCTCGACGACCGAGATTGCGCGATGAACATATGGCTCCTTTTCACCGACGGGGGCCACGTAATGCACTGCCTCAGCCGCCGCTCGCATCGAGGCGCCGCGCGCAATGATCCATGTTGCGAGATATTGCGACGCCAGGCACCCGCCCGCTGTCGCGACATTGGCGTGGGCGGTGAAGGGCGCATCAATCACGTTGACGCCTGCCTCAATGACCCACGGCTTTGTCGTCAGATCCGTGCAAGCGGGAACAGCACCCAGCAGGCCGAGCTTCGCCAGAATGAGCGTTCCGGAACATTGAGCGCCGATTAGCTGACGTGAAGGATCGAGGTCGATGGCCGAAAGCAGATCGACGTCATTCGCGATCTCCCGAGACCTTATGCCGCTGCCGATCAAAACCGCATCCGCCTCCTTTGCGAACTCAAGCGGTTTTTGGCGGTGAACGGTTACGCCGTTCATCGAGGTAATTTGCACGGTGGGCGATGTTATATGTGCCGCCCAGCCTTGCGCCTTCATGCGGTTGAGGATCGCCGACGCAATGAACGAGTCCAGTTCATTGAACCCATCAAACGTCAAAATTGCGATCTGCACATATGGCTCCTGCGGCTGGGATGTCTCAATCCCATATAGCGCCAACAGGGCTGCGGCGCATGAGCGCATCGGATGCCAGTTGCTTCATGGAGGACTGCCCGCTTTCCACCCTTGGCCGCAAGGGCGCGGCGCAATCAGCCGGCCGGCGCGTCCTGGAACTGGAGATTCGCAAGTCGGGCATATAGGCCCTGCCGGGCCATCAGCGTCGCATGATCGCCCTGTTCGACCAGCCGCCCTTCATCGAGCACCAATATCCGGTCCGCCGCGCGCACGGTGGCCAGGCGGTGCGCGATGACGATGGTCGTGCGCCCTTCCATGAGCCGTGCCAGCGCATCCTGCACCAACCGTTCCGATTCCGCGTCGAGCGCGGAGGTCGCCTCGTCGAGCAGCAGGATCGGTGCATCGCGCAGCAGGGCGCGGGCGATCGACAGCCGCTGGCGCTGGCCGCCGGACAGGCGCGCGCCGCCTTCGCCCAGATAGCTGTCCAGCCCCTCGGGAAGAGCGCGCAGGAACGCTTCGGCATTGGCGGCGCGGGCGGCGGCCCAGACCTCCTCATCGCTCGCGTCCCATTTGCCGTAGCGCAGATTGTCACGGGCGGAGGCGGCGAAAATGATGCTTTCCTGCGGCACCATCGCCATCATCGCGCGCACCGCCGCCGGATCGGCCTGCGTCAGTGGTACGCCGTTCAGGCGGATGTCCCCCGAATCGGGATCGTAGAAGCGCAGCGCCAGCTGGATCAGCGTGGACTTGCCCGCGCCGGATGGGCCGACGATCGCGACCGTTTCGCCCGGCGCAATGTCGATGGAAATGCCGTGCAGCGCGGCCTGATCGGGCCGGGTGGGATAGCGGAAATGCACATCCTCGAACTGGAGCCGGGCGCCATGGTCGGCGGCAGGCACCGGCACGGGGCGGGGCGGGGCGGTGATCTGCGGCACGGCGCTCATCAGCTCATGCAGCCGTCCGGCCGCGCCTGCGCCGCGCAGCAGATCGCCCCAGGTTTCGGACAGGGCGCCGAAAGCCCCCGCGACCAGCCCGCCGGTCAGCACAAAGGCCGCGATGCTCCCGCCCGACAGGCGCCCGGCGGCGACGTCCAGAGCGCCCTGCCACATGACGGCGGTGATCGACCCGAACACCAGCGCGATGACGATGGCGGTCATCGCCGCGCGCAGGGCGATGCGGCGGCGGGCGGTTGCGAAACCGGATTCGACCGTGGCGTCGAAGCGGGCGGCCTCCCGCCCCTCTTGCCCGAAAGCCTGCACGATCTTCATCGCGCCCAGCGTTTCGGATGTGACGCTGCCGACTTCGGCCAGCCGGTCCTGGCTGGCGCGTGAAAGTTTGCGCACGCGGCGGCCAAGGCCGATGATCGCGACCAGAATGACGGGAATGCCCAGCAGCAGCAGGCCCGCCAGCTTGGGCGCCAATGCGAAGAGGTAGATGAGGCCACCGATCCCGGTCACCATATTGCGCAGGGCGATGGACACGGTCGATCCGACCACCTGATCGATGATCGCGGTGTCGGCGGTCATGCGGGAGGCGATTTCGGACGGGCGGTTTTCCTCGAAGAAGCGGGGTTCCTGTCGCAGCAGATTGGCCTGTGTGGCGGATCGGATGTCGGCGACGACGCGCTCGCCCAGCCAGGACACGAAATAGAAGCGGGCCGCCGTTGCCGCCGCGAGGATGACGACGATCAGGAACAGATATTCGAACCAGCGGCTGATATCGCCGCCGCCCACGAAGCCACGGTCGATCACCAGCCGGAAGCCGCTGGGGATGGCCAGCGTCGCAGCGGAGGAGACGAGCAGCGCGGCGAGCGCGCCGGCGATACGGCCGGGATAGCGGCTGGCGAAACGCCAGATCATGCCCAGGCTGCCGAGTGCGGGGCGCGCCTTGTCGCGCGATGGCTTGTCCAAGTCCTCCATGGGCGCGGGCTGTAGCAGCCCGCCGCGCGCCCGAAAAGGGATCAGATGGCGGGCGCGATTTCCGCCGCCAGCGCCATGATGCGACCGGCTTTTGCCCGGCCGGTCAGGGCATAGGCCATGTCGCCCGCTTCCCAATAGGCGATGACATCCTCCGCGCGCCGGGCCAGCAGCGGGTGCGCCTCCGCCGGGGTTTCAGCGCGGTCGGCAAAGAAGGAGAGATGCTCGCCCGCCGGGGTGGTGATGGAGACGGCAACGGCGGGGCTGTCCGGCGTGGGATAGAGCTGGACATCGTCGATGCGCCACTTTGCGGGCAGGGGCGGCAGGACGATGCCGGTGGAGCGGCGGATCTCGGCGGGGTTGAGCATGGCGCTTTCGACCTGCGACACCATCGCCTGCCGGAGCAGGCCGGTGCGGTGGGATGCGGCGGCTTCGTCGAGGAAGGTGCTGGCCTCCGCATTTTGCGGAAATTCGCCCAGTTCGCCGCGCGCGATCCAGCCGGTCGCGATCAGCCCGGCCATCGCTGCGGCGCGGGCGAGATGGCGCCAATTGCGGCCCTGTTCATTGTCGTTGGCCACGGGCACGGAGGTGTCGCGCCGCCGCCCGACCAGCGTGCCCTTGGTCCCGTCATGCTTCAGGCGGAAGTCGATATGCGGCCAGCGCTTGCGCCAGCGCCGGGCGACCAGACGCTCGCCGGGGCGGGCGGCATCGTCCAGCAGCACGACGGCATGGGGGGAGAGGCGCGCGAACAGACTGTCCGCAGCGCCGCGCACCAGCGGGTGGACGGCCCAGGGTGGACCATCGATGATGAGCAGGTCGATGCTGTCGGGCAGGGCGTCGATATCATACCAGCGGCTCGGCCAGTCCGCGCTCTCGGCTGTCAGCGGCGCGTGGCGCAGGTCGGCATGGAGACCGTGATCCGCCAGCCAGTTGCGCGTCGCATCGACAAAGCCGTCATGCTGGTCGAAGCTGGTCAGCCGTCCGCCGCCATGCAGCGCAAGCGCACGGGCGGCGATCAGGGTGGAGGCGCCTGCACCCAGTTCAACGACATTGGCGGGGCGAAGGCGCGCGATTTCGCGGACGATATGGCGCAGGAAACCGACATCGGCCTTCCAGCTTCCCAGATGCGGCAGGGCATCGTGGGGCAGGCCGAGTTCGTCCAGCAGGGCGCGCTTGTCCGCCTTGCGCCCGCCCGACAGGCTGGCCAGCAACCAGGGCCATGTGATCGCGCCGAAGCCGATGCGCCAGGCCATATCGGAAAGGCGGCGTTGCGCGGCGGCGGCATCGGCGTCGGTGAGGGACAGGAGGCCGGTCAATTCTCTGGAGGTCACGGGTGCGCCCATCCTTTATCTACGGGTGGAGAGTGGTTATGCGGCGGGATAGCCGGTTCGCATAGGCCCGTATATTCTCAGCATAGGGAACGCCGATGACACGCATCATATCCGCGACTGTTGAACGCTGGCCGGTTGCGGGGGCCTTCATCATCAGCCGGGGGGCGAAGACGGTGGTCGACGTGGTGGTCTGCACCGTGGGCGATGGCGTGCATGTCGGCCGGGGAGAGGGCACGGCGATCTATTATGAAGGCGAAACGGCGGAGGGCTGCGCGGCGGCGATCAGCGCCTATGCCGGGCCGCTGGAGCGTGAGGCATTGCTGGAATCCATGCCGCGCGGGGCGGCGCGCAATGCGCTGGACTGCGCGCTCTGGGATCTGGAGGCGAAGCGTGCCGGTGTGCCGGTGTGGAAGCTGGCCGGGCTGGAGGAGCCACGGCCCCTGCCGACCGCCTTCACCATCAGCCTGGGTGAGCCGGAGAAGATGGAGGCGGATGCGCGGGCGGCGGCGCAGCGCGGCTTCGGGCTGCTCAAATGCAAGCTGACCGGCGAGGGCGATCGGGCGCGGATTGCCGCGGTGCGGGCGGGGGCGCCCGATGTGCGGCTGATCGTGGACGCCAATGAAAGCTGGCATGATCTGGATATCGTGGCCGAGGCGCAGGCGCTGGCGGAACTGGGCGTCGAGATGGTCGAGCAGCCGGTCTTTCATGGGCAGGAGGAGCGGCTGGCCGGGATCAGGGCGCCCTTGCCGCTTTGTGCCGACGAAAGTTGTCATACCCGCGCCGATCTCGACCGGCTGGGCGATTTCGACGCGGTGAATATCAAGCTCGACAAGGCGGGCGGGCTGACCGAGGCGCTGGCGTTGTCGCGCGAGGCGAGGGCGCGCGGGTTCCGCGTGATGGTCGGCTGCATGCTGGGGACGTCGCTGGGGATCGCGCCGGCGGCGCTGGTGGCGCAGGGGGCGGACTGGATCGATCTGGACGGCGCCTTGCTGCTGGCGAAGGACCGGGAGGGCGGGCTTGTGCTGAACGACGGCCTGCTCCTGCCCGGTCCGCTATGGGGCGCCGGTCAGTAACCCAGCGTCAGGCCCAATGTGTAATATTTGGGGCCGACATTGGCCTTGGCGCGCAGCTTGGGGATCAGCGGCATGGCGATCGTGGCATAGGGGCGCGTGTTTTCGCCGCTGAAACGCACGCCCGCGCCGATGGTGGCGGAGGCAGGCAAGCTAAAGGTCGCCTCCACCCGTCCATAGAGTTTCGTGTCGCCGTCGCGCAGATAGACGCCGCCGCCGGGCGTCAGGCTGAAGCCGCCCAGATTCATGGCATAGCCCGCCCCGATTTCCGTTCCCCAATGGCCATCGGCGCGGCCATAGTTGATTTCGGCGCCGATCCCCTCGGCATGGGCGGCGGGGGCCAAGGCGATCGCTGCGGCGGCGGCCAGCAAATAGGATAGTCTGTTCATAGCCGGACAGGGCCTGACTCCCGGCGCTGCGTCAGGCAAGCGGGAGCAGGATGGGGCGAGTCCGATCTGCGGCCGGGCGAGTTCCCGTCCTTCAATTGCCCTGCTGATCGACGCGCATGACGGGCGGAACCTCCGGATAGGGCATGATCGAGCGTCCGTCCGGAGCGGCGGTGAAACTGGTCTGCGTGGGATAGGCAAATTTGATCCCTTCCGCTTTGAACCGCTTCCAGATGGCGAGGCCGACCTTGTGCCGGGAGCCGAAATAATCGTGGGTGTCGGGATCGGGCACGTCGAAATTGAGCTGATAGTCCAGTGAACTGGCGCCGAAGCTCACCAGCCCCGCATTGACGAAGATATGCCCCTGCGCCTCCACGATTTCCTTCAATATGGCGGGGATCGCCTCGGCCTTGTCCTCGGGCGTCTGGTAGATGATGCCGATGGCGAAGGTCACGCGCCGCTGCACCAGCATCTGGAGGCTGGCGATCTCCTTTTGCAGCAGATTGGCGTTGGAGATCACCTTCTTCTCGCCGCTCACCGCACGCAAATGTGTGCTTTTCAGGCCAATATGCTCAACCCGCGCGGTGGTCTGGTCATAGGTGATGACCTCGCCCAGGCGGAAAGGCTTGTCGAAGATGATCGACAGCGCGGCGAACAGGTCGGAGAAGATGCCCTGCGCCGCAAGGCCGATGGCGATGCCGCCAATGCCCAGACCCGCGACCAGGCCGGTGACATTGACCCCCAGATTGTCGAGCACGACGATCAGCGCGATGGCGAACAGGGCGACCGTCACCAGCACGCGGATCAGGCCCATGGCGTTGGCCAGCGCCTGTCCTTCGTCCGCCGTGGTGCGCCGCTCGATCAGGCCCAATATGATCTCCCGCGCCCAGATGGCACATTGGAAGACGGCGGCGATGGTGAAGAGGAAGGCTATGGTTTTCAGCACCATCTGCGGCGGATTGGCGTAGCTGACGACCAGCCGCGCGGCGACCATCGCCATGAAGAAATGGGTGGTGCGGGCAAAGGCGCGGCCCGCGACATTGGTGAAGCCCAGCGTGTCGCCGGCCGTCCCTTTCAACCGGCTGCCGACACCGCGCAGCGCCGTCAGCAGACTGTAGATCACGACGGCCGCGCCGATCGCGATCAGGATCTGCAGGGAATGGAGGGAGAACCAGTGGATCGTCGCGTGCCACATCTCCACAAGATTGGGAGGGCGGACGTCGATCTCAGGCAGGGGAGCGGAGTCTTTTGGGGCGGCCATGGATATCCTTGTGGTTATGGATGCGGATTCAGGCCGCCAATGGCAGCGCCGGAGCGGAGCCCCGGCTTTCTAGAAAGACGATCAGTCCGCGTTCGTAAACCCGTCGTCGCCTGCTTCGTTCCGTTTCAGGGCGTGTGGGCCGGGCGGCGGCCGGGCAAGCGCCAGTGCAGCGGATGACGGCGCATCACCGACAAATGGGCGAAGGTCAGCGTCAGACAGAGGGTGGCGGCGGGAATCGCAGCGCTCCGGGCTGACGGCGACAGGGCGACGATCAGTGCGGCGATGGCTCCGGCCAGCGCGGCGAGGGTGGCGCCTGCCTCGCCATCGGGGCCGCGCAGCCAGAAGACGCAGCCGCCCATGCCCAGCGCGAAGGCCATGACGAAGCGGGCGGCCTGACCCGGTTCCGCGCCCTGTCCGGCAAGCCCGCAACCGATCAGCAACAGCAGGATCGCCCCTGCCAGTCCCCGACGCGGCAGGCGGCCCAGTAGGGGGACGAGCGCGGGATAAATGAGCAATTCCCCCATCGCGACGGCGGTCAGGATCGCGACGGCGAGCCGGGCCTGATCGGAACCGGCGATGATGGCGACCACCGCAATGCCGGCCCATGGCAGCAGCCGCATCGGCGCCATGCGGATATGGCTGATCCAGCCGCGCAGCCCCGCCCGCGTTTCCCAGCGCCGGTCGGCAAGGCGCAACTGGAAGGCGGCGATCAGGAAAAGGGCTTCCACACCCCAAGGCAACAGCGCAGGCGCGATCAGCGGCGAAACCAGCACCAGCCCCAGCAGCAATCCATGGGCCATGCTCAAAATCTTCAACCCGCCCTTCATGCGGCGTTCCCCTGCGCGACTGGTGACGCGGCGAAGAACGGCTGGCGCGCCGCGACCTTGCGCCTGCGGGTCAGATAAGTGTCGAGGCCGATCTGGAGCGACAGCATCATGAAGATGAAAGGCTGATAGGCGATGCCCACGAACAGAGATCCTATCATGTAGATGACATGCCCCTGTTGCAGGGCAACGGCGAAGGGGGCGATCCAGGCTTCATCGCCCTCTCGCTTGCGGTACATGCGGCGGATCGATTCGGTGCGGATGAAGCAGATGAGGTGCAGCAGCGCCCACAGGAAGAAGCCGAAATAGCCCTGCTCACCCAGCATCTCGAAATAGGCGCTGTGATAGGCGCGGCCATGGTCGGTGACGATGCGCTTTTCCATGCGCGATCCGGCGGCGTCGGTGACGCGTTCCTGCATCACATAGGTGAAGCTGTTCTGGAGATAATTGTCGAAGCCGCCGCCGCCCGGATGGTCCTTCACATAATCCAGCGTCCACTTCCACACGGCCATGCGGGTGGAGGCGCTTTCGTCCTGGCTGTGATTCTCGATGGTGGCCATGCGCTGGGTGAAGCTGGCAGGCAGGAAGGGGATGGCCGCCAGCGCCGCGACCGCCATCAGCGGGGCGTAGAGGAAGCGTCGTTTGGACCGCATCAGCATCAGGCCCGCGAGGATGGCGATGCAGACCAGACCCGTGCGCGCCTCCGTCCCGATGGGCATCAACAGGCAGGCGGCGCAGAGTGCATAGGCGAACAGCTTCACCCGCCAATCGGGCGGAAAGATGGTGCCATGGTGGGAGAGCCAGAGGATCAGCGGGATCAGCGAAATGGCGACGGTCGATATGATGCTGCCTTCATAAAGGCCGCTATTATTGTCGACCATCAGGTTCAGCACGCCATAGCCGCCGCCCGAGAGCGCGGTCTTCATGCCGCCATTGATGATGATCGTGCTGGCGCAAAGGACCATGAACAGGGCCAGCGCCTCGATCCGCAAACGCGTGCGCAGGGTGATGGGCAGGAAGACGGCGAAGATCATCGCCTTCCACACCCAGCCCCATTTGGTCGCGGCGTTGATCGGAAAGTCCGCCGTCGCCGTGGTATAGCCGCACCAGGCGAGCAGAAGCAGCAGGATCACCTGCCGCATGGAGAAGCGGCAGTCCTTCTTGTCGTCGACCAACGCCCAGGCTCCCACCGCCAGTATGAAGGCGATGAAGGAGATGGGGATGCTGTTCAGCAGGAAATAGGAAAGCCGCTGGGGAGAAACGATGTCGATATAGGCATAGACCGCGATCAGCAGGAACGGCCGCCTCAGGCCCAGAAGGAAGAAGGCGCCGAGGAAGGCGACGAAGAACAGGTCACGCATCGCCGCTCTCCGAATCGGGATCGCGGTCGAGATCGGGGCGCGACAGCAGCCGCCACGCCGCCAGCAGGATGACGCCATGACTGATGAGAAGGGAGAGGGCGTCGATCATGCGTTGAAAGGGGAGTCCGTAACCACGGTCCTACCCCTAACCCAACAGAGTTGACGGCCCGTTAAACCTTTTCAGGCAAAGAATCGGGCCATGACACGGATTCTTCATGTGCTGGATCACAGCCTGCCGATGCACAGCGGATACACCTTCCGCACCCGCGCGATCCTGCGGGCGCAGATGGCCAAGGGCTGGGAAGTGCGCGGGATCACCGGCCATCGTCATAGCGCGGCGGGGCCGATGGAGGAGATGGTGGATGGTCTGCATTTCCACCGCACGCCGGGCGAATCGAGCGGCGGCAATCCCCTGCTGCGCGAGTGGCGGGACATTTCCGCCCATGCGGAGGCCATCGAGTCGCTGGTGCGTCAGTGGCGCCCGGACGTCATCCATGCCCATTCGCCGGTGTTGAACGCCATCGCCGCGCAGAAGGTGGCGAAGCGCCACGGCATCCCCATGATCTACGAGATTCGCGCCTTCTGGGAGGATGCGGCGGTCGGCAACGGCACCGGCACGGAAAGCAGCCCGCGCTATTGGCTGACCCGGCAGCTGGAAACCCATGCGGTGCGCGCTGCCGATGCGGTCGCGGTGATCTGCGAAGGGCTGCGCGGCGATCTGGTCGCGCGGGGGATCGACGCGGACAAGATCATCGTGTCGCCCAATGGCGTCGACATGGAGCAGTTCGGCACGCCCGTTCCGCGCGATCCGGCGCTGACCGCGAAGCTGGGCCTGGAGGGCGCCGATGTCGTCGGCTTCATCGGCAGCTTCTACGATTATGAGGGGCTGGACGACCTGATCGCCGCCTTGCCGAAACTGGTGCGGGCGCGGCCCAAGGCAAAGCTGCTGCTGGTTGGAGGCGGCCCATGCGAACAGGCGCTGCGCGATCAGGCCATGGCGTCCCCCTTTGCCGACCATATCGTCTTCGTCGGCCGCGTGCCGCACGATCAGGTCGAGGATTATTATGCGCAGGTCGACATATTGGCCTATCCGCGCAAGGCGATGCGACTCACCGATCTGGTGACGCCGCTGAAGCCGCTGGAAGCGATGGCGCAGGGCCGTCTGGTCGCGGCCTCGGGCGTTGGCGGCCATTGCGAACTGATCGACCACGGTGTCACCGGCACGCTGTTCGCGCCTGACAATCCGCCCGCCATCGCCGCCGCGCTGGCCAGAATGTTCACGGATCGCAGCTTCTGGGACGAGCGCCGGGCTGCGGCGCGGGCTTTTGTGGAGCGCGAGCGTAACTGGTCGTCAAACATTCTTCGTTACGAACCCGTCTATCAGCGGTTGCTGGCGCAGCCCCGGCGGGTACGGGCGGCGGCCTGAGAGGGCGCGGCATGGGCAGGCTGAGGAAGGCGCTGCTGGGCGCGCTGGGGGCCGGATTGGTCCTGTTGTCGCTGCCGGTCGGGCTGATCGAGACGGTGGCAGCGTCGAGCGGCCTCAGCGAGGCTCTGCCCGTCGCCGCGCCGCCGCTGGGGATGACGGCCCGCTTGATGCTCGCCGGTTTCGGTGCGCTGATGGCGCTGGGGCTGGTCTGGGCCGGGCAAAGGGAAAGGCCCGTAGGCCTGTTGACCTATCAAGAGGAAGGGCGTTCGAACAACGCCCCAGGAGTGAGCAAAATGGGTTTTGCATTGTCCAAGCTGAACTGGCTGTCGCGCAGCCGGGGCGACCGGACTTCCGGATCGGCGCGCCGCCGCGCTGACGCGCATCCCGACGCACCCGCGCGGGCGCCGATCTTCGCCAGCCGGGACTTTGGCGGCCTCGACATTTTCGCGCGCACCGCGCCGGGACGCGAAGAGGTGCAAGCCGAGGTCGAGGTGGAGGAAGCAACGCCTGCCGCCGGCCTTTCCATCCCCGCCACGCCGGAAACGACGATGGAAGAACGTGCCTTCGCCCGGCTGGAACGCGCGTTCCGGGTGGAAGCGGTCGATGCGGAATATGAGGATGTCGGGCAATCCGCGCAGCCGAAGAACGCGCCTGCCCCGATCACCCACCTTTCGCTGTCCGAACTGACCGAAAGGCTGGAGCGCGGCCTGGCCCAGCGCAAGGGGATGGGCCGGCCCGTCTCCGTGTTGGCCGACATGCCGGTGGAAGCCGCCGTGCCGGTGCGCGATCATGTCGAACAGGGCGTTGACGAAGCTCTGCGTGCCGCCCTCGGCACCTTGCGCAGCATGGCTGGCCGTACCCGCTGAAGGGACAGGTGGCGCTCACCAATCCTCGATGGTGAGCGCCGACAATTCGATCCATTCGCCGCCAGGTAAGGCGTGGTTGTCGTCGATGCTGATGTCGGCGACGAAATGGCCGGTCAGGCTCCATTCCGCCTCCTCGATCCCTTCCAGAAAGGCCGTGCGCCGCGCCGCCGCATCCGGACCGGCGAGGAGAAGGGCGACGACATGGCGCCTTCCCTGAAACAGGGCGCTGGCCCAGGGGCGGCTGGTGGCGCGCTCCACTGTGACGGGCGCCCCCGCCCGCTCCAGTAATTGCACGAGCAGCCGGGGGAGGGGATCGCGTCCCCCAGTTGTCCGCTCCCCGATTCGCACCCGATTGCCGGGCATTGCCTGAATGTCGATGCTTGTCATTCGCCGGCGCTCCTGTGATATTCGTTCATGAAATGTTCTACACGTCTTTTCATTCTGGCACCCGGTTCGCGACCCCTGCGCAGGTCGAAGACCAGTCGCGGATCGCGAACGCTGTCACGGCCGAACCTGGTCGCCGGGATGCCGTTCTCCCGCAGGAATTTCTCGACGGCGCGAAGCAACATTCCCCTGTTTCTCCTCTCATGATGCGATTCGCCCGATGCGAATACGCAGGTTTATTCCTATCTGTTACCCTATTTCCTACTTGTCTAGGAAAAATCCTATCGTTAAGGATGATGCATGATCGGTAATGGGGAAGATCCGCGAATCGCGCTGGAACGGCTGATTGCCGAGCGGGGGGAGAATTATGCCGATCTCTCCCGCCTGCTGAAACGCAACCCGGCCTATATCCAGCAGTTCATCAAGCGCGGCACCCCGCGCAAGCTGGATGAGGAGGACCGGCGTGTTCTGGCCCGCTATTTCGGCGTGGCGGAAGATCTGCTGGGCGGCCCGGTCGCCCGCGCCGCGCCGGTGAAGACGCGCTCTCTTCCGGCGGTGGTGCCCGTGCCGCGCCTGTCGCTGGGGGCGTCGGCCGGGTCGGGATCGCTGGACGAAGATGAGCGGACGACCGGCGTGATGGCGTTCGACGCTGGCTGGCTGCGCCATCTGGGCGTGCGGCCGCAAAAGGTTTCGATCATCCGCGTCGACGGCGAATCCATGGCGCCGACGCTGAATGACGGCGATGAGATCATGGTCGATCATGACGATGATGCGATTCGGCTGCGCGATGGCGTCTATGTGTTGCGGCTGGACGGCATGTTGATGGTGAAGCGGGTGGCGATGGGGCCGCGCCGGGGGCTGTTCTCGGTACTCAGCGACAATCCCCATTATCCCGACTGGATCGATATCGATCCGGCGCTGGTTGCGATCGTCGGACGGGTGGTATGGACGGGGCGGCGACTGATTTAGGAGGCAAGATTTGAACGATAATGGCGGGGTTGTCGGCAAGGCCATCGAATGGCGCGGCGCCCGCATGGCGCTGGCGACCGTGGTGTCGACCTGGGGCTCGGCGCCCCGGCCGCGCGGCAGTCATATGATCGTGCATGAGGATGGCCGGTTCGAAGGCAGCATTTCGGGCGGTTGCGTCGAAACCGACGTGCTGCAACGCGCCGCCGAAGTGATCGCCGGGCGTCCGGCGCATCTGGACCATTATGGCGTGGCCGACGGCGATGCCTGGGCGGTCGGCTTGCCCTGCGGCGGGGAGATCAGCGTCCTGGTCCAGCCGGTGGGCGCGGACGGATTCGCTCCCGCGCTGTTCGAGCGCGTCGTGGCGGAAAGCGGGAAGGGCAGGGCGCTCACCCTGTCGACCGATCTGGAAAGCGGCCTGACGCGGGAAGGCGCCATCGAAGGGCAGTTCCATAACCGCTACGATCCGCCGCGTCGGGTGCTGATCGTGGGTGCGGTGCAGATCGCGCAGTCCTTGAGCGCTCTGGCCCAGGCCATCGGCGTCGCGCCGGTCATCATCGACCCCCGAGGCCGCTTTCTGACCGAAGAGCGCTTTCCCGGCGTCGAACTGGATGATCGCTGGCCCGATGAAGCCGTCGCTGCCCGCTTTCCCGGCGAATCGACCGCTGTGGTGACGCTCAGCCACGACATCAAGATCGATGACCCGGCTTTGGCGGCGGCTCTGCGTGCGCCCACCGGCTATATCGCGGCGCTGGGATCGCGCAAAAGCCATGCCGCGCGGCTGCAACGGCTGGCCGGGGAGGGCTTTTCAGCGGAGGATCTGGCGCGGATAGACGGCCCCGCCGGACTGGACATAGGCGCTGTCGGCGCGGCCGAAATCGCCCTTTCCATCGCGGCGGGCATGATCGCCGGTTTCAACGCCCGGCGTTAGATCGGTTTGCAATCTGACCGCGCCGGATCAACCGCTCTATTCCTTTGTTTTACCGCGATTTCTTAACGAGCAATCGATTCCGATTGCTTCGAAATCGCTCTAAGCTTTTGTTGTCGCATCGTTTTAGGCGGAAAACCCGAGCTCGGAGTCACGTGCCTCCGGCTCGCCCACTTTTCCGCACGATGCTCTAACAGCACTTCCCCCCATTTTTCCCGCCATAGCGTGCTTCCTGCCGCTCGCGGAAAAAGGCGACCCGATCCATCGGCGCGCTTTCGGGATGATGGTCGGCCATGTGCCGCAAATAGGCGTCATAGTCCGGCATTCCGACCATCATGCGCGCCATCTGCCGCAGCCGGTGGAGAAACAGGCTCATTCCGCCGGGACCAGTTGCGCCGGGATTTCCCGCGCAGTGGGCGCCGCCACCTTCCGCGCCGCCAGACAGGTGCGGATGGTGAAGAACAGCACCGCGAGCACGACGAACAGGAAGATCGCGACCAGCCCGGCATCGACCCGGTCGTTGAAGATGATCGCCTCCATTTCCGCCATCGACTTGGCGGGCGCCAGCACTTCGCCCCGTGCCGCCGCCGCGCTGAATTTCGTTGCATGCGCGATGAAGCCGACCTTGGCATCGGCCGAGAACAGCTTCAGGAACCCAGCCGACAGGGTGCAGATCAGCAGCCATGCGGTCGGCAGCAACGTTACCCAGGCGAACCTGTCCTGCTTCATCCGGAACAGCACCGCCGTCCCCAGCATGAGCGCCATGGCGGCGAGCATCTGGTTGGAAATGCCGAACACCGGCCAGAGCGTATTCACCCCGCCCAGCGGATCGGTGACGCCCTGATAGAGGAAGAAGCCCCAGGCCGCGACGGTCAGCGCCGTGGCGACGATGCCCGGCGCCATGCTCTTCGTTTCCTTGAAGCCCGGCACGACCAGCGCGATCAGGTCCTGCAACATGAAGCGCCCGGCGCGCGTCCCGGCGTCGACGGCGGTGAGGATGAACAGCGCTTCGAACAATATCGCGAAATGATACCAGAAGGCCTTCATCGCCGGTCCGCCGACGATATGGGAGAATATCTCCGCCATCGCCACCGCCAGCGTCGGCGCGCCGCCCGCGCGGGAGATGATGCTATGCTCCCCCACATCCTTCGCCGTCTGGAGGATCAACTCAGGAGAGATGGGAAAGCCCATGGCCGTCACCGCCGCCGCCGCGCTCGCCGCATCCTTGCCGATCACGGCTGCCGGGCTGTTCATCGTGAAATAAACGCCCGGATCGAGGATGGACGCGCCCACCAGCGCCATGATCGCCACGAACGCCTCCATCAGCATCGCGCCATAGCCGATCATCGGCGCATGGGCTTCGCTGGCGATCAGCTTGGGCGTGGTGCCGCTGGCGATCAGCGCATGGAAGCCCGACACCGCCCCGCAGGCGATGGTGATGAACAGGAAGGGGAACAGCCCGCCGGACCAGACCGGGCCATTGCCGTTCACGAATTGGGTGACGGCGTGCATCTTGAGCGGCGGCGCCATGATGACGATGCCGATGGCCAGCGCCGCAATCGCGCCGATCTTGAGGAAGGTCGACAGATAATCGCGGGGCGCCAGCAGCAGCCACACCGGCAGCACCGACGCCACCGCGCCATAGCCGATCAGAATCCAGCACAGTTGCACCGGCGTGAAGGTGAAGATCGGCCCCGAGACCGGCGACTGCGCGATGCTCTGCCCATAGACGATTGCCGCCAGCAGCCCGATCAGCCCCAGCAGCGACACCTCCCCGATCCGTCCCGGCCTGATCCAGCGGGTATAGACGCCCATCAGCATGGCCAGCGGCACCGTCGCCGCCACGGTGAACATGCCCCAGGGACTCTCCGCCAGCGCCTTGACCACGATCAGCGCCAGCACTGCGAGGATGATGACCATGATCATGAAGGCGCCGAACAGCGCGATGGTGCCCGCGACCTGACCCATTTCCATGCGGATCAGCTCGCCCAGCGACTTGCCGTCGCGGCGCATCGAGATGAAGAGGACCATGAAGTCCTGCACCGCGCCCGCCAGCACCACGCCCGCAATGATCCAGAGCGTGCCGGGCAGATAACCCATCTGTGCCGCCAGCACCGGCCCCACCAGCGGCCCCGCGCCCGCGATCGCCGCAAAATGATGGCCGAACAGCACCGTCCTGTCGGTCGCGACATAGTCCAGCCCATCGGCCCGCCGGATCGCGGGCGTGGGCCGTGACGGGTCCAGCCGCATCACATGGCGCGCGATGTAGAGCGCATAATAGCGATAGGCGACGAGGAAGCTGCTGACCGCCGCCACCACGATCCACAGCGCATTGACTGCCTCGCCGCGTGACACGGCCACCACCGACAATGCCACCGCACCGACGATGGCGATCAGGATCCACGGAATATGTCGGGTCATTATTTTGTCAGGCCGCCTGTTTGTCTTGAAGGCGGTCACAGTAAGGCCGTGCCCTCCAAAGACAATCGCCAAGGTCGATCCCGCGACCGGAAAGCGCGCAACCTCCGCACCTTCGATCGCCTGCGCAAAGCGTGAACGTCAGGACCTGCGAGCAAATGGCCAATCGATGGCGCCGCTCGCCCAGAGCGCCCACCAGATGATGACCGGCTGCAACGCCAGCCGGGGGCCGTGATACCACCAGCTCAGATGCACGCCACTCAAGGGAATGTCGCTCAGCGCATGGTGGAAATTCGCCGGCCATACGCAGAGCGCGTAGAGCGCCAATCCCATGCCCGCCGCCTTGCGCAGCGGAGGAAGCATCAGCCCGGCGGCGCCGGCAATCTCCGCCATGCCGGTTAATGCAACCACCAGTTCCGGCATGGGCACCCATTCAGGCGTGATCGCGACGAAGCCACCAGGCCGGGCCAAATGCGCAACGCCTGCGAAGGCATAAGCCGCTGCCAGAACCACCCGCGCGATCCGTCTCCACCGGCCATCCGGCATCGTGCGGCTCAATGTCATCCAAGCTCCAGTTCAGCCTCATTCTCGTCATCCCAGACATGGGCGCGTTCGGTGTGGACCTTTATCATGACAAGGCCGGGCGTGTCCGGTCCTTCCTCGAACCAGCCCTGCAAATGGCTGTTCCAATGCACCCTGCATTCCTCGCGATCGCGGATCAGGTCGGCGCGGCCTTCAACCGCGATGAACAGGGGATTTTGCTTGAGCCATCCCGTGCGCCCCTGAAAGGAGAGGCCGACCCCCAGGTCGCGGTCGATATCCTTGACCATCAGCGTGTCCTCGGTGGTGAAATAAGTGCTGTCACCACCCTAAGCGACATCCCGCTTATTGCTCATCGGTCGGGGGCCGGCCTGGCCGTCATCCGCATGGGTCGACAGCATTGCGGAATCGATGTCCTGCATCTTCTCCGTCAGGGTGGCGAGCGTCCATTGCATCATCGTCCACTCTCCTTGTCCAATCGGGCATAAGCGCATGAAATCCTTGACGGCTTCCGAAGGATTCGCTTTACGTTCAAAAAGAACATATCATGAACATATGCATATGAGTCGCGTGGAGCAAGTGCCATGGAAATCCGTTCCGTCCAGACCCGCTTCCGGCTGTTCTTCGCCTTGAAACCCAGCCCGTTGATCGCGCGCCAGACCGATCATTATGCCAAAACCATCGCCGGAGGTGCCCAGCGCATCGCCGTGGATCATCAGCATGTGACGCTGGTGGTCACCTGTGATTATGATGACTATCCCTATGCCGTCATCAAGGCGCTGCTGCGCGCCGGGACGGGGGTGATGGCCGAACCCTTCGACCTGCGGCTGGACAAGCTCAGCATCGGCAACAGCTCGGCGGCACTGCGCCCATCGCATAGGGTGCCGTTGTTATATGCCCTTCAGCGGCAAATCGCCGCGAAGATGAGGGGGGCTGGGGTGGCCACGCATCCCGGCTGGAGCTTCAGTCCGCACCAGACGCTTTTCTATCGCAAAGGCCGCCCCGACCAGCAGAGGGTCGATGGTTTTTGCTGGCATGTCGACCAGTTCATGCTGGTGTGCAGCCATGTCGGCCGCACACATCATGAGACGCTGGCGACATGGTCGCTGAGCGGCAGCGGGCAATATAGCCTGTTTTGAGGGAGCTCAGCGCTTGCGCACGAACTCCGCGCGCAGCACCAGCCCCTTGATGCCGTCATAGCGGCAGTCGATTTCCTGCGGATCGCCGGTCAGCCGGATCGATTTGATCAGCGTCCCGCGCTTGAGCGTCTGGCCCGCGCCCTTGACGACCAGATCCTTGATCAGCGTGACCTGATCGCCATCGGCCAACAGGTTGCCGACCGCATCGCGGACCTCGACGCTATCGGCGGCGCCAGCCTTTTCGGCTGCCTCGGCCGCGCTGATCCACTCGCCGCTCGCTTCGTCATAGACATAATCATCGTCGGTCATGGCGTTATCCCTGTGTCACGCTTTCCAGCACGGCCGCGCGCAGTTCGGGAATGCCCATGCCCTTTTCGCTCGAGGTAGCGATAATGTCCGGATGCGCGGCAGGGCGCTTGCGAATGGCTTCCGCGACGGCTTGCTTCACCTCGGTCAGATGGCTGGCCTTCACCTTGTCCGCCTTGGTCAGCACGATGCGATAGCTGACCGCCGCCGCGTCCAGCATATCGAGAATATCGGTGTCGACATCCTTGATCCCATGGCGGCTGTCGATCAGCACCAGCGTGCGCTTCAGCTTCGCCCGCCCGCGCAGATAGTCATTCACCAGGAAGCGCCACTTCTTCACCATGTCCTTGGGCGCCTTGGCATAGCCATAGCCCGGCATGTCGACCAGTCGGAACCGCAGCGGATCGCCGACGTCGAAGAAGTTCAGTTCCTGCGTCCGCCCCGGCGTGTTCGACGTGCGCGCCAGCCCATTGCGGTTGGTCAGCGCATTCAGCAGCGAGGATTTGCCGACATTGGACCGGCCCGCGAAGGCCACCTCATTCACCGCCATGTCGGGCAGGAATTTAAGGTCGGGCGCGGATTTGAGGAAGGCGATCGGTCCGGCAAAGACCTTGCGCGCTTCCTCGATCAGATCGGCCAAATTCTGTCCAGTGCTTTCCTGTTCAGTCACTTATGTCGCAGCCTTATTTCGCGGTCGCCGCGCTTAGCTGCGGGTGGCGCTTGTAGAGGAACCACTGCTGCAACATCGACAGGCAGTTGTTGGTGATCCAGTAGACCAGCAGGCCCGCCGCGAAGGGCGCCATGATGAACATCATCATCCACGGCATGATCGCGAACACCTGTTGTTGCATCGGGTCCATCTGCGCCGGGTTCAGCTTGAACTGGAAGTACATGCTGATGCCGAGCAGCAGCGCCAGCAGGCCGATGCCGAGGAAGGCAGGCGGCGTGAAGGGCAGCAGACCGAACAGATTAACGATGTGCAGCGGATCGGGCGCGGAAAGGTCTTTGATCCACAGCACGAAGGGCTGGTGGCGCATTTCGATCGTCAGCTGCAACACCTTGTAGAGCGCGAAGAAGATCGGAATCTGGATGAAGATCGGCAGACAGCCGGCGAGGGGGTTCACCTTCTCGCGCTTGTACAGCTCCATCATCTCCTGCTGGAGCTTCTGCTTGTCGTCCTTATGCTTCTCCTGCAACGCCTTCATCTTGGGCTGCACGGCGCGCATCGCGGCCATGCTGGCGAACTGGCGCTGGGCGACGGGGAACATCAGGCCGCGGACCACGAAGGTCAGGCAGATGATCGCCACGCCGAAATTGCCGATGACCGTGAACAGCCAGTGCAGCAGTGCGAAGATCGGCTGTTCGAACCAGTAGAACCAGCCCCAGTCGATCGCCCGGTCGAACAGTGGAATGCCCGCACGCTCATAGGCCTGCAGCGTCTTCACTTCCTTGGCGCCCACAAAGAGGCGGTTGGTCTGCGTCACCGCCTTGCCCGGCGCGACCATGACGGGCGCCAGTGAGAAATCGGTCTGATATTGCGTGCCATCGCCCTTGCGCATCTGGCCGTTGAAGGCGGCCTTCTGGTCGGGCACCAGCGCGGAGAGCCAATATTTGTCGGTAAAGCCGATCCAGCCGCCAGTCGACTGGAAGCTCTGGCTCGACGGACCCTTGGCCAGATCCTTGTAATTCACGTCATAATTGGCAGCGCCGTTGAACACGCCCATCGGACCCACATGGATCGTCCAGGTGTCGGGATCGGCCGAGGGATGCGCCCGGCTGACATAGCCATAGCTCTTGACGCCCACCGCGCCGGCGCCGCTGTTCGACACCTTCTGCTGCGCGGTGATCATGTAATTTTCGTCGATCGCGTAGCGAATCTCGAAGGTCTGGCCCGCGCCATTGTTCCACGTCAGGGTGACGGGGCTGGTCGGGGTCAGTTCCTTGGACGAAGCGGTCCAGACAGCATTGCCGTCGGGGGTCTTCACCCCTTCGCCCTGCCAGCCGAAGCCCGCGAAATAGGCGTCCTTCGTGCCGCTGGGGCTGTAGAGGCGGATTGCGGGCGAATCCTTGGCGATGGTTTCCTTGTAGGTCGGCAGCACGATGTCATCGATGCGCGCGCCCTTCAGGTTGATCGAGCCGGTGATCTTGGGCGTGCGGATGGACACGCGCGGGCTGTCCGTGAGGACGAGCGCCAGATCGCGGATCGCGCCGGGGCCTTCGGCGGCCGGGGCCGTGCCGGAGGCGTTCAGCGGCGTGGTCTTGCCGCCCTCGACCTTGGTTGCCGGAGGATTGGCGGCGGGGAAGAAATGCTTGGCGACATAGGGCCAGCCGAACAGGATCGCCGCGGTCAGCAGCACCGCCAGAACAATATTCTTCTTGTCGTCCACGCTTATCGGCTCCGCCGTGTCTGTGAAATTCTTTGTCAGGGGACCGGGTCGTAACCCGAACCACCCCAAGGGTGGCATCGCATTAGCCGCTTCGTGGCCAGCCAGCTACCCTTCACCGCACCATATTTGCGGATCGCCTGAATCGCATATTCGGAACAGGATGGCGCATAGCGGCAGCTGGGCGGCAGGATGCGCGAGGGGCCAAGCTGCCAGAATCGCGCGATCAGGATAAGGACACGCCCGATCATGGCTTTGCTTCGCCTGTCGGGGTCGCGCTGACCGCTGCCTTGTGCTTTCCCTTGGAGGGACCGCGATTCCTGCGCGGCGCTTCACCGACCGGGCGGCTCATCACCTTGCCCAACGCCTTTTCCATCTCGGACCGGAGCAGGGTGAATTCCCGCTCAATACCTTCCGACCGGCCGATCAGCACATGGTCGGCACCCGGCACGCCATGGACTGGCAGCAGTTCGCGCGCAAGAACGCGAAAGCGGCGCTTCATCCGGTTACGGACGATAGCGCCGCCAATCTTCTTCGTGACCGTGATGCCATAACGCATCGCCGGATCGCCGTCGCCACGTTCGCGCACCAACAGGACAAAGCCCGGCATAGGCGCGCGCCGCCCGCGATTCGCCGCCAGAAAATCGGCGCGCTTGCCCATGACGGCAGGCGCGCGGCCTAGCGGCGCGTCGTTCAGGCGCTCAGGCTCTTGCGGCCGCGCGAACGGCGGGCGCGGATCACGTTGCGGCCGCCGGGGGTCGCCATGCGAGCGCGGAAACCGTGACGGCGCTTCCGAACCAGATTGCTCGGCTGATAGGTGCGCTTCATCGTTCATTCCTCAAAAACTAAAAGAATCGGGCGTGACAAAAAAGGGCCGCTGGGTGAGCGGCCGCATGTCAGGGGGCGTCCGATAGGCAAAAGGCAACCCCGAGTCAATGGCGCAGGTGGGGGTGTTGCCGCTTATTTCCCCCGCGCCGCAGTCACCGCTGTTTTCAGCGCATCATAACCCACCGCGCCGTTCAGCACCTGATTGCCGATCACGAAGGTTGGCGTGCCGCTGGCCTGCAATTTCTGGGCAAGGCCGATATTGGACTGGATCTCTTCATTATATTTGGTGCTGGCGATGGCCGCCTGCGCCGCCTTGGCGTCGATCCCGACCTTGGCGGCCGCCGCCAGGATCGTCTCCCGCGTCACCTTGCCCGCCGCGTAGAGCGCGCGGTGATAGGGCATATACTGGTTCTTCTCCGCCGCCAGCAGCGACACTCTGGCGGCATCGATGCTGGCGTCGGACAGGATCGGCAGTTCGCGGTAGACGACCTTGATCTTCTTGTCCTCGCCCACCAGCCGTGCGAGGTCGGGCAGCGACGCCCGGCAATAGCCGCAGGCATAGTCGAAAAACTCCACCACCGTCACATCGCCGTCCGCTGCGCCTTCCCAGGCGCCGGCATAGGGGGTTTCGATGGTCTTGCGGCTGGCATCGATGGTGCCTGCCATCCGCTTGGCCTGCAATTTCTCGACCGCCTGCGGAATGATCTCCGGATGCTCCAATATATAGTCGTGGACGATCTGCTCGATCGCTGCCTTGTCCGTGGCATCGACGCGAACCGTGCCCTGCGTGCCAAGGGCAGCGCCGGTCGCGGCAGCGGCGATGAAGGCGAAAACGCCAAGGGTCATCAATATGGTCCTGTTGGAAAGCGCCGCGCGAACGCCGGGGCGCGAAGGTTCGGTCATTTCTTCTTTCGCTTATGTTCGACGGCGGCGCGGGAAACCATCGCGATATCCTGCGCGCGCAGATAGTCAACCGTTCCCGGCTTCAACCCCTGCATCGCCGCGTCGGCGCTGCGCAGCGCCATCTGGTTGTCGCCCATCATCGAATAGCGCTCCGCCGTCGCCAGCGCCGCGCGGGGAATGTCGCCGCGATGTTCATAGACGACGCCCAACTGATACCAGGCGAAGGGGTTTTCCCGATCCCGCGCGATGGCGTTGCGCAACACCTTCTCCGCTTCGGCAAAGTTCGCGTCATCCTCCGTCGCGATCAGCGCATGGCCCAGCAGCGTCGCGATCAGCGGCTGGTTGGTGAGCTGCACGGCCTCGCGCAGCGGTGGGATGGCGGCGGCTGGCTTGCCGCTTTCCAGCAGCACCTGCCCTTTCAATTCCAGAAAATAGGGGTCGTGCGGCGCGGCGGTCAGTAGCGCATCGACCTCGTCCAGCGCCTTGTCGGGATAGGCGCTCTTGTGCCAGGCATAGGCGCGGGCATAATGCGCCGGGATCGACTGGTCGCTTTCGGGATATTTGATGAGCGTCTGATTGGGTTCGGAGACGAAGCCGATCAGCTTCGCCTTGATCCGTTCGAAGCGCGCCTCCAGCTTGGGGTCCATCGGCTTGTCCCAGGCCGGATCGACCGTATAGACTTCCCGCAGCACATTGATGCGCTCGCCTGACAGCGGATGGGTGCGGCCGTAGCTGTCGTCCTGCGGGATGGCGAGGCGATATTCCTGATTCTGCAGCTTCTTGAAGAATTCCAGACTGCCCTTGCCGGAAATCCCCGCCTTGCTCAGATAGCGCGCTCCGGCGAGGTCGGCGGAGCTTTCCTGCGCGCGGGAAAAGGCGAGATATTTGCCCATCGCCGCCTGCTGGCCCATGCCCAATATGCCCATGCCCGCTTCCGCGCCGCCCGCCGCGATGGCGGCAGCGCCCAGCACCAGACTGAGCAGGGTGATGCCGGTCGCTTCCTTCATCCCCTCGGCGGAGCGAATGACATGGCCGCCTTCTATATGGCCGAGTTCATGCGCGACCACGCCCTGAATCTGGTTCACATTATCGGCGGCGGCGATCAGGCCGCTATGCACCCAGACATATTGACCGCCCGCGACGAAGGCGTTGATCTCCGGATCGTTGATCACCAGCACCTGGACATTGCGCGGTTCCATGCCCGCCGCCTTGACCAGAGGCCCGGACATGTCGGCCATGAAGGCTTCGGTCTCCGCGTCGCGCAGGATTTGCTGCGCCGCGGCCGGCCGCGCCAGCAAGGCGAGCGAGGCTGCGGCAATAGCCGCCACACGGAGCCAGCGGGTTTTCATGCAAGGCCGATCGGGGGCGGGAGTTGGAACTGCATCGCTGACTGTAAATGCCTCGGACGGGGGTGGTGTGAACGAGACGTCACTAGAAAAGCAGACACACACTGCGCGCGTCAGCTCGCGCGCGTGTTATCCGTGTTAGCGGCGGTGTTGTGTCATATCAAACTACCATCTCCCGTCCTTATGCAAACCGTAATTATAGCCGTGTGCCGCCATCCATAACGAGACCAGCGAGCACAGGCTTTTTGTGTCATCGGTGCGCCCTACACAGCCAGGCGTCACGACAACAGCACCGCGCGGCCATCCTTCTTCGGCCCTTCCTGCGCGGATCGCCATTCACCGTCCTGCTGTGCGAGTTTCCGTCATTCGCTGGCGTACCGGCAAGCAGGAGCGTTTGGAAGGCGCGGCTCCTAGCAACCGGGGATTCGGCAGTCCTGAGTACGGTGTGCTCTCCCTATTAGTGGTGGTCGTGGAAAATAAGAGGTCCTGCGCGCGTAAGAGACACGACAAGAAGCAGTTACACCAACATGTACATGCATGCCGTTGTAGCATCGAAAGCGAGACTTATACGATATACGGTACGTGGAACACGTGCGCCCAGTATGAGAGAACGACACGACACGCAGAATCCCACGTCTGACTCAAATCTCTCGCAGTAGGAAGAACAATTAAAAAGAAGAGCTGACAGTCTCCTTAACTAGAATCGCTACACGTGAAGAAAAGTGACAGCAACAGTCTACCAAAGTATATAGTGCTCATCCTATGTAGACTAGTACGTGAGAGAACACAAAAAGTAAACCAGCACTGCGGCGAGAAGTGTGATAATAAAGAAATACGCAAAATAAAAAGAGGAAAATGAAAAAAAAGAAAATAATATGAGATAAGTAAAAAAAAATGTAATAGAAAAGGAGAGGAAAAAAAGAGCGAAAAAAGACAAGAAAACCCCGGACAAATAATTTTAGAAAGGAAGTGAATAGAAATGCGGGCCCTCGGCTTCATCCTCGGCCTCGACCTCGGTTTCCGCTTCAGCGGCTTCAACCTCTTCGCCAGCCTCGCCTTCAACCGGAGCCTCGGCGTGCTGCTCGTCGCGCTGGCCGCCACGGCGGCGGCGGCGACGACGGCGGCGACGGCCGCCTTCGCGGTCCTCCCCACGCTCGCTATGCTCTTCGTGCGCGGCTTCGACTTCCTCGACCTCTTCCTCGTCCAGTTCCTCGACGATATCGAGATCGTCCTCTTCCTCGACGATCGGCGTATAGTCGACCACGCGCTCCGGACGCGGGCCGCTGGCCTCGACCGACATGCGCGCGCCCTCGATCTCGCCATCGGGCAGGATCGCGATGCGCACGCCATAGCGCTGCTCGATCTCATCGAGTTCGCGGCGCTTGTTGTTGAGGACGTAGAAAGCCGCTTCCTGGCTGGCGCGCAGCGTGATGAGGCTGCCGCGACCACGCGCCGCTTCCTCTTCCAGCATGCGCAGAGCGCCCAGACCCGCCGACGAGGCGGTGCGGACCAGGCCCGTGCCTTCGCAATGCGGGCACTGGCGGGTCGACGCTTCCAGAACGCCGGTGCGCAACCGCTGGCGGCTCATTTCCATGAGGCCGAAGCCCGAAATGCGGCCGACCTGGATGCGGGCGCGATCGTCCTTCAGCGCCTCCTTCATCGCCTTCTCGACCTTACGGATGTTGGAGTTCACCTCCATGTCGATGAAGTCGATGACGACCAGACCTGCCATGTCGCGCAGACGCAATTGGCGGGCGATTTCGCGCGCAGCCTCCAGATTGGTCGCAACAGCGGTCTGCTCGATGCCATGCTCGCGGGTCGAACGGCCCGAGTTGATGTCGATCGACACCAGCGCTTCGGTCGGGTTGATGACCAGATAGCCGCCGGACTTGAGCTGCACGACGGGGTTGTACATCGCCGCCAGCTGATCCTCGACGCTGGCGCGCTGGAACAGCGACACCGCATCGGCATATTGCTTCACCCGGCGCGCATGGCTGGGCATCAGCAGCTTCATGAAGTCCTTGGCGGCCTTATAGCCATATTCGCCCTCGACGATGACCTCTTCGATATCCTTGTTGTAGATATCGCGGATCGCTCGCTTGATGAGGTCGCTGTCATTGTGGATCAGCGCGGGGGCGTCGGATTTCAGCGTCTTTTCGCGGATTTCGTCCCACAGACGGGCGAGATAGTCGAAGTCGCGCTTGATCTCCGGCTTGGTGCGCTGGAGGCCCGCCGTGCGGACGATGCAGCCCATGGTGGAGGGCAGCGCCATTTCCGCGATGATCGATTTCAAGCGCTTGCGGTCGGCGGCGTTCGAAATCTTGCGCGAAATCCCGCCGCCATGCGACGTGTTCGGCATCAGCACGCAGTAACGGCCCGCCAGCGACAGGTAAGTGGTCAGCGCCGCGCCCTTGTTGCCGCGCTCTTCCTTGACGACCTGCACCAGCAGCACCTGGCGGCGCTTGATGACGTCCTGAATCTTGTAACGGCGGCGCAGCGCCATGCGCTTGCGGCGCAGTTCGTCGGCGGCCTCGTCGCCCTTGCCGCGACGGCCGCGACCGCGATTGCCGTTCTCGGCGCTCTCGCCCCCGTTGCCTTCGCCCTCATGATCTTCATCGTCATGATGATGGGTGGCTTCGACCAGCTCCAGTCCGCCATCGGACGCATTGGGATGATCGTCCTCATCCTCGAAATCGGCGCGCAGAGCGGCTTCTTCCTCGGCATGCTCACGCTCTTCGCGCAGCAGGGCCTCGCGGTCCTCGCGCGGAATCTGGTAGTAATCGGGATGGATTTCGCTGAAAGCCAGGAAGCCGTGGCGATTGCCGCCATAATCGACAAACGCCGCCTGAAGCGAAGGCTCCACGCGGGTCACTTTGGCCAGATAGATATTGCCCTTGAGCTGCTTGTGCTCGGCCGATTCGAAGTCGAACTCCTCGATCCGGTTACCCTTGACGACCGCGACCCGGGTTTCTTCCCGGTGGCGCGCATCGATCAGCATACGCATTGTCATTTATTGTTCTCCGGCGTGGACGACCAGCGGCGCTGGGCCGGGTCGCCACGCGATAGTAGGGGGGCGGCGCGAATTGCTGCATCGCCCGGTTTTGTTGGAAAAGCTGCGTGTCTGCTGCCGGGGCAGGGCCGGACCATGTGCCGGACACCACCAACCACGCCGCATCGCCCGGAACCGGGTTCAGCGTGGATTGGAAATCATGCCTCATGCAGCGTCAACCTGTTCGCGCATCGTGTCGGACGTTTTGGGCCGCCGCCGATGCCATCGTGAAATGCCCCAAAAGGGCCAGCGCACAATATGGGCAAGCCTCTCGGGAATGTGAATGGGTAGCAGTCAAAATGCGTAGGGGCAACGGCCCCCCGAAATATTGTTGCCTGCCCGGCGCTGCTTAGTCTTT
Organism: Sphingobium sp. EM0848; assembly: GCF_013375555.1. NCBI lineage: Bacteria > Pseudomonadati > Pseudomonadota > Alphaproteobacteria > Sphingomonadales > Sphingobiaceae > Sphingobium > Sphingobium sp. EM0848. Next base: position 3,114,790 of record NZ_JABXWB010000001.1, read on the forward strand.
TCATGGTGAAGATGAAGTTAACCGTGCTGTTTTACCCCGCAAAAAGAGCCGATGCTTAATGCCGGATTCAGCGTGGGGACGCTGGACGGGTGGGCGTCATGAAATTTGGCTGGACGGCCATGGGCGGTACGTTGCACAAGCGGCGCATGCTCCCAACTGTTGCGCTTGCAAGCGCCTTTTTTGCGGCGACGCCCGGTCATGCCGGGGGCATTTCCGCTGTCATTCTGGACGGCGATCAGGTGATCGTGCGCTTTGACGCGCCCGCCAATATGGCGCCGCGCCCGGCCAGGCGCGTCCACAGCATCACCGTGCCGATCCCGCCGGTGGCGCGCGGCGTGACGTTGCCGCCGGTGGAGGGGCCGCGTGACGCGTCCCGCCCGTTGGTGGTGATTGATGCGGGCCATGGTGGCCATGATCCCGGTGCGATCAACCGCGAAAATGGCGAACGGGAAAAGGATGTGACCCTTGCCATCGCTCAGGCGATCCGGGACCAGCTGCTGAAATCGGGTCGGGTGCGCGTGGCCTTGACCCGTGATGACGACCGCTTCCTGGTGTTGCAGGAGCGCTATGGCATCGCCCGCAAGCTCAATGCCGACCTGTTCATCTCGATCCACGCCGATTCGGCGGACAATGACATGGCGCGCGGGGCGACCGTCTATACCCTGTCCGAAACCGCGTCCGACCGCGAAGCGGCGCGGCTGGCGGCGCGGGAAAACAAGGTGGATGTGCTGAACGGCGTCAATCTGGGCGGCCAGTCGGGCGATGTATCGTCTATCCTCATCGACCTGACGCAGCGGGAATCGATGAACATCTCCGTCAATTTCGCCCGGCTGTTGCAACGCGAGGCGGCGCCCTATGTGCCGTTTCGCGGTGCGGCGCACCGTTTCGCTTCGCTGATGGTGCTGAAGGCGCCCGATACGCCGTCGGTGTTGTTCGAGACGGGCTATATCTCCAACACCGCCGACGCGGCTTTCCTGGCGTCGAAGGAGGGGCAGGCCAATATCGCCAAGGGCGTCGCCCGCGCCGTCGAAGTGCATTTCGCGCGCAAGCTCGCCATGCGCGGGGGCGGGGCGGGCGGTTAGTCGATCCGCTCTGGCGCTAGGCGCAATTTCACCCTAGAGCCTCGGACATCATGGAAGAGGCTCGCCCAGAAAACGCCGCATCGTCCTTCACCCAGCGCCTGCGTCAGGGCGTGAGCGGGCTTCGGGAACGGTTCCATCCGCATTGGGAGCGCCGCTGGTTCCGCTGGATCGCGATCGGGCTGGGCGGACTGTTGCTTGCCTATGCGCTCTTCTGGCTGATCTTCGCGCGCGGCCTGCCCGATGCGGCGACGCTGCTGAACTATGAACCGCCATTGCCCACCATCGTGCGCGACGCCAACGGCCAGCCGGTCCACAGCTACGCCCGCGAACGGCGCGTCCAGCTGCAATATAGCGATTATCCGCCGCTGCTGATTCACGCCTATCTGTCGGCGGAGGACAAGACCTTCTTCGAACATCATGGCGTCGACTTCACCGGGCTGGCTGGGGCCGTGTTCGACTATGCGACCAAGATCGGCTCGGGGCAGCGCGCCCGTGGCGGCTCCACCATCACCCAGCAGGTGGCGAAGAACCTGTTGATCGGTGACGAATATTCGCCGACCCGAAAAGTGAAGGAGATGATCCTCGCCTATCGCATGGAAAATGTGCTGACCAAGCAGCAGATTCTGGAACTCTACCTCAACCAGATTTTCCTTGGCCGTAACGCCTATGGCGTGCAGGCGGCGGCGCGTGCCTATTTCGACAAGGATGTGGGCGATCTCAAGCTGCACGAAATGGCCTATCTGGCGATCCTGCCCAAGGGGCCGGCCAATTACCGCCCGGAAAGCCCGACCGGCCATGAGCGTGCGCTGGACCGCCGCAACTGGGCGCTGGGCGAAATGTACAAAAATGGCTGGATCACCAAGGCCCAGCGGGACGAGGCGCAGGCCCAGCCTCTGGGCACCGTGTCGGCCCATGGCTCCAGCTTCGACGCCCGCGCCGGCGGCTATTATATGGAGGAGGTGCGCCGTCGCCTGATCCAGCTTTTCGGTGAAAAGGCGCAGGATGGCCCCAACAGTGTCTATGCCGGCGGTCTCTGGGTGCGCAGCCCCTATGATCCGAAAATCCAGGACCTGACGGCGACCGCGCTGCGCAACGGCCTGCTGCGCTTCGACGCGGGCAAGGGTTGGTCCGGGCCGGTCGGCAGGATCGACATGGCGCGCGGATGGGAGCGGGAACTGGCGGCGAGCTACATCGATGTCGACTATGCCGGATGGCGCGTAGCGGTGATCGTCAACAGCGGGTCGTCATCGGCGCAGATCGGCTTTTCGGACGGTTCGACCGGGACCTTGCCAGCAGGATCGGCGCAACTGCCCTATCGCAAGACCGGCGGTCCGGCCTTTGCCGCGCTGAAGCCCGGCGACCTGATCGTCGTTGCGCGCAACGGCAATGAATGGGCGCTGCGCAACATTCCCGAAGTGTCCGGCGGCATGGTGGTGGAGGAAACCCATTCGGGCCGCATCCATGCCATGCAGGGCGGGTTCGACAGCCGCCTGTCCTCCTATAACCGCGCGACGCAGGCGATGCGCCAGCCCGGATCGACCATCAAGCCCTTCGTCTATGCCGCCGCGCTGGACAATGGCATGACCCCGGCCTCGATCATCGTCGACGGCCCGCTCTGCATTTATCAGGGCGCGGGCCTCGGCCAGAAATGCTTCCGCAACTTCTCGGGCGGCAGCGCCGGGCCGCAGACGCTGCGCTGGGGCGTTGAGCAGTCGCGCAACCTGATGACCGTGCGCGCCGCCAGCCAGACCGGCATGGATCGCGTCGTGCGCACCATCAAGGCCATGGGTATCGGCGACTATCAGCCCTATCTGTCCTATGCGCTGGGCGCCGGCGAAACCACGGTGGAGCGGATGGTGAACGCCTATGCGATGCTCGCCAACCAGGGGCGGCAGCTGACCCCCAAGCTGATGGACTATGTGCAGGACCGGCATGGCAAGGTGATCTGGCCGCAGCGCTGGCGCGCCTGCGACGGCTGCAACATGGCGAACTGGGACGGCAAGCCGATGCCGCGCTTCGGTTTCGAGGGCAAACAGGTGATGAACCCCATGACCGCCTATCAGGTCGTGCACATTGCCGAAGGCGTGATCCAGCGTGGCACGGCCACGATCCTCGCCGATCTTAACCGTCCGCTGTTCGGCAAGACCGGCACCACCAACGGTCCCACCAACGTCTGGTTCGTGGGCGGCTCGCCCGATCTCGTGGCGGGTGTCTATATCGGCTACGATCAGCCGCGCAGCCTGGGCGGCTGGGCGCAGGGCGGCCGCGTCGCCGCGCCGATCTGGAAGGCGGCGATGACCCCGGTGCTGGAAACCATGCCCAAGACGCCCTTCATTGCCCCGGCGGGCATCCGCATGGTCACGATCGACCGCCGGTCGGGCAAGCGCGTCTATGGTGTCTGGCCGACCGACGAGCCGAAGCCCGCCGTAATCTGGGAAGCGTTCAAGCCCGAATCCGAACCGCGCCGTTCGATCCGCAAGGAAGAGGTTGCTGCGCAGGACAAGGCCGCCGCCCGGATCGAGGCCACCGTCCAGCGCCGCCAGCGCACGGACAGCGATTTCCTTCAGGATCAGGGCGGTATTTATTGACATCCACGACCGCTTGGGTGGGGAGCTGCTTTTTGCTACCTTCCCGGCGATTGCCCGGTAAAGCCGGTTTTCCTTGACGCGCGCGCCGCGCCGCAAGAAAGGACCGCATCAAGACCGTTCGCGCCGCAGGCGTGAAATTTGGAGAACAGACCATGCGCGCCGAAGCGCAGCAATATATCGACCGCATCGACGCCGCGCTGGATTTGCTGCGCCGTTTCCTGGACTGGGACCGCGCGCTGCGCCGCCTGGATGAACTGAACGCCCGCGTCGAGGACCCGACGCTCTGGGACAATCAGAAACTCGCGCAGGAAGTGATGCGCGAGCGCACCCGGCTGGACGCCGCCATTGGCGCCACCCGCGCGATCGACAGCGAGAAGACCGACACCGCCGAACTCATCGAAATGGCCGAGGCCGAGGGCGATGAGGATATGGTGAACGAGGCCGTTGCGTCGCTGAAGGCGCTGGCTGACCGGGCCGATGAGGACAAGATCAAGGCGCTGCTGGCGGGCGAGGCCGACGCCAGCGACACCTATCTGGAAATCCACGCTGGCGCGGGTGGTACCGAAAGTCAGGATTGGGCCGAAATGCTCAGCCGCATGTACCGCCGCTGGGCGGAACGGCGCGGCTATAAGGTGGAACTGGTCGACTATCAGGCGGGCGATCAGGCGGGCATCAAGTCCGCGACCTTCCTGTTCAAGGGCGAGAATGCCTATGGCTATGCCAAGACGGAGAGCGGCGTCCACCGTCTGGTGCGCATCAGCCCCTATGACAGTTCGGCGCGGCGGCACACCAGCTTCTCGTCGGTCTGGGTCTATCCGGTGATCGACGACAATATCGAGATTGAGGTCAATGAGAGCGACCTCAAGATCGACACCTACCGCGCGTCGGGTGCGGGCGGGCAGCACGTCAACACCACGGACTCGGCGGTCCGTATCACCCACGTTCCCTCAGGCATCATCGTCGCGTCGCAGAATGACCGCTCGCAGCACAAGAACCGCGCGACGGCCATGAACATGCTGAAGGCGCGCCTCTACGAAGCGGAACTGCGCCGCCGGGAGGAAGCCGCTTCGACCGACTATCAGGCCAAGACCGAGATCGGCTGGGGCCACCAGATTCGTTCCTACGTCCTTCAGCCCTATCAGTTGGTGAAGGATTTGCGCACGGGCGTCACCTCCACTTCGCCCGACGATGTGCTGGACGGCGCGCTCGATCCCTTCATGGCGGCCGCCCTGTCGCAGAAGGTGACGGGCGAGAAGGTCGATGTGGAGGATGTCGACTGATGAAAAGTCCGGCGTGGCCGGCCGGAATCCTGACAGGATGCCTGCTGCTGCTGGCGGGCTGCGGCCCGTTTTCGTCGGACAAGAATAACGACCGCCCGGCGGCAGTCCGCGCTTTTCCGCGCGCCGACCGCCCGGTGGCCCCCATCGTTTCCACCCGCTGGTCGAGCGAAGAGGCCCGCGACCGTGTGAACGAGGCCGAGGACATCATGAACCGCGCGGGCATCCGGCGCGGCATGACCGTGGCCGACATCGGCGCGGGTGAGGGCTATTATACGGTGCGCCTCGCGAACAGGGTGGGTGACAGGGGGCGCGTGCTGGCCGAGGATATCATGCCCGAGGTGATCGAGGCCCTCAGCCGCCGCATCACGCGGGAGGATTGGCGCAATGTCAGCGTCAAGCTGGGCGCGCCGGAAAACCCCAGGCTGCCCGAAAACAGCTTTGACCGCATCTTCATGGTCCACATGTATCATGAGATTGCAGAGCCTTACGCCTTTCTCTGGAACCTCAGCCCTGCGCTCAAGCCCGATGGCGAACTGATCGTGGTGGATGCCAACCGGCCGACCGACCAGCATGGCACGCCGCCGCGCCTGCTCGCCTGCGAACTGGCGGCGATGGGTTTCCGGCTGGAGGAACTGGTGCCCAAGCCGACGGCGGGCGGCTATTTCGCCCGTTTCAAACGGGCCGCCGCGCGACCGGACCCCAGTGCAATCGTCCCTTGCGCCCTGCGTTCCTGACCGCATCTGTCGTTCCGCCCTTCCACTGACGCAAAATATGGTTAATGCGCAGCCAGCCGCGATTCGGTGCACGCTTTTGACCTGTTGTGGTGAACATGGCCTTCGGGGGAGGGGCAGGAATGGCTGAGCTGACGCAGCGGCGGCACGATCCGCGCCACAAAATGTTCGGGCCGGTGGCACTGAGCTTCGGCGGCATCGCGGCGCGGGCGCATTTTCTGGACCTGTCCTGCACGGGCGCGCTCGCCCATTGCGAAACGCCGCCCGAGGCCGGCACCTTCCTGACCGTCGAGGCCCTGGGGCAGGCGGCGAGCGGACGGGTGATGTGGGCCAAGGGAAAGCGCTTCGGTATCCAGTTCAGTCAGCCGTTGACCCCGACGGTGATGACCGTCTGGATCGAGGGGCACTGACCGGCTTCACCCCTTTTGCCGCCATTTGCGCAGCACCGCCACGCCCAGAAATCCACCGGCGACCAGCGCCGCGATCGCCCCGCCCGCCGTGACAAGCGCCCATGCGCCGGCCGCCAGCAGCCCGGTCAGGAAATCGACGATGATCAGCGTCAGGTGGATCATAACGACAGGAAGACGGTTCTATTGCCCGAGTTCCTTCGCCTCCTGATATTTCAGCTCAAGAAAGCGATTCTGCACCGCCAGCTTGTCGAGATCGCCGCTCGCCAGATTTTCGCTCATCCGCGCGATTTCCGCGTCGATCACGTTAAGCCCTTCGATCAACTGCTTTTCCGGCACGCGGCCATTGCGCTCCTCGCGGCGCAGCGGTTCGGGGATGGATTGATAGCCGGTGACGAGTTCGGGCAGATGATCGGCCAGCAGCTTGCGGATTTCCTGCGCCGCCGGGTCCTGTTCCCCCAGCCGTTCGAGCTGCGGGGCCAGCGTCTCCAGCTTGACGCCGATGCTGTCGACCAGCATCACGGCGGGCGCGGGCAGGGCCTTGCGCTGATTTTCCAGCCAGATTTCGGTCTGCAACGGCAAGGCGGTGATCGCCGTGCCCGCCAGCGCCTCCGTCCTGACGCGCTTTTCACCGGGCAGCGCCCCGATCAGCAGCACCGCCGCCAGCATGACGCCCAGTGCGATCATCACGCCGGTCGTGCCGATGGGCGCGATGAAGCCCGCGACCGCGCTGCCGATCAGGACCGCCGCTACTGCCCAGAAGGCATATTTGACCTTCCGCATCAGCGCCGCGTTGCGCCTTTGCCGTGCGCGGGCCGACAGGCTCTGGCCGCGCTCGCTGTGGCGGCGCAGCACCGCTTCGGCATCGGCCAGAACGCGGTCGGATCGGCTCATCGCATCATGCCTCGATCGAACTCAGCAGCGGATTGTCGGCGCGGGCCTGTTGCGCAGCCTGGGCCTGCCCCTCGGCGCGGGCGATATAGCCCTTGGACTTCTCGACTTCGGTCGACAGCGTGTTCACCGTCGTCTTCATATTCTCCAGCGCCTTCATCTTGAACGTGTCGATATTGTCCATCGTGTCGTAGATGTTCTGGAAGGCGCGCTGGAGCGTCTCAATGGGAATGGTGCTGGACGCGGCCTGCTCGTGAATCTGCGCGGTCTGGGTCTTCAGCATCTCGCCGGTCGAATCGATCATGTTCGCGGTCGTCGTGTTGAGCGCGGTGATCTGTTCCAGCACCAGGCGCTGCCCGACCAGCGCCTGCGCCACGGTGACGGCGGTGCGCAGCGCCGCGACGGTGGTGGTGCTGGCGCGGTCCACGCCCTTCACCAGCTCGACATTATTCTTCTTGACCAGATCCAGCGCCAGATAGCCCTGCACCGTCACCGCCATCTGCGTCAGCAGATCCTGCGTGCGCTGGCGGATGTAGAACAGCGCGCTCTCCCGAATCGCCTTGGCCTTGGCCGGATCGGTCGAATCCAGTTCCAGCGCCTTCGCCTCCAGCCGGGCGTCCAGCGTCTTGCTGATATGGATCATCTGCTCCAGACGGCCCATGGTCTGCCACATATTCTGCCGCTCGACATCGATGGCGGCATTGTCCTTGATCAGCACGTCCTTGCCGCTGGCGAGCGAGCCGAGGATCGAATTAATGTGGCTCTGCGCGCTTTTATAGCTGTCGAAATAGTCGCGCATCCGGTTGCCGAAGGGGATGAGGCCGAACAGCTTCTTGGGCGCGGTCAGGCTGCCGCGCTTGCCCGGATCGAGATCCTCGATGGTCCGGCGCAGTTCGGCAAGGTCGACGCCGACCTTGTTGTCGCTGTCCATCGCACGCACCGGGCGGTCGAGGAAGCGGTTGGAATGACCGGCGGCCTCCGCGATTTCCTTGCGCCCCATATTGGTGAGCTGGTCGACCCGCTGGCCGAATTCCGGCGAATTGGCGTCCTGCGCGACGAGGTCGTCGATGAAGGCATCGACCTTCTCGTCGAGCTTCGACCTTTTTGCGTCGTCCAGCGGCACCAGTCCCGCTGCCTTTTCGGGCGCGACCGGCGGCACCGGATCGGGCGGGGTCAGGTTCAGCGGGTCGGCAGTGGCGGTCGGCGCGGTTGAAGCCATATCATCTCTCAAGGGCGGTCAGGGTTCGCACTGTTATATGTATATAGAACAGTCCGGCTGCAAGCCTCCACCGCAAGCTAAAGGTCAGGCTTTCCCATTGCAATCGTTCCCGCGCCGCCACGCGCGCGACGCTTGCCGCAACGCGTCATTTCCTGTAGTGGCGCGCGCGATACTCTTGGTCAGGCGCGGTGCCGGCCGGGAAACCACCAATCCCGAAGGCAACTTCATGTCCCTGCGTAATATCGCGATCATCGCGCACGTCGACCATGGTAAGACCACGCTCGTCGACCAGCTTTTCCGCCAGTCCGGCACCTTCCGCGACAATCAGCGCGTCGAGGAACGCGCGATGGACTCGAACGACCTCGAAAAGGAACGCGGCATCACCATTCTGGCGAAGCCCACCTCGGTCGAATGGAACGGCACCCGCATCAACATCGTCGACACGCCCGGCCACGCCGACTTCGGCGGTGAGGTGGAACGCATCCTCTCCATGGTCGACGGCGTGATCCTGCTGGTCGACTCGTCGGAAGGCGCGATGCCGCAGACCAAGTTCGTGACCGGCAAGGCGCTTGCCCTGGGCCTGCGTCCGATCGTCGTCGTCAACAAGATCGACCGTCCCGACGAGCGCATCCAGGAAGTGCTGGACGAAGTGTTCGACCTGTTCGTGACGCTGGATGCCACGGACGAGCAACTCGACTTCCCGGTCCTCTACGCCTCGGGCCGCAACGGCTATGCGAACGACGATTCGTCGTTGCGTTCGGGCACGCTGGAGCCGCTGTTCCAGAAGATCGTCGACCATGTGCCGCCGCCGTCGCTGGATGTGGACGCGCCGTTCAGCTTCCTGGTGACGCTGCTCGACCGCGACAATTTCCTCGGCCGCATCCTGACCGGCCGCGTCAATTCGGGCACGCTGAAGGTCAACCAGCCGATCCACGCCATCGACGCCGACGGCAATGTGCTGGAAACCGGCCGTGCGTCCAAGATCCTGTCCTTCCGCGGCCTGGAGCGCGTGCCGGTCGAGGAAGCGCAGGCGGGCGACATCATCTCGCTGGCCGGTCTGACCGTCGCGACCGTGGCGAACACCATTGCCGATCCGTCCGTCAATACCGCGATCAAGGCGCAGCCGATCGATCCGCCGACCCTGTCGATGCGCTTTGCGGTGAACGATTCGCCCATGGCGGGCCGCGAGGGCAGCAAGGTGACGAGCCGCATGATCCGCGATCGCCTGATGCGCGAAGCGGAATCGAACGTCGCCATCAAGGTGACGGAATCGGCGGACAAGGACAGCTTCGAAGTCGCCGGTCGCGGCGAACTTCAGCTGGGCGTCCTGATCGAGACGATGCGCCGCGAAGGCTTCGAACTCGGCATTTCGCGTCCGCGCGTGCTGTTCGGCGAGGATGAGGCCGGCAACAAGACCGAGCCTTATGAAACCGTCGTCATCGACGTGGACGATGAATTCTCCAGCACGGTCGTCGACAAGATGAACCAGCGCAAGGCGGAACTGACCGACATGCGCCCCTCGGGCGGCGGCAAGACCCGCATCACCTTCTCGGCGCCGTCGCGCGGCCTGATCGGCTATCATGGCGAGTTCCTGTCCGACACGCGCGGCACCGGCATTATGAACCGGCTGTTCGAGAAATACGGGCCCCACAAGGGCAATATCGAAGGCCGCAAGAATGGCGTGCTGATCTCCAATGGCGCGGGCGAGGCGGTGGCCTATGCCCTTGGCCCGCTGGAAGAGCGCGGCGTCCTGATGGTCGGCGTGGGCGAAACGCTCTACGAAGGCATGATCATTGGCCAGAACGCCAAGCCCGAAGACCTTGAAGTCAATCCGATGAAGTCGAAGGCGCTGACCAACTTCCGCGCTTCGGGCAAGGATGACAGCATCCGCCTGACCCCGCCGTGGAAGATGACGCTGGAGCAGGCCATCGCCTATATCGACGACGATGAGATGGTCGAAGTGACGCCGAAGAACATCCGTCTGCGCAAGCGCTATCTTGATCCGAACGAGCGCAAGCGCATGTCGCGGGCCAAGGCTGCCGCCTGAGGCCTAGGGCCATTGCCATGAAGATCATGCCGCTCCGGCAACGGGGCGGCATTTTCTATGGCGGGCCGTCCCGATGTGATGCTTTTGCACCATCGTAAAGCTGCTGGTATCGCCACTGCGCGCCCTTTATGGTCGCGCCGTTTGTTCTCGCGCTGAAAGCTTTTCATGCATCTTCTCATTGGCCTAGCCGGTATCGCGCTGATCCTTGCCATTGCCTTCGCCCTGTCTTCCGATCGTCGCGCCATCCGGTTGCGGGTGGTCGGTGCGGCCTTTCTGTTACAGGCGGGCATTGCATTGCTGGTGCTCTATGTGCCGGTTGGACGTGCAGTGATTGCGGGCATGTCGCATGGCGTATCGAACCTGCTCGGCTATGCGCAGGCGGGGACGGACTTCATCTTCGGCCCGCTCGCCAAGCCGGAGATCGGCGGGGCGAGCTTCGCCATCGCGGCGCTGCCGGTCATCATCTTCTTCGCCAGCCTGGTGTCGATCCTCTATTATCTGGGCATCATGCAGCAGGTGGTGCGCTGGGTCGGCGGCGCCATCGAGAAGGTGACGGGCGTGTCCAAGGTCGAGAGCCTGTGCGCCGCCGCCAATATCTTCGTCGGGCAAAGCGAAAGCCCGCTCGTCATCCGTCCCTATCTGGCGGGCCTCACCCCGCCGCAGGTCTTTGCCGTGATGACCAGCGGCATGGCCGGGGTCGCGGGCACCATCCTGGCCGCCTATGCCTCCATGGGGATCAAGATCGACTATCTGCTGGCGGCGAGCTTCATGTCCGCGCCCGGCGGCTTGCTGATGGCGAAGATCATGATGCCGGACGAGCCGGTGCGCGAACCGGAGCTGCCGCTTGGCGATCATTCCGACGCGCAGTTCGACGGCACGGCGGGCGAACCGCTGCCGCCAGCCACCCATGATGAGGAAAAGCCTGCCAATCTGATCATGGCCGCTGCCCAGGGCGCGCAGACCGGCGTGAAGCTGGCCGTCGCGGTCGGCGCGATGGTGCTGGCCTTCGTCGCGCTGGTGGCGCTGGCGAACGGCATATTGGGCGGGATCGGCGGCTGGTTCGGCTATCCGGATCTCAGCTTCCAGCAACTGCTCGGCTATGTCTTCTCGCCAGTCATGTACCTGCTCAACATTCCGTGGAACGAGGCGCAGATCGCGGGCGGCCTGTTCGGCGCCAAGGTCGTGCTCAATGAATTCGTCGCCTATATCAATCTGGGGCAGGTTCAGGGCGCGCTGTCGCCCGCGACCATCGCCATCGTCACCTTTGCCCTATGCGGCTTCGCCAATTTCAGTTCGATTGCGATCCAGATGGCCGTCACCGGCAATCTGGCGCCCAACCAGAGGCCGGTGATCGCGCGACTGGGCCTCAAGGCACTGGTGGCGGGCAGTCTGGCCAATCTGATGAGCGCGGCGCTGGCGGGGTTGATGCTCAGCCTGCGTTGATCATTCTGAAGTCATAACAAAATTCTACCGCTCCCGTGTAAAAGCTTTTATGGTTAACATATGGGGGCGAAACGCATATTCGGGCTGGCGGCGGCGCTGTCGGCGGTCGCAGGCACGGCATTGGCGCAGGCGCCGAAGCCGGGCACATTGGAAAGCTATAAGGACTGGACCATCGGCTGCGACAATCGCGACCGGTGCGAGGCGGTGTCATTGTTGCCCGAGGGCGGCGACTGGCCCGATACGCCGGTCATGCTGGGCATCAGCCGGGATGCGGATGCAGCCGCCGACCCGGAAATCTGGGTCAGCCGCGATGCCAGAGGGCGTGAGACGCTGAGCTTCCTCATTGACGGGCGCAAGGTCGCGACCGCCAGTAGCACGGACGGCGAAGCCAGTGTGCAGGGGCCGCAGGCCTCCGCGCTTGTCATCGCCATGGCGCGGGGCGGTGCGATGGAAATCCGGTCGGGCGTCCGGCGGATCAGCCAGCCCTCGCTCGCCGGATCGGCTGCGGCATTGCGGTACATGGACGCCAGGCAGGGGCGGGCCGGGACGCAGGTGGCTTTGGTCGCGACCGGCGCGCTGGCGCGCAGCGCCGTCCGCCCGGCGCCCGCCACGCCGCAGGTGCGCCGCGCGATCATCCCCAACGGCGCCGAACCGCCCGCTCTCTGGCGGGAGGAGTTGACGGCGCTCGGCAAGTTCACGGGTTGCGCCGACGAGATGCGGAACGCTTCCTCGCCGCCGGACCTGTATCGCCTGTCCAGGACGGAAACGCTGGTGCTCGTGCCTTGCGGCGCGGGGGCCTATAATGCCTCCGCCGTCCCGGTGATCGCGACCGGCATTGCGGGACGGCGGGCCTTTCATTTCGCCAGCTTCGACTATCAGCCGGGCTGGAGCGAGGATGCGAACCATCCGATGCTGGTCAATGCCCGCTGGGCGCCGCAGACTTCCACCCTGCAAAGCTATGCCAAGGGCCGGGGTCTGGGCGATTGCGGCGGTCGGGAAAGCTATGTCTGGGACGGCACGCGCTTTCGTCTGGTGGAGGCGAGCGCCATGGGCGAATGCCGGGGCGCCTGGCGCTGGATCACCACCTGGTCGGCGAAGGTCGTCGAATAATGGCAGCCCGCGCGGCGCTTGAGCGTTTCGAGGTCGTGATGCATCAGCATCTCTAGGCGTCAGATGCCTCCGGCTTCCTCCCGCGAAAGGGAGGAGGGCCGGGGCCGGTCGGGACTGAACCAGTGCCAGCCCAGCAGCACCGGGGCCAGCGCCGCCATGCCGATCAGCGTGCCCGCCAGCCTTTCCAGCGCAGGAGCGATGGCGGCGTCGCCGTAACTGTCGGGCACCAGCGCCACCAGCACCGCCAGAGTGAACTGCGTGCCGACATAGCGATAGCCATGGTCGCCATTTTCCAGATGCCGTCCCAGCAGCACGCCCGCCACGGTCCCGGCAATCAGCACCGCCGGCGATCCATGGGCGATCAGCAACACCGCAGCGGCCAGCACGGCACCCGCGACGCCGCCCAGCACGCGATGGAGGATGCGGCGACTGACGGGGACAAGCCCGCTGCCGCCAATGCCCGCCGCCGGCATCATCATCACCGCCATGGCCGCAATCGCGCCCTGCGTCGGCGCAGGAATGGCGATCAGGGCATGGAGGACAGCCAGTGACCCCACCGCCACCCCGGTCTGCAAGGCATGGCGAAAGGCTCCGCCATGCCAGCCGAGCCTCTGCGGCGGCGGCGTCCGGCTGCCGGGCCAGCGGCGACGCAGCGTCAGGGTGGAGGCCAGGCTGACGGTCACGCAGGCCAGCGTCCCCACGCTGGTTTCCAGAATGCGCGTCGCGACGAAACTGGGCAGGGCGATGTCGGGATGCTCCACCCGGTCGAACAGCAGCATGACGAAGGTCAGGCCGAAGAACAGCCAGGCATAGGATCGCTTGCCCGTCAGCGCGCCATAGAGGCTGACCGTTGCCGCCACCAGCATCGCCAGCGTGATCAGAGGCAGGGATGGAAGGACAAGCGGAGCGACCAGCAGCGCCAGCATGCCGCCCGCGACCGTCCCGGCGATGCGCAGCAATCCCCGTACCAGCGTTTCGCCGGCGTGGCCGCGCATGACCATATAGCCGGCAAAGGCGGCCCAGGAGACATGAACAGCGCCCAGTCCATGCGCCAGCGCGATCGCCAGCAGGACGGAGGCGACGCATTCCGCCTCATCGACGGTGCGTGCCGAGATGAAACGCGTGACCGCACCCGGACTCATGCCCCCCGCATAGCGGCGGCGGCGCGGCTTGCCTATGCTGCTGCGAGGATCAGCGAAAACAGCCCGTCCGCATCGGTCCATTCCCGCAACGGTTCCCATCCGCCCGCGCGCAGCAGCAACCTTTCGTCGCGCGTGCCATATTTATGGCTGCTTTCGGTATGGATCGTCTCACCCGCCGCCATGCGGAAACATTGGCCCGCGACGTGGAAATGCAGCGGCCGAACCGCCTCCAGATGCATTTCAATCCGCGCCTTTTCGTCATTCCAGACTGCGCGATGGGCAAAGCCGTCGATCGGCATGTCGCCCTCCAGCTCGCGGTTGATGCGTGTGATCAGGTTCAGATTGAACGCTGCGGTCACTCCCGCCGCATCGTCATAGGCGGCGATCAGCCGTTCGCGGTCCTTGATCCGGTCCATGCCGATCAGCAGCATCGACCCGTCGCCCAGCAGCCGGTGCATCGCCCGCAACAGATCGACGGCGGCCTCCGGCTCCAAATTGCCGATGGTCGATCCGGGGAAGAAGCCCAGCCGGGGCAGTCCGTCCACGGCGGCGGGCAGGGACAGATCGCGGTTGAAGTCCCCGACGACTGGCAGCACCGGCAACCCCGGAAAGGCCGAAGCCAGATCACTGCTGCTGGCGTGGAGAAATTCGCCGCTGATGTCGATCGGCACATAGGCTTCCGGATCGATGGCGCGCAGCAGATGCGGCGTCTTGCGCGCACTGCCCGCGCCGAATTCGACCACCGCGCGTCCCGATCCCACCATGGCGGCGAAATCGTGCCCATGTTTTTCCAGCAAGGCGGTTTCCGTCCGCGTCGGATAATATTCGGGCAGGTCGGTGATCGCCTCGAACAGTTCCGATCCGCGGCGGTCGTAGAACCAGATGGGCGGCGTCGCCTTGGGCTCGCGGGACAGGCCTTCGACTATGTCGCGTCGGAAGGCCGGATCGGGCGCGCGCAGCGGCAGCGTGGCGTCCTCGGTCAGCAGCATCGCCTTATAAATCCTTTGCCAGCCGCAGCCCGGTGAACTGCCAGCGTTGATGGGGATAGAAGAAATTGCGATAGCTTGCCCGGACATGGCCGCGCGGGGTGGCGCAACTGCCGCCCTTCAGCACGAACTGGCCGGACATGAACTTGCCATTATATTCGCCGACGGCCCCTTCGGCGGCGCGAAAGCCGGGATGCGGGCGATAGGCGCTGCCGGTCCATTCCCAGACATCGCCGAACATCTGCGTCAGGTCCGATCCATCCTCCGCCGCGCGGGCGCGCGGGCAGGCCGGGCCGTCGAGCTGGTTGCCGCTGGTGGATGCGACATTGAGCGCCGCGCTTTCCCATTCCGCCTCGGTCGGCAGGCGAAAGCCCGCCCAACTGGCATAGGCATCGGCTTCGTAGAGGCTGACATGCGTCACCGGGGCGGCGGGATTGACCGGCTTGCGCCCATCCAGTCCGTATCGGGTCCAGCCCTGCTCATGGCGCTTCCAGTAAAGCGGCGCCTCGATCCGTTCGGCCTGCACCCATGCCCATCCGTCCGACAGCCAGTGGGCGGCGTGCGCATAGCCGCCATCCTCGATAAAGGCGATCCATTCGCCATTGGTTATCGGACGATGCGCCAGCGCATGGGGGCGCAGCACCGTCTTGTGCCGCGGCCCTTCGCAATCGAAGGCGAAATCGCCCTTTCCATCGTCGCCGATCTCGACCAGTCCCTGCCGTCCCTCGATCCAGTGGAGCGGGCCGGGCACCGGCGCGGGCAGGGCGTTGGGCGCGTCGAACAGCGCCGGTTCCAGCGGATTGAGCGAGAAAAGATGCTGGATGTCGGTCAGCAGCAATTCCTGATGTTGCTGCTCATGCTGCAGGCCCAGCAGCACCAGCGCCTGAACCTCCGGCATCAGCATCGGCAGGGCGGTGATCAGCGCCTTGTCGACATGGGCGCGATAGGCGCGGATGTCCTTCAGGCTCGGGCGCGTCAGCAGTCCCCGCATGGGCCGGGCATGGCGCGGCCCTTCGGCCTCATAATAGCTGTTGAAGAGGAAGGCGTAGCGCGGATCGAACGGCTTGTATCCCGCGACATGATCACGCAGCACAAAGGTTTCGAAGAACCAGCTGACATGGGCCAGATGCCATTTGGCCGGAGACGCGTCGGGCATGGACTGCACCGTCGCATCGGCGTCGGACAGGGGCGCGGTCAGCGCCTCGCTCAGCGCCCGGACCTCCCGATAGCGGGTGATCAGGTCGATCTGGCTGGGTGCGGTTCGGCTTCTGGCCATCCATGCCCCTTCGATACGGTTTATCCGCTCTCGTCAACCAAGCGCATGAAGGGGACCTTATGTTCCGAAAGCCATGCCGGAGGGCCGTTCCGCGCGCTGAATCTGGTCCCGGCCCGACTGCTTGGCCCGATACAGCGCTTCGTCGGCCCGGCTGAGCGCCGCCATGACCGGGTCGCCGCGCCAGGTGCACAGCCCTGCGGAAAAGCTGATCGGTTCGCCATTCACCTGGCCGATGGGTTCCTGCCGCATCCGGTCGGCAATGCGGGCGAGCGACCAGCTGGCTTCATCCTCGATCGCGTCCTGATAGAAGATGACGAATTCCTCGCCACCCCAGCGGCCGATCACGTCGATGCGGCGGGTCTGCGACGACAGGCGGGCGGCGAAGTCGCCCAGCACCCGGTCGCCCACGTCATGGCCGAGCTGGTCGTTGACCTGTTTGAAATGATCGATGTCGATGATCGCGATGCAACCCCGGCGGCGAGCCGGGGGCAGGGCGTCGAGCTGTGCCAGGAAGCCGCGTCGGTTGGCGATGCCGGTCAGCGGGTCCTCATGCGCGGCGATGTTGAGTTCGTCGATCTGCTCGCGGGTGGCGGTTGCGGCGCGGCGGACGCCCGCGAACAGGCGGGAGATGATGTCCCCGACTTCCGGCAAGGTCGGCGTATCGCCGCGTTCCCGGCTCGGCACGTCGCCCTCATGCAGCGCATCGGCCAGCGCGTGGATGGGGTTCAGCAGCGCGCCGATGCCGATCAGCGCGCCGACGGCGCCCGCCAGGGTGGCCAGGGTCAGGATGACGAACTCGGCCCAGGCAATCCGTCCCGTCGCCGCGCCCCAGCCGATATAGCCGAGCAGAGGCAGATGGGTGGTGACGAAGCAGAGCGCGAAGAGACGAACCCGCAGGGATCGCGGAAAGATGAAGGAAGTCGCGAGGTAGAACTGCATCCCTGAGGCCCGTTGTTGAAAACGGGCTCAAAATTGGGGCGAGGCGTAAATCGGCGATGAAGGAACAGGGTTAACGGGCGCCCTGTGGACGAGCCGTGCGGCGGGAGAGTCGAGCCGTGGCACAGCCGACGACTCGAAAATAGGCGATCCAAAGGCTATCGCGAGGCGCCCGGGACCCATTTGACGTCGCTGGCGCCATTGCCGTTGAGGTGCCGCGCCATCACGAACAGCAGGTCGGACAGGCGGTTGAGATAGGCGAGCGCCTGAGGATTGAGCGCCACTTCGGTCGCGGCTGCGGTGGCGGCGCGTTCGGCGCGGCGCGTGACTGCGCGGGCCAGATGCACGGCGGCAGCAGCAGGCGATCCGCCCGGCAGGATGAAACTGTCCAGCGGCGCGAGGTCGGCGTTCATCGCGTCGATCTGCTCCTCCAGACGCTTGACCTGCGAGGCGACGATGCGCAGCGCCCAGGGTTCGTCCGCGCCCTCGGGAACGGGCGTGGCGAGGTCGGCGCCCAGATCGAACAAATCATTCTGGATGGTGGTCAGCCATGCGGTTTCGGGGGCGTCGCCGATCGCTACGATGGCGAGGCCGATGCTGCTGTTCGCTTCATCCACATCGCCCACGGCCTGCATGCGCGGCGCATGTTTGGGCAGGCGCGATCCGTCGACAAGGCCGGTGGTGCCCGCATCGCCGGTGCGGGTATAGATTTTGTTGAGCTTGACCATGGGTTAGCCGTTACCCTTCATCAGCAGCAGGATGGCGACGATGATCACCGCCACCGCCTGGAACAGGATGCGGTTCATCATCATCCGGTTCTGCTTCAGGCTGGACGGGCTGGGGCCGCCCTCAGGCGAGTTCAGCTGTTCCTTGGTCGCCTGCATGAAGGCGATGATGCCCCGGATCAGCGCGACGAGGGTGGCGCCCATGGCCAGGATCAGGGCGATGACAAGCACGATATTCATGCGGTGAATCTATGCGCTTGCCAGCGAAATGCCAATCGGAAAGCGCGCATGGCGCAGGTCGTCGGCCAGCCGCTGGGGATCGGCGCCCTGCGCCCGCAGATCGGCGAGCGCGATCGACCCGTCACGCTTGGCGAGCCGCCTGCCGTCCGGCCCGACCAGCAACGGATGGTGGATGTAGATGGGGGAGGGGAGGTCCAGCAGCGCCTGGATCAGCCGGTGAATGTCGGTTGCCGCCCTTAGATCCTCGCCCCGCAGCACATGGCTGACACCCATCGCCGCATCGTCCAGCGTGCAGGACAGGTGGTAACTGGCCGGCGCATCCTTGCGGGCGAGGACGACGTCGCCGGCCATAAGGGGGCTGGCATCGACCCACTCCGTTTGCCCGGAGCGCAGGGAGGAGGCACGCCAGCGCAAGGCTCCGGCCCGGTCGACCGCCCGCGCCATGTCGATCCGCCAGGCATGGGTCTCCCCCGCCGCGATCCGTCGTGCCCGGTCCGCTTCCGTCAGTCCCCGGCACGTCCCCGGATAGACCGGCCCTTCGGGTCCATGCGGCGCGCTGGCGCTGGCCGCTATATCGGCGCGGGTGCAGAAGCAGGGATAGAGCAGTCCCATGTCCTTGAGCCGCGCCAGCGCCGCGTCATAGTGCGCCAGCCGCGCCGACTGGAAGACGATCTCGCCATCCCATTCGACGCCGATCCAGCGCAAATCCTCCACGATCCCCGCGACATGCTCGGGCCGACTGCGCGTGCCGTCAATATCCTCAATCCGCAGGCGAAAGGCGCCGCCATCGGCGCGGGCGAAGTCCATGGCCAGCAATGCCGACCAACCATGACCGATATGCAACCTACCTGTGGGGCTTGGCGCGAAGCGAGTTACCATATGCTGTGGTTCGTGCGATTGAATCATACAGGCCCTTGACGGGGTGGGGTGGTTAATGCTGTCATGCTCCCGTCACGTTTCTGGTCGATCAGAGCGGCGGCAATTGGGGGTTGAAGGGTAATATATGTACCATCCCGACCTGATACGACATCCGGAAAACTGTCCGGCCTTGGTCCTGAACGCGGACTACACGCCGCTAAGCTATTATCCGCTGAGCCTCTGGCCCTGGCAAACCGCCATCAAGGCGGTTTTTTTTGGAACGGGTGGACATTGTCTCCAGCTATGAGCGGGAGGTGCACAGCCCCAGCCTGCAGATGAAGATCCCCTCTGTGATCGCGCTCAAGCAATATGTGAAGCCGTCCGAACATCCTGCCTTCACCCGGTTCAACCTGTTCCTGCGCGACAAATTCGTTTGCCAATATTGCGGATCGCCCAACGACCTGACCTTCGACCATGTGATCCCGCGCCGGGCCGGCGGCCGCACGACATGGGAAAATGTCGCGACGGCCTGTTCGCCCTGCAATCTCAAGAAAGGCGGACGCACGCCCAAGGAAGCGCATATGCAGCTGCATGTGACGCCGATCCGCCCGACCAGCTGGCAGTTACAGGAACATGGGCGCGCCTTCCCGCCCAATTATCTGCATGAAAGCTGGCACGACTGGCTCTATTGGGATGTCGAACTGCTCGCCTGACGATAGGCGAATATTCCGCCCGGTCGGGCCTGCAAAGCGCGATTTTATGCGCTCCGGTGCCCAAAAAATCCCACTTTTCGGCTCCGCTTGAACGAAATCTCGACCTATCGTCTGGGTTTCAATTCAGCGTCGGCAGCCAGTCCAGATCCATGTCCTTGTGCCGGTTGGTATAATGGCCGATCTCCTCCAGCCGCGCCATGTCGCGCAGCGTGATGCGCCCATTGGCCCGGCTGATGAGGCTTTCCTGTTCCATTTGCCGGATCATCCGGTTCACATGGACGGAGGTGAGGCCGATGGCGTCGCCAATCTCCTCCTGCGTCAGCTTCAGGTCGAAACTGTCGGTGATGCTGTCGTCCGTCACCCGCAGGCGATCGAAAATATCGAGCAGGAAGGACGCGACCCGGGCCTTGGCTGATGTCCGTCCCAATGACGCGAGCCGGTCGGTAAGCGCGACGCGCTCCGCATTGGACAGCAGGAACAGCAATGCCGCGACGCGAGGAAATTCTTCCAGCAGGCGGCGCAGCGCATGTTTGTCGAACGGGCAGATGATCGCGTCCGACAGGGCCACCAGCGATTCCGGGGCCTTGCTGTAGATCGTGCTGGCCGATCCGATGAAATCGCCGGGGAAATAGACGCGCAATATCTGTCGGCTGCCGTCGGGCAGGATGACGAAGCTCATCACCCGTCCTTCGCGCAGTACAAACAGCTCAGTCACCGTGTCATTGACGCGCTGGATCATCGCGCCGCGCTTTACCTTGCGCGGATTTTCTTCCAGTCGTGCAAGCGCCGTCTTTTCCGCATCGGACAGGGGCACATGCTTCGCCAGCCTCTCCGCGAAACAACTTGTTGCCACCAAAAACACCTTCTTATTTGCATTGTTATTACGATGGCAAAACGCCCCACGCGTCTTTTGGCTGCATTTCCGTTGCTTGCACTAAACTCGATCAATAATGGGCGGGGGAATGAATAAATGTTTCAGCCGAGCGCGATGACATGACCGATTTTCCTGCCCTCCCGTCCTTTCAGCGACCTTGCGAAAAACGCAATTAAAGGTAAGAACCCAGTCGATGGACCGCATTCATATACGCGGCGGCAACGCGCTCAACGGCCGCCTTCCCATCTCCGGCGCAAAGAACGCCGCTCTCACATTGCTGCCTTGCGCGCTCTTGACCGATGAGCCGGTGACGCTGCGCAACCTGCCGCGTCTGGCGGATGTCGACAGCTTTGGCCATCTGCTCAACCAGCTCGGCGTCTCTACCATGATAGAGGGCGCGCGGCCGGAGGATTTCGGCCGGGTCATGACGTTGCGCGCGGGGCGTGTGACCTCGACCGAAGCGCCCTATGATATTGTGCGCAAGATGCGCGCATCCATCCTGGTGTTGGGACCGCTGCTCGCCCGCGCGGGGGAGGCGAGGGTGTCGCTGCCCGGCGGCTGCGCCATTGGCAATCGCCCGATCGACCTGCATCTGAAAGCGCTGGAAGCCTTTGGCGCGAAAATCGAGATCAACGCCGGTTATGTTCGCGCCAGCGCGCCCGATGGCGGTCTGCCCGGCGGCATCTATACCTTCCCGGTGGTGTCGGTCGGTGCGACCGAGAACGCCGTCATGGCGGCGGTGATGGCCAATGGCACCTGCATTCTGGAAAATGCGGCGCGCGAACCGGAGATCGTTGATCTCTGCAACCTGCTGATCGCCATGGGCGCCGAGATTGAGGGCGTCGGGATCGACAAGCTCACCATCCACGGCAAGCCCCGGCTGCATGGCGCGACCTATAGCGTGATGCCCGACCGGATCGAGGCAGGCAGCTATGCCTGCGCGGCCGCCATCACCGGCGGCTCGCTGGAACTGGCGGGCGCCTGCGCCGACGACATGCACGCCATCCTTGCCGCGCTGCGCGATGCGGGCGTTCATGTCGAGGAACTGAAGGACGGCATCAAGGTGTCGTCGGACGGCAAGCTGAAGCCGCTCACCATCTCGACCGCGCCTTTCCCGGCTTTCCCGACCGACATGCAGGCGCAGTTCATGGCGATGCTGACCAAGGCGGACGGGGCGTCGGTGCTGACCGAAACGATCTTTGAGAACCGCTACATGCATGTGCCCGAACTGGCGCGCATGGGTGCGGACATCGGTGTGAATGGCCGCACGGCGGTCGTGCGCGGGGTCGACCGGCTGGTCGGCGCGCCGGTCATGGCAACGGACCTGCGCGCCTCGATGAGTCTGATCCTCGCCGGCCTCGCCGCCGAAGGGGAGACCCAGGTCAACCGCGTCTACCATCTTGATCGCGGCTATGAACGGCTGGAGGAAAAACTCTCCGCCGTCGGCGCCGACATAGAGCGTGTCAGCGATGGCTGAAGGAAGCCGGCTCGAGGCGGATCGCGCAGCGCTGATTGCGCATTACGATCTCGATGCCGGCGGTTTTGCCACGCTGGACCAGATCACGGATTTCGCCGCGGCCCTGTGCGAAGCGCCGATCGCGCTGGTCAGTATCGTCGAGGCGGATCGGCAGCGTTTTCTGGCCCGGACCGGCGTGGATGTGGAGGAAACGCCCCGCGATCTTTCCTTCTGCGCCCATGCGATGCTGGACGATGCGATCTTCATTGTCCCCGATGCCAGTCTGGACCCGCGATTTGCCGACAATGCGCTGGTGACTGGCGCGCCCCGCATTCGTTTTTATGCCGGCGCGCCATTGGTCGACGGCGATGGAATGCCGCTCGGGGCGGTGAGCGTCGTCGATGACAAGCCGCGCGCGGGCCTGACCGATGTGCAGCGACAAGGTCTGTCGCTACTTGCCCGTCAGGTAATGTTGGAATTGGAAGGCCGCCGCCGTGACCGGGAGATGATCACCCGGCAGGCACGGGATGCGCAGGCCGTGGCGGACAGCGACCGCATGTTCCGCACTTTGGCGGACACCATGCCGCAAATGGTCTGGTCGGCCCTGCCCGACGGCTATAATGATTATTTCAACGCCCGCTGGTATGAATTTACCGGCGTTGCGCAGGGTATCACCGATGGCGAAGGGTGGAGCGCCATGTTCCACCCGGAGGACCAACCGCTGGCCTGGAAGCGCTGGCGGCATAGCCTGGCAACCGGCGATCCCTATGAAATCGAATATCGAATGCAGCATCATAGCGGCGACTATCGCTGGACGCTGGGCCGCGCGCTGCCGATCCGGGATGAGGAAGGGCAGGTGGTTCGCTGGATCGGCACCTGCACCGATATCAATGACCAGATTCTGATGGTGGAGGAGCGGGAGGTCATCGCGCATGAACTGTCCCATCGGATCAAGAACATCTTTTCGGTGATTTCCGGCCTGATCGGCCTGTCGGCACGCCAGCATCCGGAAATTCAGGTGGCGGCCGACGATCTGCGCGACCGGATCATGGCGCTTGGCCGCGCCCATGATTTCGTTCGTCCCCACGGGCCCAATTCGCATCCGGACCAGGGCGAGGGGCGTCTGTGGGGCATACTCGACCAGATTTTTGCGCCCTATCGCGATTCGGATGGTGCACGCATCCTCTATTCCGGGGAAAATCCGGCGATCGACGACCGTTCCGCGACACCGCTGGCGCTGCTGTTCCATGAGTTGGCGACCAATGCCGCCAAATATGGCGCGCTCTCCGAACCCGCCGGTCGCGTGCATATGCTGGTGGCGATCGATGGTAGAGAAATCCGCATCGACTGGCGGGAGGAAGGTGGTCCGCCCGCCGTTCCCGCCATGGATCACGGGTTCGGCAGCCGTCTGATGCAACTCAGTGTCGAACGGCAATTGGGGGGGCGGATGACCCGCGACTGGCGGCCCGAAGGCCTTAGCCTCTGCCTCTGGATTCCAGCTGCATCCATGAGCCGCTCGCCGGCAGGAATGGCGTAAAGCCCGCAATTTCAATGGCTTCCAGTTCCGGCCTGTCGGCGGCGGCCAGATGCAGCGTTTGGGTGATGCTGCATGCGCGGAAGGGCTTGGTGATGACGCCCAGCGCTGCTTCGGACGCATCGCCGATCTGGGCGGGGTTGGCGGTCACATAGATGACCCGCACGCCATATTGGCTCGCCAGCTCAACGCCGATGCCGGGGCCGGTAGGCCCGTCGCGCAGATTGAGGTCCACAAGGGCGATATCGCAATCGCACGCGGCATCGAGCGCCGCCTGACGATCAGCCGCGATGGCGCTGACCGTATAGCCAGCATCCTCGACGATATGCTCGATTTCCAGAGCGACGAAAATCTCGTCCTCGACGATCAGAACTTTTTTGCTCATCCCTACGCCTACGCAACTGGAGGCGATAAATGCATCACGGGGGCCATGGTTCCCGCAACTGCGAAAAAATTCCCGCCTTATGGTTGGCTATTGCGGGTCTGCGTCCGCCACGCTGGTCCACAGCGTTTCGAACTTGGTGCCCCGCATCAACAGAACCGAAGCCGGATAGCCAGCCTCACTGGCCTTTTGCGCCGTGCCGGTTGCGCTTTCCACGGCGGTCTCGCGCGTCGGGAAGGGGCCGTAATAGCGGTTGTCGAGATTGATCTTCCACACGCCCTCATGTTCCAGGACGATGTAGCGGGCATGGGGCAGCGCCATATCGGTTACAGAACCTCCGTATTATAATGATGCCAGGCCATGATCGCTGCCGCGCCGCGATAGGGGCGCCAGCGTTCCGCCAGTTCGCGCGTCAGCTTTTCGCTCGGCCGTTCGGAAAGGCCCAATATTCGGCCGATCTCGATCTGCACGGCAAGGTCGCCGGCGGGCCAGATGTCCGGGCGCCCCTCCGCGAACAGCAGATAGATTTCCGCCGACCAGCGTCCGATCCCCTTGACCTGCACGAGTTGGGCAATGGCTTCCTCATCATCGGCGGGCAGATTGTGCAGGTCGAGCGCGCCGCTCACCACCAGTTCGGCCAGGCTGCGGGCGTAACCCTGCTTCTGCCGCGACAGGCCGCATGCGCGCAGCGTATCGAAATTGCGCGCCATCAACGCTTGCGGCGCGCAGCCCTCGCCCAGTTCCGCCTCCAGCTTCCGCCACACCGCGGCGGCGGCGGCAACGCTCACCTGCTGGCCGACGATCGTGCGCAACAGGGTTTCATAGCCCGGTTCGCGGACTCGGGGGAGGGGATAGCCGACCCGGCCGATGGCGGCGGCGAAGGCAGGCTCCACCAGGGCGATATTATCCAGGCTGGACCGCAATTGTTCCGCTGTAATGACCATTGAATCGCTGTCCGGCTCTTGATTTCCCGCTGGCCGTCCGTAATGAGCGGCGAGAAAAAATTTGAGGATCTGGGTACATGGCGAAACTGATTGTGGTCAACCGTTCGGGCGAAGAGAAGGCGGTTGAGGGCGATAACGGCCTGTCGGTGATGGAAATCATCCGCGACAACGGCTTTGACGAACTGCTTGCCCTGTGCGGCGGCTGCTGTTCCTGCGCGACCTGTCATGTCTATGTCGACCCCGCCTTCGCCGACAGCCTGCCGCCGGTCAGCGAAGATGAGAACGACCTGCTCGACAGCTCGGACCATCGCAACGAAACCAGCCGCCTGTCGTGCCAGCTGACCTTCAGCGATGCGCTGGACGGCCTGCGCATCACCATCGCGCCGGAAGATTGATCCGCCTCGCCCGCGCCGCGTTACGGTTTGACCCGTAGCGTGGCGGCGGGCGCCTCATTGGTCAGCGGCGTCACTTTCCAAATGATCCGCTTGCCCTGCGGCGTGTCCTGTGCGCCGTCCTCCTGATTCTGGCTGACGATCTCAGCATTGGTGGTGAGGGTGAAGGTGCCGTCCAGCGCCTTGGCCGCGTCGTCGCTGCCGCTGCCGCCCATGGGGTTCTGGCTCTTGTCATAGCCGTTGGAATAGCCCGGCGCCTTGACCCGCACGCGGTCGTCCCCGCGCAATTCCACCGCGACGAAGGGCAGCACGATCTGCGCGTCGCTGTTGAACGGAAAGAGAAAGGCATGGGTCAGCTTGCCGCTGATCGCATAGTCGATCTCGAACCGATGATTGCCCATATAGCGGGCCGAACGGAACCCCTTCTCCTTGGCGAGGGCGGCGGCGATGCCCTGCATCTGCTGCTCGTCGCTCTTGCCCTCCTTGTTGTCGAACCGCTCCTCGGCCTTGCCCTGCTCCTTGGATTGCAAGGCCGTGTGCAGCCTGCTCGGTTGCTCTTTGGGCGGGGTGCCGTCGATTGGATCCTCGCTGGAGGGCGCCGGCCCCAGCCCCTTGCCTATATCGGACGCCAATATCTCGCCCTTATAGGTGAAGCTGAAGCTGCGGTCGGCGCGGATGTCCAGCGTCGAGTCAAACTTGCCCGGCGTCACCAGGCAAGCCGAGAGCAGCAGGCTGGCCGTCAGAACGGCGGCGGTGCGCAGAAAAGCGATCACAAGCGACCCTCCCCCTGTATTCGTGCCCCCATGCGCTTACCGGCTGGCGGCCGCGTAAAGGGCGATTGCCGCGGCATTGGAAACGTTGAGGCTTTCCATGCGCGGGCTGATCGGCAGTTTAGCCAAAATGTCGCAATGCGCCATGCTGTTGTGGCGCAGGCCTTCGCCCTCGGCGCCCAGCACCAGCGCGACCCGCGATGTGCCGATGGCCTCGCCCAGCGTCGTGTCGGCCTCGCCATCCAGACCGATGCGCCAATAGCCGGCTTCGGCAATCTCATCGAGCGCGCGGGCAAGGTTCACGACCCGGACCCAGGGTATGATTTCCAGAGCGCCCGAAGCGGCCCGCGCCAACACCCCTGATTCGGGCGGCGCATGGCGGTCCTGCGTCACGATGCAGAGCGCGTCGAAGGCCGCGGCCGACCGCAGGATCGCGCCGACATTGTGCGGGTCCGTTACCTGATCCAACACCAGCACGGGGCGCCCATAACCCGGTCCGTCGTCCTGTCCGGCCTCCAGCGCGTCGCCCAGCCAGACATCGTCCAGCGGCTCGACCTCGGCCACGATGCCCTGATGCGGTGCGTCCGACGGCACCATACGCCCCAGATCGGCGCCATCGGAATAGACGATGGGCAGGACCGTGGGCAGATCGAGCGCATTCAGCGCCTCTCGCGTCCCCCAGATCTTGCGCACCACCCGGTTCGGATTGGCGAGCGCGGCGATGACGGCATGCCGTCCATAGAAGCGGGGAAAGGTCCCTTTGGCCTTTCCAGTGCGATTTCCTCTTTTCATGTGTCGCTCTTTTCACATTGAGCCATTGACAGGCAAGTCTCCTTTCGCCATTGAGCGCCCTCCAGCCGATCGGGGCTTCCCCGAAACGGTTAGGCGACTGGACAGGTGGCCGAGTGGTTAAAGGCAGCAGACTGTAAATCTGCCCGGGTTTCCCGTACGCTGGTTCGAATCCAGCCCTGTCCACCATCGCTCCTTTGGGTGCGCTCGGCACAGAGTGCGCAAGGGGTAGCGTAAAGAGCTATGCTCCCAATTTTCCATTATCTTCTCGAAGAGAGAAAGCCGTACAATCGGCATCATAATATGGGCGGAAAGGCGAATCTTCCCGCCGATTTTCAGTGCAATGTCTTTTGGAGCGGGCGCAGCCTTCGGTCGTGCCCGTCCGGTGCCTCTAGCGGCCGACGGCCTGATAGGTGAAACCGGCCTCTTCGATCAGCTTGCGGGGATAGATGTTACGCAGGTCGACGATGATCGGCTTGTTGAGCAGCGTCTTCACCCGGTTGAGGTCAAGCGCGCGGAATTGATCCCATTCCGTCACGATGGCCAGCGCGTCCGCGCCTTCCATCGCGCCATAGGCGTCGGTGCAGTAGGTGACATTTTCCAGAACCTTCCGCGCTTGCTCAACCCCTTCAGGGTCATAGGCACGGATGACCGCGCCGGCATCCTGCAAGGCCTGGATGATGGCAATGGACGGGCTGTCGCGCATGTCGTCGGTGTTGGGCTTGAAGGTCAGGCCGAGGATCGCGATGGTCTTGCCACGCACGTCGCCGCCGCAGGCCGCGATCACCTTGCGCCCCATGGCGCGCTTGCGGTTGTCGTTGACTGCGACCACCGCCTCGACGATCCGTTGCGGCGCCTCATAGTCCTGTGCGGTCTTGAGCAGGGCCAGCGTGTCCTTGGGGAAGCAGCTGCCGCCATAGCCGGGACCGGCGTGGAGGAATTTGGAGCCAATGCGATTGTCGAGGCCGATGCCGCGCGCCACGTCCTGAACATCAGCGCCGACCTTTTCGCACAGGTCCGCAATTTCGTTGATGAAGGTGATCTTCGTGGCGAGGAAGGCGTTGCCCGCATATTTGGTGAGTTCCGCGCCGCGGCGGCTCATTTCGATGATCGGCGAACGGCCCAGCGCCAGCGGACGGTAGATGGCCCGCATCACCTCCAGCGCCCGCGGATCGTCGCCGCCGATGACGACGCGGTCGGGCCGCTTGAAATCATCGATCGCCGCGCCTTCGCGCAGGAATTCAGGGTTGGACACCACGGCGTAATCCGCGTCGGGATTGGTGGCACGGATGATTCGGTCCACCTCGTCGCCGGTGCCGACCGGCACGGTCGATTTGTCGACGATCACCGTGAAGCCGTCGATGGCCGCCGCGATCTCCTGTGCGGCGGCATAGACATAGTTGAGGTCGGCATGGCCATCGCCCCGGCGCGACGGGGTGCCCACGGCGATGAATACCGCATCGGCACCCGCCACGCCCCCGGTGACGTCCGTGGTAAAGCTCAGGCGCCCGGCGGCGACATTGTCCGCCACCAGCCGGTCGAGGCCGGGTTCGTAAATCGGCATGACGCCCGCCTCGATCTTCTCGATCTTCGAGGAGTCCTTGTCGACGCAGACGACATCATGACCGAAGTCCGCGAAGCAGGCCCCGGAAACGAGGCCCACATAGCCTGTGCCGATCATCGTGATTTTCATGGCAAGCTGCCCTTTTGCAGAATGGAAGGGAGGGGGGTCAGGTGGCGGGCGAAGCCGCCAGCAGTTTTTCGGCGATCACGCGCATCTCCGTCGCCATGTCCGGGCGTTCGAGTGCCAGCGCCAGATTGGCTTCGACATAGCCGATCTTCGATCCGCAATCGAAGCGCTGGCCGGTGAAGGTCAGCCCGTGAAATGGTCCATGTCCGATCATCGCGGCCATGGCGTCGGTCAACTGGATTTCGCCGCCGGCTCCCTTTTCCTGCCGTTCCAATATCGTCATCACTTCTGGTCGCAGGATATAGCGGCCGGGCAGGATCAGGTTGCTGGGCGCGGTGCCGGGCGCGGGCTTTTCGACCAGCCCCTTCACCTCCGTCAGCGCGCCGTTGCGGGCGCCCGGATCGATCACGCCATAGCTGGACGTCTGTTCCATCGGGACTTCCAGCGCGCAGATCAGATTGCCGCCGATATGTTGGTAAGCGTCGACCATCTGCTTCATGCAGCCGGGCGATCCATGCATGAATTCGTCGGGCAGAATGATCGCGAAAGGCTCATCGCCTATCACGTCGCGGGCGCACCAGATGGCATGGCCCAGGCCCAGCGGTTCCTGCTGCCGGATGAAAATGGCGTTGCCCGGCGACAGGCGGGTTCCTTCCAGCGCGGACAGATCCTTGCCGCGCGCTTTTTGTGTTGCTTCCAACTCGTAGGCGACGTCGAAATGATCCTCGATGGCGTTCTTGCCGCGCCCGGTGATGAAGATCATGGTCTCGATGCCGGCTTCCAGCGCTTCATCGACCGCATATTGGATCAGCGGCCGGTCGACCACCGGCAGCAATTCCTTCGGCACGGCTTTGGTTGCCGGCAGGAATCGGGTGCCCAGGCCTGCAACGGGAAACACGGCCTTACGAACAACTTTGCCCCTCATCATGAAACCCCTGTTTACAGACCCGTGGTGCGGCCCGACAATGAATCGCGTTTATCAGATCGATATTTTGCATCGCAGCATGTCGACGGACGCGTCAAGCCAATCATGATTTATCCATGATTGGTGAACGCTGTTCCGGATGTTCCAACATATTCGGCCTATGCTTCATTTCCTATTGGCAATGCTGTTCGCCCGATCATCATTTACAGCAAATTAACGCCAAGCTGGGATGGAGGCAGCATCAGCCCGGCCGTTCAAATCAATGGCACTGGCGGATGAAGCGTGCCAGTGGAGAAACGATGAAATCGCCCTATGTCATCCCCATGCAACGCCTTCAGCGGAAGTTTGATCGCCATCCCCTGAACCGTGCATCCACGCTTCGGTCCGATGACGGCAAGCCCGTCGATGTGCTGTTGGAAAACATGTCGCTGACGGGGTTCAAGATTTCCACGTCCGCCGATCTGGCTATCGGAGAAGCGGTCATCATCGGTCTTGCGGGGGTCGGCGTTCGCTCGGCACGGGTGGTCTGGTCTGAAAATGGCCAGGCGGGCTGTGCCTTCGATCAGCCCTTGACCGCACTGGAACTGGAAGAGACTGAAAAGGCGCAAACGGTCATCACGGGCGCTTTCCGGTCCGAGGCAGGCGATGATGGCGCGGTGCCGGACATGCTGTTTGCGGGGATGGCCACGCCCGTATCGCCGCGTCTGCGGTCCCGCTATCGGCTTGCCCTCATCATGTTCGCCACGGTTGCGAGCTGGGGTGTTTTCATAGCGGTGATGATATTCGGCAAGCGCATTCTGGGTTTTTGAGGCGCTTCTGCTTCCCCCGGCCTCATTTTTCCTTCCGCATTTTGAAAAATGTGCCGATGATGAATATCAGGCAGAACGGAATCCAGAAAATCGCAATCAAACGATCCGTCAGCGTAACGGAAACATGGGGGCGCGACAGATTCTGTCTGCGCCACATATGGTAAAGGCCGATAATCCAGATCAGAAAAAGGGCGGTGCCCAAGAACAACATCATCACTATATCATCGCCTCTACACTATGAACGGGCTATTAGTGCATCATTAGCTCTGGCGCCACCGTTCCATACGGACATATTGCACTGAAACGGGACAGGTTCCGGCCTATGCACCGGCGATGGGATATCCTGTTTCGGTTAATCAACCGTGGGACGTGCTGGCGTTTATTCAGGACAGTATAATCGCCAAGACGAAGTGAACCTGATCTTAAATTTGTATAATTATTTGGCCTTATGCTGTGATAGCGCAGTCACGCAAAGCAGGGGTGAGAATGAATTCGATGAAAACGGTGCTGGTTACAGGCGGGGCAGGTTATGTCGGCTCGCATTGCTGCAAGGCATTTGCTGCGGCGGGGTGGAAGGTCGTGACGCTCGACAATCTGTCCCGCGGATGGGCATCCGCCGTCAAATGGGGGCCTCTGGTCGAGGCGGACATTGCCGATCGGGGAGCGGTTGAGGCGGCCCTGCGCGAGTACAGGCCCGATGTCGTCGCGCATTTCGCGGCTTATGCCTATGTCGGTGAATCGGTGGCGCAGCCGGACATCTATTATCAGAACAACAGCGCGGGGACTTTGGCGCTGCTTGAAGCGATGCGAGCCTGCGGGCAGCGGCGCATCCTGTTCTCCAGCACCTGCGCATCCTATGGTCATCCCGTCCGGCTGCCCATTGACGAGGCGCATCCGCAATCGCCGATCAATCCCTATGGCTGGTCGAAATTCATCATCGAGCGGATGCTGGAGGATTATGCGCGCGCCTATGATTTCCATTCGATCGCGCTGCGTTATTTCAACGCGGCGGGGTGTGACCCGGACGGTGAGATCGGGGAACGGCATGAACCGGAAACCCATGCCATTCCGCTTGCCATAGCGGCGGGTATCGCCGGCGGCACCTTTAATGTGTTCGGCACCGATTTCGACACGCGCGATGGCAGCGCCATCCGCGACTATATCCATGTCTGCGATCTGGCCGATGCGCATGTGCTGGCGGCGGAGCGACTGCTGAGCGGGGAGAGTCAGGGCGCCGATATATTCAACCTCGGCACCGGTAACGGCACGAGCGTTCTGGAACTGGCTGCGGCGATCAACCGCGCGACGGGCGGCCAACTGCAACTGCTGCACGCTCCGCGACGGGAAGGCGATCCCGCGCAGCTCGTCGCATCGGCGCAGAAGGCTCGTGACGTACTGGGATGGATACCGACCCGTTCCGACATCGATTTCATCGTCGATACCGCCTTGGCCTGGCAGTTGCGGCAAGCCGTTCCCAGCGCCGCCGCCTGAGGAGGGGGCAGTGTGACGCTCTGCCGGCCTGGGCCTATCGGGGGGCGCGGCGATATATGTTCAGGACATTTCCGGCGAGGCGATGGACCTGCGCCGTAACCTTGGTTTCGGCGCCTTCCGGACGTCCTGACGCGATCCAGAGAAGTCCATGCGTGCCAAGGTAAAGACCGACGCACAACAGACCGCGCCAGGCGAGCTCCGCGGCCAATATCCATTCGGGCAGTTCGCCATAGGCTCGATCGGGTACCATCAATATGACCGCTGACATGACGCCCACACTGGCGAAGCTGCGCCATGATGCCTTGAACGGTTCGTATATCCGGCGAGAGGTCAGTATCGCGGCAAGAGAAAGCCCGTAAAGGGACTGGAAGATGCCGGAGGCCGCGCGTGCCGTCAAAAGGCCGATCAAGCCTCCATAATGATAGCCCAGATACATGGCGATGGTGCGAAGGACCATGTAGATGACGGAACGGGCGGCGAGCATCCTGACCCGGCCCAGCGCCATTGCCAATGCTTCCACGCCCGCGCCGACCGTCTGCAGCGCGAAAACGGGCGCCATGAACTGGACCACCGGAATCGCCAGATCCCAGCCGGGGCCGAAAAGCAGGCAGATCATCGGCCTGGCGAGCAAGGCCATGGTAAAGCCGATCGGCAGCGCAATCGCCAGCCCGGCGGCCTGCACCTGCGCATAGTTGCGACGAAGCCTTTCGGGATCGTTGTTCATGATCGCGAAGGCGGGAAACATCGCGCGCGTCAATGTCGGGATGACGTCGCCGGTCGCCATCGAGTTGATCTGGTTGCCGACCGTATAGGCGCCAACCGTCTTGGTATCCATGACCTTCCCGATGAAGAATATCTCGATCCGCAGCGCGAGTTGCAGGAAGAGGTTCTGCACCAACAGCCAGACGCCGAAGCCGAGCATTTCACGATAATGGGTCAGCGACAGGCGCGGGCGGCCCGGCACCCGCCAATAGGACAGCAGCAGGTTGACCAGCGCTTGGGCGATATTCCCCGCGACCAGCGCCCAGTAGGAATGCAGCAGGAAGGCGAGGCTGATGGATATGATGCTGCCCGCGAGCGTGGCGAAGGCGCGCCGCTGCGAATCCTTCTTGAAATCCAGATTGCGGGAATAAAGCATGAAATAGGGATTGTGGAGGCCGTTCAATATCGTCGTTATGGTCAGCGCATAGAGGATCGCGTCCAGTCCCGGCGCATTCATGAACCGGGCCAGCGGATAGGCCGCCGCCGCGAGCATGGTGGCCATCACCAATCCGCGCAGGAAATTGAGGGTGAACGCCGTCGACAAATGCGAATCGTCCAGGCCGCGCGTCCGCACCAGCGCGTTGCCGACCTCCACATTGGTCATGGCTTCGAGGATGATCATGATCGTCGTGGCGATCGCGACGACACCGAAATCGGCAGGGATGAGCGCGCGCGCCAGAATCGCAAGCGTAACCAGTTGAAGGCCGCGCATCGCCATGTTGAGCGACCAGAGCATCAGCGCGCTGTTGGCGACGCGCGTGCCCAGATCGGAACTGCTGCGCTCAACATCCATGGGCTGTGCTGGCTCGGTCATCTATGTCCCTAATGCTCGCGATGCTGCGCTGCGCCAGCGGCCTTACAATGTGCGCAGGGCAAGTGCGACAGAAAATCTCCACTTGATCTTGGATTTAAAGGAAGATTTTCGACGATGAATTGTTGGGCGCTTGCGATGGTCGGGCGATCCTTCATAATAATTTCGTTACCAGACATTTATCAGCGCAGGATGTCCATGACACGTCGAACCGCCAAAATGCCTTCCACGGCATCTCGTTTCCATGGACGCAAGCGCATGCCGATCGTGCTGGGGCTGGCTGGAGCGGTTCTTGCCATCGCGGGGCTCTCGCTGGCCTTCATGATTCTAAGGAAGGGCGACTGGGCGAATCCTGTCGCGTCGGCGCTGGCGAATGCTGCCGCACCCGACGCCGGTATAGACGATGCCGCCAGCCTAACCGCTGCCCTGAGGCGAGCACGGGGCAGTGAAACACTGCTGCTGGAACCGGGACGCTATGACATTCTGAACTTGAAAGGCGTAAGCTTTGCCCGGCCCGTCACCCTGGCCTCGCGTGATCCACGTCGGCCCGCGGTGCTCACCGGCTTCAGGCTCCGCAATGTCGAGGGACTGATCCTGCAGGATTTGGAGTTCGACGTGGTCGCGACGAACGGCATGTTTTCCTACGACATGACTGATTGCGCCAATATCGAACTGCGGCGGATCAACGTTCATGGATCGCTGGATGGTAATCCGGCCAATGACAAATCGCCGATCATGATCCGCGGATCGAGCCATGTGACCATTGCCGACAGCGATTTTCGGGAACTGTTCCACGGCATATCGTTTCTGGAAAGCAGCAACCTGACCTTCACCGGCAATGCTTTTCGCGATCTGCGCACGGATGGCATCCGGGGTGGAGGGTCTTCCCACCTTCTGATCCGGGGCAATGTCTTCACCGATTTCAAGCCGGAACCCAAGGACCATCCCGACGGCATTCAGTTGTGGACCACCAATACGACGGCAACTGCCAGGGACATCATGATCGAGGGTAATGTGATCATGCGCGGCAAGGGTGATCCCATACAGGGCATCTTCATCCGCGATACTTTCGACCAGTTTCCGTTCGAGGAATTGACCGTCCGCAACAATCTGGTCCTTGGCGCGATGTATAACGGCATTGCAATCGGCGGGTCGAAGGGGGCCGTGGTGGAAAACAATATGGTCGTGGCTTTTGCCGGTCAGAAAAGCTGGATACGCACCGGCGCCACCGCCGGGATGCGGATGAGCGGCAACCGTGCCACAGCCTATATCGTACCGCCAACGGCGCAGGTCGACCAAAAGGGCAATCGCACGGTGGCGACCGTTCGGGACGGGGGCAGGGCGGTACTGGCGGATTGGCTGGCGCAAGGAGACAATGCGCGCATGGTGGCGCGTCCGCTCGCAGCGGCCGGTTTGCGGTAGAGATCGGATCGGCTGGCCGTTATTTGGTCATCGGCCTTGGCGATCAACGCGCGACCACCTGCTTCACCGCGCTTTCCAGCGCCTCGCCCCAGGCCTGCCAGTTCAACCGTTGTTCGTAATCCGCCCTGGCGGCGTGGCACAGGGCGGCATAGGCCGCCTCATCCGACCAGGCCGCCAATATGCGATCGGCATAAGCGGAGGCCGATGATCCGGGAGGAAGCAGAATGCCGGTTTCGCCGTCCCTGACGATCGTGGAAACGCCACCCGTGCTGATCGCCACCGCCGGTCGGCCAAAGGCGGCCGTTTCGCAATAGACCAGTCCAAAAGCTTCCTGACGGCTGGGCATCAGGAAGAAGGACGATCCGGCAAAAAGATCAACGAAGCGCCGATAGTCTGCGGGGTCAGACTTTTTCAACAGGCCGTGGACATGCACGCCATCCAGATTGGTGGCCTCGGGTGGACGGCAGCCGACAATGTGCAATTCCGCATTTCCTGTCCGGCGACGCAGTTCGCGCCAGATGTCGAGCGCCAGAGGGCCGCCCTTGCGGTCCCATGCGTAGCCGGCGAACAGCAGTTTGAGCGGCCCGCCGCTGACCGGCTGTTGAAAGCCGGGGTCCGTTTCCAGATTGGCGCCATAGGGGACCGCCATCAGCCGATCATCGGCAATGCCATAAGCGCCGGCGGCGGAAGCGCGGCCCCATTCCGACGTCATCATCAACATGTCGCAACGATCGACCATGTTGCGCTGCATGTCGTTTCCGACCCTCCGCGTCCGGCCGTTGAGCCGTTTATACTGGTCATAATAATCGATGATCGTGTCGAACAATGCGTCGGCAATATAGACGACCGGCCATTTGGGATTGATATAGGCCAGCTTGTGGGCGGCGCCGACCGCCACGATGGCATCCGGCCGGAGGGCTTCCAACTGGCGGTCGATATGCCGGCTGAACATTCTGGCGACCAATGGTTCCCGGCTGACCAATATGCCTGCTCTTGCCAAAGGGGCCAGACGCGTAACGATCTTGTCGAGCCGTGGCGTGTCGATCACATGTGTGTCTGGAAAGCGACGCTTTACTTCTTTATGGCTATACCAGGGGACGCCACTCCAAGATGCACGATCGAAAGGGCTGGCGATGGAGATATAGCCTAGGCGCAAGCTTGACTTCCCTTGAATAGTGTCTCCAGTCTTTGGCTGGGTGTTTTGTGGAATGGTAATGAAGAATAGTTGCAAAATCGAGTGGGGATTCTCCTGGCTGTGACGGATTTTATTTCTGTCATTATTCCGGCCTATAATGCCGAGGCGACTATTGGGCACACCCTGTCGTCCGCTCTGGCGCAGACGGGTGTGGAGTTGGAAGTCGTCGTCGTTGACGATGGCTCTACGGATTGCACCGCAGAGCTGGTGGAGGCTGCTTGCGAGCGGGACGGCCGGGTGCGGCTGCTTCGGCAGCGTCAGGGCGGCGTGGCGCGCGCGCGCAATCTGGCGATCGCCTCCGCCAAGGGCAATTATGTGGCACCGCTCGATGCGGATGATATCTGGCATCCTGAGAAGCTGTTGCGGCAATCGAAGCTGTTGCGTGAATCGCCGGCCGATGTGGGTATGGCCTATAATTGGTTCCGTCGGATCGATGAGGACGACAGGGTGATTCCTGGATCGCCACGGCCCTGGATCGAGGGTTGGGCATTTCATCGCCATCTGGCATGGAACTTCATATCGAATGGCAGCACGCCCCTCATCAGGCGTGAAGTTCTGGACAGCATTCAATATGACCCGCAATTGCACGATCGCCAGTTGCAGGGGTGTGAGGATTATCTCCTCCAACTGGAGATCGCCCGGAAATATCGTTTTGCGTGCGTGCCGGCCTTTCTGACCGGCTATCGTCGGTCGCCCGGCGCCATGTCCAGCAATGTCGAGCGCATGATCCGGTCGCATATAGCCATGTTCGATATCCTTGCCGGTGATGTCGGTGAACAGGCTCGGCAACTGATCAGCCAGCAGCTGGCGCGATTGCATGTCGAACTGGCGCGGAACAGGCTGGGCAAGTTCGATGGGCAAGGTGTCGCGCGCAGCTTCCGGCGAGCATTGGCGCACGACATCGGTTGTGCGGCGCAGAGTCTG
Organism: Sphingobium sp. EM0848; assembly: GCF_013375555.1. Taxonomy (NCBI): domain Bacteria; kingdom Pseudomonadati; phylum Pseudomonadota; class Alphaproteobacteria; order Sphingomonadales; family Sphingobiaceae; genus Sphingobium; species Sphingobium sp. EM0848. Next base: position 3,151,634 of record NZ_JABXWB010000001.1, read on the forward strand.
AAGGCCGAATTGATGAAGGGTGCCAGTCGCCGTACCGTCTATGGTCCTGCGGGAAAGCCCTTTCTGTCCTTCGGTGCCATGGATGTGGATGGTCCATGGACGGCTCAGAGATCGCGAGTTGAACTGGATAATCTGGAAGCCATGGACCGACAGTGGCTGTGAAGCAGAAGTTGGGCGGCAACAATCTTGATCCATTTTAAGGCGTGGTTCGAGCCGTCCGACAACAGAATTGAACGAAATCTTAACGCAAAGTATCTTATGGCGGCGGCGAAGTCAGGGATCGTAATATGCCGCAGCCAACCAGATCTTCCGTTGACCATATGTTCCTTCCGCATGGTAATTTGCGGGAAGGGGAATCGTCGGTAGCACTGGCGCGTTTGAACGCTGAGCATATGCATGCCTTGTCCATGGCGCCTATGTCCACTCAGGCGCCGACCGGACTGGCGGCTGGGGTAGTGCAGCTTTCGCGAATCGCAGGGCCGATCGCTCTTCTGGGCTGTTATATTCTGGTTGCGTTTCTGGTAATCCGTTAGAGCAAATCTCGATCCGATCGCGTCGGCTCGACGGCTTCCGCATCTCCGATCAATCGTCAAGCGGAACACCGGGCCGGAATTCAGAACTCCGTCCCGATGGACGCTATAAATGCTCCGGCAAGTCTAGTCTTGCCGGTCGATTACATGATCGAACGCAATGTATGATCAGACGGCGTGAGCGCTTGCCGCGGCCGAATAAGCAGCCCAGCCACCCGAAATGTGGATCGTCTGAGTCTGGCCTTCGCCATTGTCAATCGTCAGGATCAGAACGTCGGTCTGATTCTTGCGCGAAACGCTGACAAGATCCGAATCCTCAACCATCTTGACCAGGCCGGCCCAGGAACTGATCTGGGCAGCGGCGCCGCCGTTGAACGCGTTGATGCCGTCGCCGTCCGCGAAGTGCACAGCGCCGTAGTTGCCGAATACCAGCGTATCGCCCTCGCTGAAGTCGAGGTCGTAAATCTTGTCGAGGTCAGAGCTGCCCTCGATATTGTTACCGAAGAAACGGAACTGGTCTGCGCCATTGCCGCCCCAGAGCTGATCGTTGCCCGAGCCGCCCGTCAGAATGTCGTCGCCGCGACCGCCGCGCAGAATATCATCGCCGGCCAGACCATTGAGAACAGTGCCGTTGGGCCCCGACGACTGGATATCGTTGTTACCAGCATCGCCGCCTACATAATTTTGCAACACGCGCATCTCCTGAAAAATTGGAAGCAAAACAGATCGCTGTGCGGCCCGGCATTTTTTCTATGGAGCGGCGTTAATATATCGTAAAGTATATGTAAATAGTGAATAAATTAGCCTTGATCGCCAACTATTGCGATTTTTGCAGCCGGGATGGCAGCCTCCCCTTATGGGTCCGCGACTTGGTGTCGACAGGCTTTTCAGGTCTTCCCGTCGCTTCGATATGGCTGGAGAGGCCCGGCGGCCTCCAAGGGCGGTCGGCGAGTGAATTGTTCCATTATGGCACGGAAATTCATGAGGAAATGAGAAGTGGCCGCTTTTATGCGGCGCTGCCGCGTCGGGGCGGGGAGGTCGTTTCCGATCCGCTAAAAGGCGCTGTCGCCCTTCTTCGGGTGATAGGGCGTGAGGGTTGGCAGAAATGCGTGGTTAAAGATCGATACACCATCAACGCACATCAAAGCGCAATCCGCACAGTTTAATTCCCATGAACGGATGGGGGTCCAAATTGTTCCGAAGCGGGGCGGCTGAAATATGAGCGACATCATAGTAAAGGATTCTGCTGCGCTGGTGGCGGCAGTCAAATCGGCCAAGAATGGCGACACGATATTATTGAGCCAGGGGACGTATCAGTCTGTCGACCTTAGCGGGATCAAGATCGACGGCAATGTAACCATCAAGTCTCTCGATGTGTCGAATCAGGCCTCCCTGCTGGACCTGACGGTGAAGAGCAGCAGTGGCCTGACGTTCGAAAACCTGTGCTTTACGCCGCAATCGGCCGACAGGCTATATACGTTCAACGTTACCAGTTCATCCAACATCCATTTCGACAGCATTGAAGTGGTCGGTCCCGATGGCGCCACCGGTTACCAATCCGCGCCCTTCCTGATTCGGGGCAGCGAGAATGTCTCAGTGACGAATTCGGAATTTCATCATCTGTGGAACGGTGTCTCGGTGCTCGACAGTTCCTATGTGACCGTTACCGGGAACTATTTTCACGACATCCGGACCGATGGCTTCCGCGGCGGCGGCGTTTCCAACCTCGTCGTGTCGGGCAATTACATGACGGATTTCCATCCGGCCACCGGTGATCATCCGGACGGCATCCAGCTCTGGACAACCAATACGACGGCATCGGCGCATGATATCGTCATTACCGACAATATCATTACCCGCGGGGACGGCGCGGCCGTTCAGGGTATCTTCCTCCGTGATCAGGTGGGCACGCTGCCTTATGAGAACGTCACCATCACCGGCAATCTGGTGCTGGGGGGCATGTATAACGGCATTGCCGTAGGGCATCTGGACGGGGCGACGATTACCGGAAATACGGTGATCGGCCTGCCCGACCAGAAATCCTGGATTCGCGTCGATGACACGTCACATGCTGTCGTCAGCGACAACGTGTCGACAAGCTATATCCTGTCGTCGTCCAATGTCGGTCTGGTCACGAGCAACAATAGCACGGCGGCCGTTCCCAGCGACGGTGGCGATGCGCTTTTTGCCTCTTGGCTGCTCCAGCATCAAAGCCAGTTGGCGGGCCTGGACAACCTGTTGAGCGGAATATTGAACCTAACGGTCGTCGAGAAGCCCGCAACTCTGCCCTCTGATGCCGTCACCGTCCCGGCCGTGGAAGAACAGGTGACGGCGCCCGTAGTCGTGCCGCACAGTACGATAACGGGCACGGCCATGGGCGAAACGCTGAAAGTCGCGGCCGTCGGCGACAGCGATGTCTTTGCTGGCGCAGGGAATGACATCATCCATGGCGGCGCTGGCCATAATAATCTTTACGGCGGGACCGGCGACGACATCTATCATGTCAAGGGCACTGGCGACACCGTGATCGAACTTGCGGGTCAGGGCAGTGACACGGTTTATGCCTATATCGACTATAAGCTGACGGATAATGTCGAAACGCTGCGCATGGCCAAGGAAGGTCTTGTGGGGCAGGGCAACGACCTGGACAATCGTATCGTGGGTTCGGCGGGCGTCGACATACTTTACGGCCATGGCGGCAATGACATGATCCAGGGTGAAGGCGGTGACGACGTCATCTATGGCGGTGCAGGCGACGACAAACTGCTTGGCGGCGATGGCAACGACCGTCTCTATGGCGGCGACGGCAATGACACGCTGTCAGGCGGTGCCGGCAATGACGTGATCGACGGCGGTGCGGGCAACGACCGTATCGAGGGCGATGGCGGAGACGACATCCTGACTGGTGGCGCGGGTGCGGATCTGTTCAACTTCCGCGATGTCGGTGCTGTGGGTGCCACCGTCATCACCGACTTCAGCAGCGCGCAGAAGGACAAGATCGGTCTGTCGCTGATCGACGCCAATATCCATACGGCCGCCAATGATGCGTTCAAATTTATCGGGACAGCGGCATTTTCGAAGGTCGCGGGACAGTTGCGCTATGAAGTGGTGAATGGCGACAGCCATGTGTCGGGCGACGTCAACGGCGATGGCATTGCCGACTTCACTATTGTTTTGCAGCATGTGGACACGCTGCGGGCCAGCGATTTCATCCTGTAAAGGGGCGCGCTATCGGCCGCTCCGGAGCGGTTGTGGCGTGAAGATAAGGGCGATCCGGGGTCCGCCCGGATCGCCCTTTGCCTGTCAGGCGGCCTGCTTCGCGGCGGGCTCCAGAGAATCGCTTTCCCAGCCTGCGACCAGTTTGCTGAGATAGGCGATGAGTTCGGACGGGTCTGTTGTGGCCGCAATCGGTTCACGGGCACGCACGGCGTTCAGGGTGGCGCCGAAATCCTCATCCCTGTCGATGACCGCGATCAGGCCCCGATCGGCAAAGGCTCGGGTGATCTCGCTCTGGTGATCGTCATAATGCTCGCCGCGATCGAATCGCCGCGGCACGGCGATGACCCGGCATCCTTCGCGCAGTGCGGTGATCAACGATCCGGTGCCGCCGTGGCAAACCACGATGTCGGCATCGCGCAGCATTTGTTTCATCGCGTCGAACGATAGTGTTTCGACCGTTTCCATGCCTTCCGGCCTGATTCCGCCGGTCCCGACCTGAGCCAGAACCTTTTCGGGAATGTCACCGTTTGACTTGGCCTGAGCGACCATTTGGGTCAACCGGTCGAACGGCAATGTTGCGCCGACCGTGGCGAACAGCAAAGCCTCCTTTTCCGGACGTTTTTCTTCCAGCAGTCTGAATGGATCGAAGCATAGCGCTCCCCATTGCCGGGCTGCCTCGGCCGATTGCGCGATGCGGATATGCGCCAGCGGGCCGACCATGCGGGCAAAGGTGGAGGGCCCGGTGAAGCGTGCAAAGGAATCGATGGCCACGATCTTTGCGCCCGCCAAACGTCCCCACAGAATCGTGAAGAAGACGGAACCCGCGCCCGTGGTCACGATGATGTCGGGGCGTTTCCGCAAGATGATTGCCGCCGAGCGCGTCATGTTGCGGATGGCCGCGCGAAGCATGCGGAAGGGGGCGCCCAACCGTGCCTGCCCCAGCGCGACATGCGGCACGAAGCAGGTGTCGTGATTCGCGGCGATGGATTGACCCAGCGCCGTATCCTCCGTCACGAAGAAACAGTCGCTCCCAGCCCAAAACGGCTCCAGATCCAGCAACTGACGCACATGTCCGCCTCCGGAACCTGCGAGGCAAATGCGTAGCGAGGGTGGCGCCATAGAGAAATTCTCCGTCGAAAAGGGGGCGGGCGCAAAGTTGCAGAGTGATCGTTAATGCCCTGTTATGCGCTATAAAAATAGGTTATGGGCATTTCGCAAGTGCGAAGATTGCTAGTTTACTTTAAAAATTCCGGATCGGATGATGATCGCAAATACTCCTCATGCCCTTTGTCGGTCGGTCCTGCCCAGCAATTTGGGGATGAAGAGCAGCATTGCCGGCTTTGGCGCGGGCATGTTGTGCGTGCGAAATGGCGGTATGGCTTGATCGATACATCTTCAATGACGCCGGATGTAATCGAAGCTGACGCGCAGGCCGGTAACGTTGTGGCAAAGGAACAGAAGTCTGCATATGCGGCGGATATTCGTCCGATTCGCATCGGTCTTCTGTGGCATTCCCTCAGTTCGGGCAATCTGGGGGTCGGTGCGCTGACTCTGGCCAATCTGGCGCTTGCGTCCCAGGTTGCGCGCGACATGAAGCTGTCGCCGCGCTTCCTGGTGATGAGCATGCGGGACGGTGACGCGCCACGCATCGGTGGACCGGATATCGAAAGCTTCACGGTCGACAGCGCCCGGCTGGTGAAGCCGGGTGGCTTCCTGAAAGCCGTCAATGGCGTCGATTGCGTGCTCGATATCGGAGCGGGCGACAGCTTCGCCGATATTTACGGACCCAAGCGCTTCCTGTTCCTGTGGCTGACCAAGGTGATGACATTGGCGCGCCGCAAGCCGCTGCTGTTGTCGCCGCAAACCATCGGCCCCTTCACCAAATGGGGGTATCGCCTGCTCGGCGCATGGGCGATGCGTGGGGCCTCCAGCGTGGTTGCCCGCGACGACAAGTCGCTTGCCGTGGCCGAAGCGATGGCGCCCGGTGCGCGGATCAGGCTGGCCGTCGATGTCGCCTTTGTCCTGCCCTATGAGAACCGCCGGCATCTGGCAGGCCGGGGGGCGCTGAGGGTAGGCGTCAACGCGTCGGGACTGTTGTTCCATGAAGCGGAGAGCGGCCGGAATCGTTTTGGCCTTGGTCATGATTATGCGCAGTTCACGCGCAGGTTGATTGCGGAGCTGCTGGATCGCGGCGTGGAGGTTCATCTGGTGCCGCACGCGACCAGCAAGGGCGATCCGACCGACGATGACGGTCGGTTGGCGGACCGGCTGGCGGCGGAATTTCCTGCGGCGGTGCGGGTGCCCGAATTTGCCGGACCGAGCGAAGCCAAATCCTATATTTCCGGGCTGGATTTCCTCGTCGCCGGACGCATGCATGCCTGCATCGGTGCCTATTCGGCGGGCACGCCGGTCGTGCCCGTCGCCTATAGCCGCAAGTTCGACGGCCTGTTCGCTATGCTCGGCCATGGCTGGATGGTGCCGGTAAACGGCGTGGGTACGGATGCAGCGGTCGATTATGTGCTGGGCGCACTGGACGACAGGGACGTCATCGCCGCTGCGCAGGCCGAAGGAATGAAACGCGTGGACGCGATGCTCGACGTCTATCGCGATGAATTGCGGATGGTGTTCGCGCGCGCTCTGGGAACGGCGCGGGCATGATCGCATCCTCTCCGACCTTGCGGCGCGTCGAACGTGGCGAACTCTGCGCCGGTTGCGGCCTTTGCGTGGGCATTGCCGATGGAGCGGTGACGATGGAAACCGTGGCGCCCGGATACAGCCGCCCGCGACAGGTCGCTCCTATCGCTGATGCGGTTGAGGCGAGCATTGCCGGTTCCTGCCCCGGTTCGACGGTCGCGCCATGGCAGAGTGCACCGAACCGCCACCATAGCTGGGGTCCATGGCACCGCACGATGACCGGCCATGCCAGCGACGAGCACATCCGCCATGCCGGATCGTCCGGTGGCGCCATCTCGGCGCTGTTGATCGTTGCTCTCGAAACCGGGTTGGTCGACCGCGTTCTGCATGTCGATGCGGACCCGGACCAGCCGACGCGCAATCGTATCCGATGGTCGGACAGCGCCGACCAGATCGTTGCGGGATCGGGATCGCGCTACGCTGCTTCATCGCCGCTGGCCGCCATTGACCGGGCGTTGCGGGAGGGCGCGCGGTTCGCCTTCGTCGGCAAGCCCTGCGACGTGTCGGCGCTGCGTCAATATGTCCGGCATGATTCGCGGGTTGCCGGGCAAGTACCGTTGATGCTGTCCTTTTTCTGCGGCGGTTTGCCCAGTCATGACGGCGCCGACCGGATCATTCGCGCCATGGGGCTGGAGCCGGACGAGGTGGTGGATTTCCGCTATCGCGGCAATGGCTGGCCGGGCCTGACCCGCGCCGTCACCGCCGATGGCCGGAGCGGCGAAATGCGCTACGCCGAAAGCTGGGGCGGGCATCTGGCCAGTCAGGTGCAGTTCCGCTGCAAGATTTGCCCCGATGCGGTCGGCGGCGTCGCGGACATTGCCTGCGCCGACGCCTGGTACGGCGGCGAAAGCGGTTATCCCACATTCGAGGAACAGGCGGGGCGCAGCCTCATCATGACGCGTTCCGCCGCGGGAGAGGCGCTGCTGGACGCCGCCATGGCGCGGGGCGCCATCATTGCCGAGCCGCTGGACATAGGCGAGGTTGATCTGATGCAGCCTGCCCAGGCGCGGCGTAAGCGCATGGTGCAGGCGCGGCTGGCCGCCAGCCTCGTCACCGCGCAGCCGCGTCCGAAGGTGAAGGGGCTGGATGTGGGCAAGGCTGCGCGCACGGCAGGTTGGCGGGAAAGCCTCAGCAATTTCGCGGGCACGGCGCGGCGTATCATTCTGGGGCGGCGATGAATGGTCGGGCTATCGTCAAAACCGGAAGTTCGGCTATGAGACCGCGCCATTGCCGATCAGGGGGAATCATCGGAATGAAAATCATGAGCGCGGGAGGCGCCACGCTGCTGTTCGGTGCAGCCCTGTTGTCGCCGGCTCAGGCGCAGGAGGCCAAACGCCTCCAGTTCGATCTGGGCGGCGAGATATTATATGACAGCAACGTCACCCGCGGCAGCGAGGCCGCGGCGCAGGCCCGTGGATTGCAGCAGGAAGATACCCGTTTTTCTCCCAATGCGGCCGTGACGCTGAATTTGCCGACAGGGCCTCACCGCCTGATGCTGACGGGCTCGGCCGCTTATGATTTCTACGCCCGCAACAGCCGCCTCAATCGCGAGCGGATCAAGGCGGACGGTCATTTCTATCTGAACCTGCCGATTTGCGCAGTGGAACTGCGCGGCAGCTTCCATCGCCGGCAGAGCGATCTGGGCGATCTCGATATCACGGCGATCGATCCGAAGGGCAGTTCCAAAAATGTCGAAACTGCCAAGGGGGCAGGCGCTACGGTGAGTTGCGGCGGACAGATCGGCCTGCGCCCAGTCGCCATGATCGACTGGTATGATGCGCGCAACAGCGCGGCCCTGCGCAAGACCGCCGACAACCGATCCGTCAGCTATGGCGGCGGGTTGCTTTATGTGCATCCAGCGATCGGCAATATCACGCTCTATGTCGGCCGGCGAGAGGTGGACTATCCCAATCGTACGCCCCTGCTGACATCGGCGCTAACCAGTTTCGACGCAGACCGCTATGGATTGATGTTCAGTCGCGATGTCGGTGCGCAACTGAAGGTGGGTGGCGAAATCTTCTATACCGACGTCACGTTGAGCAATGGGCGCAGCGGATTTAGCGGCGTCAACTGGAACGCGAATGCCAAGCTCAACCTGTCCCGGATGGAGATTGAGGGCGAAACCGGCAAGTCGGTCGACACGTCGCAGGGTTTCGATGCGAATTATGTCTTGCGGCGCAATCACGAACTGAGAATCCGTTATGCTCTCGGCGCTCGCCTGACGGCCTTGCTGGCGGGTTCGATCAGTGTTCGTGACTATAATTACGAACCGGGCGTGGTCGCCTCGCGGATCGATCATGACAATATGAAACGCGTGTCGGCCGGTCTGGACTACAAGGTCAGCAACAGGATGACCATCGGTCTGGAAACGGCTTATCAACGACGAAATGCTAATGGCACGCTCTACGATTATGATTCGTATCAGGCGGGGTTGCGGGTGAGTACTGCTTTTTAAGGCAGTTGGAAGAATATGGGAAAGTTGGAGGCGTCATGCACCTGAAGGGTCTGTTCCGTTCCGCCTGGCTGATGATCGGGCTTTTGCCGGTGGCGCCTGTCGCCGCCCAACAGGCGACCGTGCCGATGGCCGCCATTCCGGCGGCGGCGCAGGCATCGCTCAGCGACGGCTATGTGCTGGGGCCGGGCGACGTGATCGAATTGAGCGTGATGGGACGCGACGATTATCGCGCGCGCCTGCAATTGCAGACGGATGGTGTGATCGAGCTGCCGTTGATCGGCAATGTCGTTGCCGCGAACAAGACCGTTCTCCAGTTGAAGGAGGAAGTCCGCAATCGGCTGAAGTCCGGGGGCTATTTCGCCAACCCTATCGTCAACGTGACGATCGCCACCTATGCGAGCCGCTATGTCGTCGTGCTGGGCGAAGTGGCGTCGCCGGGCATCGTGCCTATCGATCGCGCCTATCGCATTTCCGAAATCCTCGCCCGCGTTGGCGGCGCGAAGGACAATGGCGGCAACATGCTGACCATTACCCGGGCATCCGGTGAAGAGATCAGGCTGAACGTCAAGGATATCGCGACCGGAGGGGGCGACAAGGATCCGCTGGTCAATGCGGGCGACAAGATCTTTCTGGCGGAGGCGGCGACCTTCTATGTCTATGGTCAGGTCAATGCGCCGGGCAATTACAAGATCGAACCGGGCATGACCCTGCGCATGGCGATTGCACGCAGCGGCGGCCTGACGACAATGGGTTCGGAAAAACGCGCGAAGGTGACGCGCGACGGCCGTGAAGTCCGTGTCGGGCTGGACGACGTCATCACCGACAAGGACGTGATCGTCGTCGGTCAGAAGTTCTTTTAAGGATCGGGCCGGGGAGGCGCACAATGAGCTTTTTACAGTTTTTCCGGATACTTTGGGCGCATCGTCTGCTCATCGTCCTGACGACATTGGCCTGTGCGTCGGCCGCCTTCCTGGTCGCCAAGCTCATCCCGGAGCGCTATGATGCGCACAGCCGCGTCATGCTCGACGTGATGAAACCCGATCCGATTACCGGCGAAGTCATTTCGAACAGCTTCGCCCGGGCCTATACCAATACGCAGATCGAACTGATCACCGACTATCGCTTTGCGGGGGCAGTGGTGGATCAGCTCGGCTGGATGAAGCAGCCCAGCTTCCAGCAGGCCTATGAGGCGCAGGCGCGCCCCGGCGATGGCGGGTTCCGCCGTTGGCTGACCCAGATCGTCGTCGGCAATACGGCGGTCAAGCTGATTCCCGGCACGGCGATCCTCGACATCAGCTATTCCTCGACTTCTCCTGAAGCTGCACGGAAGGTGGCCGATGCGCTGCGCACGGCCTATGTGAATCAGAGCATCGCTTTCCGGCGCGAAGGGGCGGCGTCGAACGCGGCCTGGTTCCGTAGCCAGGGAGAGGCCCTGCGCCGGCAATTGACCGAGGCGCAGCAGCGCAAGACGGCTTATGAGAAGGCGAATGGCATCGTCCTGCAGGACGACTGGTCCGACGCCGATTCCAGCCGCCTCAAGGCGTTGTCCAGTCAGGTTCCGATGTCCGTTCCCGGCGTGGTGGTCCCGCAGGCATCGGCCGCTCAGGCGCAACTCGCGCAATTGGACGCGCAGATCGCGACGATGACGCAAACGCTGGGGCCGAACCATCCCGATCTGGTGGCGATGCGCAATAATCGAGCCACGCTGGCCGCCACGGCGGCGCGCGAGCAGGCGAGCGCTCTGGCGGCGGCGCGGGCGGCGAGCGGTGGCGGGCAGTCCATCGACGGTCAGGTCGCGGCCCAGCAGAGCAAGGTCCTCGCCAAGCGTGAGAAGATCGATGAACTGCGCAAGATGCAGGCGACGATCGACGTGTTGCGCGATCAGGCGCAAAAGGTGATGGGCCGTGCCACGGAATTGGGGACCCAGGCGAGTTCCGACGAAAGCGGCCTCACCATGCTGGGCAGCGCGGTCGCGCCGAGCCGTCCATCCTGGCCCAATATTCCGATGATTGTCGGCGTGGCAGCCATGGGCGGTCTCGCGCTTGGCCTGCTGATCGCGCTGGGCACGGAACTGCTCGCCCGGCGGGTGCGTGGTCCCGAGGATCTGGTGCTGACCGGCGCGCCGGTGATCGGCGTTATCGTCAGTCAGGCCTCTCTCCAGCAGCGCAAGGGTGTTCTGGAATGGCTCGGGTTCAATCGCCCGGCTTCGGCTTGAATGGGCCACATCGTCCAAACGCATAGATCGCGGAGATCTCAATGAGCGACAACCAAGACGGGCAACTTCTGGACAGCCCGGCAGATAGCGAGAAGCAGCCGACGGTCTCCGAAACGATCCCAACTCTGCCGGAGGTGCAATATCATCTCTCCGATCAGGTGGTGGTGTCCGTTGGCGCGGGTTCGCCCGAAGGCGAATCCATGGGCGCGTTGCGCACCCAGTTGATGTCGCAGCATCTGAAGGAAGGCCGCCGCGCGCTGGCCATCTGTTCACCCAGCAAGGCGGGACGAACGTCTTTCATTGCCGTCAATCTTGCGGTGGCGCTTACGCAGGCCGGTGTCAGGACTTTGCTGATCGATACCAATATGCGCGCGCCCAAGGTTCAGTCCTATATCGTTCCATCGCGCCCGGTACGCGGATTGGCCGATTGTCTGGAAGACGCTGCGGTCGAATTCGGCGAAGTGATCCAGGATGACGTCCTTCCTTCACTGTCGGTCGTGTTTGCCGGTGGCCCGACGGACAAAGCGCAGGAACTGCTGGCGGGGCCGCGCTTCAAGTCGCTGGTCGATCTGTGCATGCGCGAATATGACATGATCATATTCGATACGGCGCCGACCAACGCCTGTGCCGACGCTCAGATCGTGGCGATGCTGGCGCGCTATGGGTTGGTCGTGGCGCGCAAGAATCTGAGCTATGTGAACGATATCAAGACGCTGATAGCCGATATGCGGGCGAACCGGGTCGAAGTCATCGGGACCGTGATCAACGAAGCCTGATGCCTGTGGACCCTTATTGTGACTGCCAATATTGCCGGGGAAATTGCGGCCCCGGCGTGAACAACTTCGAAGCTGCTGCTTGATTGTACCAAAATGTGCATTTCCAGATGGGATTTATAGTTGATTCAATGAATTGATAAACTAGTTGCATCCTCATGGAATATTTCTCGGTTGGAGCGAAGGCCGGATGACGGTGTATAGTTCGACGGCGCCAGCAACCCAGGACGGCTCGACATTTGGGTCGTCCCGGTTATTTGCGACGACAGAGTCGGTTCGCATCGCCGTCTATTGCACCCAGATCGTTCTTGATTTGCTCGCGGTGACGGTCGCTTTCGCGGTCGCCCATATCGCCCGTACCGGTAGCCCGATCAAAGGAGATGAATCGGGTTTCTTCTTTATCGTCGTCCCGCTCTTCATGGCCGCGAGTTTCTATGCACGGTCCTATGGCTTCGAAGCACTGACTTCGGTGCGGCGGGCAATGGGACGGATTGCCGGGGCGCTCGTCATTACTCTGGCGGTCTATATTCTTCTTCTTTTTGCCTTCAAAAATTCGCAGGACATATCGCGCATCGCGTTCTTCATGGGAGCCGGCCTCAGCCTCATCTTCCTGATAGCGATCCGTCTGCCGGTGATCTGGCTGACCCGCAAGCTGGGGTCGCGCTTCTATCGTCGCATTCTGGTCGTCGACGATTCGCCGATGGAAGCGCCGCATTATTTCGAAATCATCGACGCGTCTGATCAGGGTATTTCACCCCGGCTGGACGATCCGTTCATGCTCCATAATTTTTCCACGCTGGTGGCGGGAGCAGACCGCATCGTGGTGTCATGTAGCGCAGAGCGGCGGGCCCAATGGGCGATGTATCTGAAAGGGACCGGCTGCTGGGGCGAATTGCTGGTGCCCGAACTGATCGGCGTTTCTCCGGTCAATCACGAAGCCGATCTGCCCGTGGTGGGGGTGTGCGTTTCCAACGGTCCGCTGGACCTTGGCAATCGGGCGCTGAAGCGGATGCTGGACCTGGCGCTGACGGTCCCCGCCGTCGTGCTGCTCTCGCCGCTCATGATCCTGGTCGCCCTCTTGATCAAGATCGACAGCAGGGGGCCGATCCTGTTCAAGCAGACCCGCATGGGGCGGAGCAACAGGCTGTTCCACGTCTACAAGTTTCGCAGCATGTACGACGAAAGCAGCGACCATGCCGGTGTGCGATCCGCATCGCGGGCGGATGACCGGATCACCCGCGTGGGCCGTTTGATCCGGGCGACCAGCATCGATGAACTGCCGCAGCTGTTCAATGTGATCGAAGGCGACATGAGTCTGGTCGGTCCACGTCCCCATGCCTTGGGATCGTTGGCGGGCGAGCATCTGTTCTGGCATGTCGACGAACGCTATTGGCTGCGTCATACGATCAAACCCGGCATCACCGGCCTGGCGCAGGTCAGGGGGTATCGGGGCGCCACCGTCCGAAGCGACGATCTGTCACAGCGGCTGCAGAGCGATCTGGAATATGTCGCCAACTGGTCCATCCTGGGCGATATCGCCATTCTCATCAGGACTTCCTTGGTCATCATTCACCGCAACGCTTATTGACGGGGCAAGCGGAGCGTCCGATGGCGGCCGTTGCACGACAAGGCCGCCGTGCGCCAGGCTTGAGCGGGAGAAGGGGTCAGGCCTTTTGCGCGGCCGCCGGAAGAAGGTGCGGCACCAGCCGTTCCTTGGGACCAAAAGCTTGCGCCCGCCCGTTCCGCATCAGCAGGACGATGTCCACCGCTTGCAGGATCGATGGCCGGTGCGCCACGACGATGACAACCGCGCCGCGTGTTTTTGCCATGGCGACGGCGTCGCACAGGGCTTCCTCGCCGGGTGCGTCCAGGTTGGAATTGGGTTCGTCCAGCACCAGCAGGAATGGATCGCGGTATAGCGCCCGTGCGAGCGCGATCCGCTGCCGCTGCCCGGCGGACAGGCGAGCGCCGTCAGTGCCGACCTGGGTATCATAGCCTTCGGGCAGATGCAGGATCAGGTCGTGCACTCCTGCCTGGCGGGCGGCCTCTATCACCAGATCGGCGGGCGCGTCGGGCTCGAACCGGGCGATGTTTTCGGCCACCGTGCCGGTCAATAGTTCCACATTCTGCGGCACATAACCGATATGGCGGCCCAGATTGTCGATGTCCCACTGATCGAAAGTGGCGCCGTCCAGCCGGACGCTGCCGGTGACGGCGGGCAATATGCCGACCAGTCCCCGCACCAGCGTCGACTTGCCGCATCCGCTCGGCCCCAGAACGGCTATGGCTTCGCCCGCCTGTGCCAGGAACGATATGTTGAACACGGTCCTCTCTTCCGATCCGGCGGGGCTGAGCGTCAGATCTTCGACCGACAGCGCGCGACGGGGGGCGCGCAACGGCATCAGGGCGCGATCCTCGACAAGCTGGGGTAGGCTTTCTTCCAGCCGTTGCCAGCTGTCCCGCGCGGCGACCAGCGTCCGCCAGTTGCCGATCACCAACTCGACGGGGCCGAAGGCGCGCGCCGACAGGATCGAACTGGCGAAGATCACGCCGCCGCTTGCATAGCCGTTCATGACCAGCAGGGCGCCGACGGTCAGTACCAGCGACTGGAGCAGCAGGCGCACCATCTTGCTGATCGTGCTCATGGTTGACACCACATTGCTGACCCGCTCATGCGCGCCGAGATATTGGGTGCTGATCGTCGACCAGGCCATGCGGATGCGCGATTCCATGCCCATGACGTAAAGCGCTTCGGCATGGCGCCGGGAGGTGTCGGCCAAGCGGGTGCGGATATTGCCGATCCTGGTCATGCGAACCGTCTGCGCGGCTGTCAGCTTGTTGGTGATGGCCGTTAGCGCGACCAGCACCACAGCGCCCAGCAGCACCGTGATGCCAAGATAGGGATGCAGCAGGAAAAGGACGATGATGAAGAAGACCATCCAGGGAAGGTCCATCAGCGCCATGGGACCGGCGCTGGCCAGGAAGGAGCGGATCTGGTCAAGATCGCGCACCGGTTGCAGCGGGTCGCGTCCCGGCGATCGCCGGGCAATGAGGCCGACCAGCCGGTGGATGCGATCGCTGAGGTCGACCTCCATGGAGGCGGCCAGATGCATGAAGATGCGTGCGCGCAATGCCTCGAAAAAGCCCTGGAAGCTGTAGGCGATGATGACCATCAGCAGCAGCCCCAGCAAAGTGGGAATGCTTCGGCCCGGCAGGACCATGTCATAGACCATCATCATGTAGATGGAGCCGCTGAGCAGCAGCATGTTCAGCACGGCGCTGAGCACGCCCACCCAGATCATGCCGTGCCGCAGCCGTGCCTTGATGCCGGCAAGCGGTGACGGTCCACCATCCTGCATGGCCACAAGGTCAGTCGTCATTCTGTGCAGTATCCATCACCCGCCGATCTTTCGAAAAATGGCGATGCCACGATCATGGTTAATATTTGCCTCACTGCCGCATTTGCCGTGCAGGCCGGCAGGGAAAAACGTCTGCTGGATCAATACGCATCGCTTTTACATGCGCAAGTCATAGATCAGGAATAATGATCGCCATATCACAGAGTCTTCGAGATCGGGCGAGCATCCGTATCGCCATAATTCTCCGATAGCTGCTTTGGCAGAGGTTGAAAGGGCGAGGAAAGCCAATTACAGGTCGCGCATGACGCTGCCGTCCGCTCGCTTTAATCTATGTCGGAAGGGACGGATTCATGACATCCTGGGTAGAAATAGTTGGAGCATGGACTGCGCTTCGAACATGAATGCCCGTGAAGAGGGCGATCTTTTCCGATGAGCTTGTCGAAAGCGCCTGAAGGCTTGTCGGCGGCGGGCGGTTTCGCGCTGAGCGGATATACGCCGCCGCCGAAACACAGATGGCACCGGGAAATCCATCTGGCCCTCGTCGTCTGTCTGGCTGCGGTTTATGGCGGGTTGCTTGCCTTGTTCGCGGGCAGTCTGCTGGTTGAACTGCTGGCACCATTGGCGCTTTTCGCGCTGATACTGGTGTGGATGTTGCCGGACACGGAAAATCCGCCTGCTAAACTGATGTTCGGCTGCTTCTGGGGCTTCATCGGCGCGCAATTGCTGTGGCCGGATTATCTGGCGCTCGATTTGCCGGGATTGCCTTGGATCACGGCGTTGCGGCTGTTCAGCTTGCCCCTGTTGCTCCTCTTCATGATCTGTCTGTCCGTATCGCCTTCGATGCGGGGCGAAATGGCCCGGATCCTGAAGAGCGCGCCATGGACGTGGAAACTGCTCGTTGGCTTCATGGTCATGGCGGTGCTTTCCATCGGCTATTCCGACAATCCCGGAAGTTCGGCGGACAAGGTCGTGGTCGCCGGCCTGTATTGGACGCTGATCTTCTTCGCGGGCGCCTATATCTTCGCCCAGCCGGGACGAATGACCGCCTTTGCCTGGCTGCTCTGGGCCGCCGTGCTGTTCCTTTGCGTCATGGGGCTATGGGAACAAAGGCTGGGGCGGGTGCCATGGGCCGGGCATATCCCGTCTTTCCTGGCCGTGGGCGACGAAAGCGTTCAGCGTATTCTGGGCGGGTCCGCCCGTGCCGCCACCGGCATCTATCGGGTGCAGAGCAAGTTCAGCACCAGCCTGAATCTTGCAGAGTTTCTGGGGCTTGTGACGCCTTTCATCCTGCATTTCACGGTGGTGTCGCGCAATTGGATCATCCGGGTCGCGGCGGCGATGACCTTGCCGCTGATGTTCGTGGTCATCATCGCGACCGATTCGCGCCTGGGCATTGTTGGCTTTGCCCTGTCCTTCCTTTTCTACCTGTTCTTCTGGGGCTATCGGCGGCGCGCCACGCACGGCGACAGCCTGATCGGGACTGCGGTCCTCTTCGCCTATCCGGCCCTGCTGGTCGCCTTCATGGCGTCGACCATGTTCGTCCCCCGTGTCAGCGCCATGGTCTGGGGCAACGGCGCGCAGCAGGCCAGCAACGAAGCCCGGCAAGAGCAATATCGCGCCGGTATTCCCATGGTCGTCAAACAGCCCTGGGGCTATGGCATGGGGCGGGGGTCGGTGCGGCTGGGTTTCTTCAGTCCGGCAGGCATCAACACGATCGATACCTATGTACTGGCCGTTGCGCTGGAAGTCGGCATTCCCGGCCTGATCTGCTATTTCGGTATGGTGGGCGGGGCGATCTATGCGGGGGCCAGGGCGGTCCAGAATGCGCGTGACCGAGAGACGCAATTGTTGATCCCGCTCATTATTGCGCTGGCCAATTTTATGGTCATCAAGACCATTCTCAGCCAGCTCGACAACCATCCGCTTGTCTTTGCCATGCTGGGCGCGACAGTCGCGCTTGTCTATCGCGTGAAGAACCAAGAGCCAGATGTGGATACGCCGCAAACAAATTCGTAAAAGAATCGGCGACGGGTCTGTCGATTGTTTCTGTTTTCCGTGGGAAGGCCGGTAAAGTTACGTATCGATTCTTTAAGATTCAGACGTCACAACATGGCATGATGGCATGGCCATGCGATGGGACGTTGAAGGGGGCGAATAAAGGACATGGGGCAAAAGGATTATCGGCGTAAGCGGGTTCTGGTTACTGGAGGTGCCGGTTTTCTCGGTTCCCACCTGATCGACCGCCTTCTTGCGCGGGGCGATGAGGTCTTGTGCGTCGATAATCTGTTCACGGGGGACAAGAGCAACCTCGACCATCTGTTCAACCACCCCCGCTTCGAGTTCATGCGGCACGACATCTGCTTCCCGCTCTATGTGGAAGTCGACCATATCTACAACCTCGCCTGTCCGGCTTCGCCGATCCATTATCAGCATGATCCGGTGCAGACGACGAAGACGTCGGTGATCGGCGCCATCAATGTGCTGGGCCTGGCGAAGCGGTTGAAGGCGCGCGTGTTTCAGGCGTCGACCAGCGAGGTTTATGGCGATCCGGCCATCCACCCGCAGGTTGAAAGCTATTGGGGCAATGTGAACCCGATCGGGCTGCGGTCCTGTTATGACGAGGGCAAGCGGTGCGCCGAGACACTGTTCATGGACTATCGGCGGCAGCATGGGCTCGACATCAAGATCGCGCGCATCTTCAACACCTATGGTCCGCGCATGCATCCGGGCGATGGTCGGGTGGTGTCGAACTTCATCATCCAGGCGCTGGAGGGCAGGCCGATCACCATTTATGGCGACGGGTCGCAGACGCGATCCTTCTGCTATTATGCCGATCTGGTCGAAGCGTTCATCAGGCTGATGGACACCGACAATGACTTTACCGGCCCAATCAACATCGGCAATCCGGTCGAATTCACGATCAGGGAACTGGCCGAAACGGTTCTGGAACTGACCGGATCGCAATCCGAACTGATTTTCCTGCCCTTGCCCAGCGACGATCCGACGCAGCGCCGGCCCGACATCAGCGTGGCCCGCGACAAGCTGGACTGGGAACCTCGCACGCAATTACGCGAGGGTCTCGCTGCCACGATCGACTATTTCAGCAGCCTGCGGGACAAGGCGTTGCACAACGCGCTGTGATACGGCGCGTGCACATATCTGATGAACGAGGCAGGCGCGGCCGGATGGGCGTGCTTGCCTGAAAATTTCTCGAAAAGATGGAAAAAAGACTGTCCTACAGCATCTCGTCCTGAATAAGAACAAAAAGCGAACAAATGGGAGCGGCATATGGACAAGTTCGAAGCCAATAACGATACGGCATCCTCGCCGGCGCGTCACTGTTTCATCATCCAGCCCAATGACAATCAACCCATATCGCCGCTGCCCAAGGCGCTGCGGGCCGATGGCGACGGCGTTATCATGTTGCGCGCCGTGGATAGCGTTGCGGACGTGGCCCATCCGGTCAAGGCGGGTGAGATCATCCCGGTGCGGGCGGCTTATGTCCGCGCCACGGGGACTACGGGCCAAATCAGCATCATGGGCTATGCCTGATGCGGATGGGTTTCGGATATGGGCCGGCCTTGAGGCGGCCAGGCGCGGCAAGCGGCGGCGTGCCCGCGCCGATCGGCAATGTGATGGCGAACGGGTGGCAGGCGGCCATGCCGGCTCCTGCCGATCTGGCGCTGTCGCCCGTCACGGTCCTGCGGCAGGGATTTGACGCCAATGCACAGGCCAGGATTGCATCGGAGACGATGTTCACGACCAAGCGTGTGCGAAATGCCTATCCCGATCAGGCCAGCCTGACTGCCAATATAGTCGCGATGAACGATTATATATTGGCCACCGACATGATAGCAGGAGTGGCCAACAACAGCGCGGAAACCAGTCCCAGGCCGATTGCCAATTGGGTGACGCCTGATCGACTGCTGGTGGGCAACAGCATCGGCGGCGCAGACGCGCCGGTCGAACTGGTGGCTTTCCATTATCATATGCGCGGCGGGCGGCAGGTGGCGGCGGTCAGATTCCTGATCTCCGACGGCGTGACGACCATTTCGGTTCCGGTTTCCACGCCGACCGTTTCCGGCCGGGCCGGTGATCAGAATGCGGTCATTGTTTACGCCTTGCCCGCGACCGACATCTCCTCGCTGGCGGAGGGGGCGATCTCCGTCAATGCCGAGATTTATCCCCATGTCGGAGGCGCGGCATCGGTGCTGAGGAGCGCGGACACAGCGCGTGGCAGGGATTTCTCGCCCCGCTATTTCCGCAAGGATGCAGGCCGTTGCGCGGCGCCGCCGCTCGCCTATGTTTCTGCGAGCGGGAATGATGGGACCGGCGTCGTATCCACCGTCGCTTCGGTTGCGAAGGCATCGCCTTTCCTGACGATGAGTGGTGCGCTGGACGCGATACAGGCAGCCCATGGGGCGAGCGGCAGCGGTATCGACGGATGCCGCATCCGCATCATGGCGGGCGGCGACGTCGCGCTGGGCAGCGGCACCGCTGTCGCCAAGACGCAGAAGCTGGCGGCGCTCGTCGTGGAGCGCGATCCCGAAGCCGCATATGGGGACGTTCGCCTGACCATTGGGGGGCCGCGCCCACGTCTGGGTTCGGGCGGGTCGCTCGTGGCGCCGCTTGCGACCGGGTGCATCCACATCCGCAACCTGCGCATTCAACGCACCGCCACATCCTCTTTTGCAGGCGAGGCGGCCGCGCGTCTGGAGATCGTCTTCGACAATGTCGACTATGATAATAATGGGCAGGCGGCGAGCATGTTCTCGAACAGCGACGCCTATGTCTACGGCATGACGTTGACCGGTGCGGCCAGCCAGTTCCTGGGTGCGAGTGCCAATGGTCAATGGCGGATCTGGCGGGGACTGAAGCTCGACAATAGCGGAGCCGTATTCACGATCGAAGGCTATCTGGTCGTTGGTTCGATGATCCGCAGAACCGGATCGCTGGGGTCGGTGACGGGACAGATCAATGCGTTCAACCGCTTTTACGGGGTGGAAAATCTCAACGCGCCCTTTGGCGTCACGGGCACGGACAAGGTGGCGATCCAGAATATCTATGAGTTTGTGAGTTTCACCAGCGCATCGATGACGGGGATCACGCCCGACAATGCGTCGATCGGTGCGTCGAACATTCTTTTCTGCAACAACAGTCTTGCCGGCTTCAACGATCATGGCCGATCCAATCATGTCTATGATGAGGGATCGACTCAGCGGAACAGCAAGTTCATCCGCCAGCACGGCAACATCTTCGTCCAGTTGAACTGCAAGGGCGATGTGTTTCAGGTTCAGGGCGCGCGGACCGGCAATTTCGCGTTCAAACATGGCGTCGGCTGCACCGATAATTTCACCCAGTTCCGATCCGCCAATGGAGATCTGGTGGGGCAGGGAGCGAGCTTCGCGCAGGATTTCGCAGGGTTGGGCGCGAATTTCGGGACGTCGAACAGCGTGCGCAACGATCCCCTCTATGCCGCATCTGCAGCAACGACAGCCGGGCCGACAGCCGGGGCAGGGGCGGGCGATTACCGGCTCCAGGCGGGCAGTCCGTGCAGACAATCGGCGAGCGCCGTTCTCAGCCACGATCTGGCCGGAAATATACGTCCGACCGGAATTGGCGCAGATAGCCGGGGCGCCTATCTCTAATATTTGATCGACTATGCTCCCGTCACAATTTTTCTTTAAGTTTTGTCTAGCAGTTGTGCGTTGCACCCGACATAATGGGGGCAGGTCGAAGATTTGACGGGGGCGAACGGCCTCGTCCGGTGACCAGAGCGATGGTGCCGGACTCTGTCGGACGCGCGCCATTTCTTCAGCGCGGGAGCATGAATTTGAATTGGTTCTCCAGATGGACGAAAAGATCGCCGGATGCTTTGGAGGAAGAGGGGCGGTCCCTTCGCCCGGCGATCCGTGAGGGCCTTGGCAACCGATCCCGTGGCAGGGGCAAGGACCGTCATCCCCATTTCAAGGTTCTGGCGACCGATCAGTTGCATCATGGCCGGGGCGATGAACTGGAACGGGCGCGGGCGAAGCTGCGCGAAGCCTTCACGCCATCCCAGCCGGTCTCCAACATCTCCATGTTCGCCGGACGGGGTGCGATCCTGACGCGGTTGATCCGCGCGATCGAGGATCAGCAGCTTCACGTCGTCATCTATGGCGAACGGGGCATCGGCAAGACATCCATGCTCCGCATCCTTTCAGGGCTCGCGGACGAAGCGAAATATATTGTCTGCTACACTTCCTGTGGGGAAGGCTCCTCCTTCAGCGACATGTTCCGGTCCATTGCCGGGTCGATCCCGCTGCTGTTCCATTCCGGTTACGATCCGACCCAGTCGGAGATCGAAAATGGCCGGACCATGGCGGATCTGCTGCCGCCCGGCGAGGTCACGCCGCATCAGATCAGCGCGCTTTTCGCGCACCTCTCCGGCACCCGCGTACTCATCATTCTGGACGAATTCGACCGCAGTCCCAGTGGCGCGTTCCGCCGCATGATGGCTGAACTGGTCAAGAATCTGTCCGATCGTTCCACGCGCGTGCAGATTGTTGTCGCGGGTGTCGCGGGCAATCTTTCCGAACTGGTCGAGCATATTCCTTCGATCCGCCGCAATATATTGGGCCTGCAGGTGCCCAATATGACGGCTGAAGAAGTCGGTGAACTGATCAGGCTGGGCAGTGAGAGCTGTGGGTTGGATTACAGGGATGATGCTGTCGATCTGGTGTCCCATGTGTCCGGTGGCCTTCCCTATATCGTCAGCCTCTTGAGTCAGCATGCCGGGATCGCGGCGCTGGACCGGCAGGCCACGGTGGTCGAACGGTCGGATGTCGCCTATGCACTGGACTTGGCGACGGAAGAGACGCGGCAGCGCCTGTCCGAACGCAGCCTCCGCCTGATCCAGCGGATTCACGATCAGGGTCGCCGCGCCGCGCTGATTACGCTGGCCGACCATGCCTTGCACCATGCTGGAGGCATCGATCTGGATGCCAGCCAGATCGAACTGGCCGCCGCGATCGAGATTGGCCTGAAGGGACAATTGCTGGAGCCGGTGGGCGATGAGATCGGTGAACGCTTCCGCTTTGTCGAAGAAGGCGTGCCGGTCTATCTGTGGATGCAGTTCGTGGATGAATCGCTGAAGGGCGGTCAACCGGCGCCCCTCGCCAAGGCGCGATGATGGCCTGTATCCGCGCGCGTCGCGCCGGTTTGGGGGGAGCGTTGCGTTCATGAGGCTGCTGCGTAGCCTGGCCGAACGGGCGCTGCTTTGGTATTGGCGGCGGAACCAGCATGAAAATCAGCGGTTGCGCGCCCATTTCCGCAATCGATATGATATCGATGTCGGCCTCTATTCCTATGGCTGTTTCGACCGCTGGCGGATGCCGGGGCCGATCCGGGTCGGGCGCTATTGCTCGATCGGAAGCAGCGTGCGGTCGGTGCCGATCAATCACCCCTATCAGGCGATGACGACGCATCCCGCGCTGTACGAACGCAAATTCGGCGCGGTGGACCGGGACATCCACTGGGACGAACGGCTGGTGATCGAGGATGATGTCTGGATCGGCCACAACGTCATGATCCTGCCCGGATGCAAGTTCATCGGCCGGGGCAGCATCATCGGCGCGGGCGCCATCGTCACGCGCAATGTCGACCGCTATGCCATCATGGCGGGCAATCCCGCGCGCAAGCTGCGCGATCGGTTCGACCCGGCCTTGGCAGAACAGCTGGAGGCCAGCCGCTGGTGGGAGATGGACATTCCCGAACTGCGCCAACTCATCGCCACAAAAGGCGATCTGGTCTTTCATCCGACGGCGCAAAGCGTGGCGGACTGGCGGGCGAGCGCGGGCCGATAGCCATGACCTTTCCCCGCATCAGCGTCATCATCCCGCATTATAATGACCTGTCGTCGCTGGGCGACTGCCTTGACGCGCTGGAGGCACAGAGCCAGTCGCGCGATAGCTTTGAGATCATCGTCGCGGACAATGGATCGCCCATTGACCGGGCGGCGATGGAACGGGTGACGGCAGGCCGGGCAAGGCTGGTCACGGTAGCCGAAAAGGGGGCGGGGCCTGCACGCAATGGCGGAGTGGCGGCGTCGCGAGGCCCTTATCTGGCGTTCGTGGATTGCGATTGCACACCGCATGCGCGCTGGCTGGAGGAAGGCGTCGTCGCGTTGGAACGGCATGATCTGGTTGGCGGGCGCATGGTCGTCACGGTCGACAGGAACCGCGCCATCACCGGGCCAGAAGCCTTTGAGAGCGTGTTCGCTTTCGACAATCGCCGCTATGTCGAGGAGGAGGCGTTCACCGTGACCGCCAATCTCTTCTGCCCGCGCCGCCTGTTCGACGAGGTGGGCGGCTTCCGCAACGGCGTGTCGGAGGATAAGGACTGGTGCCATCGCGCCCGCGATGCGGGCTATCGCATCGGCTATGCCGAACAGGCGATGGTCGGTCACCCCGCGCGCGTGAGCTGGGATGACTTGCGCAACAAATGGCGGCGGCTGAATGCCGAAACCTACGGCCTTTTTCGCCCGAAACCCTTTGGCACGGTCAAATGGGTAATGCGTAACTGGTTGTTGCCATTGTCCATCGCGGCGCATGTGCCCACAGTGCTGCGCAGCCCTGCACTGCGATCCATGGCCGAGCGCCGGGCAGCCTTGGCGACATTGGTGCAGATCCGGCTGTGGCGCTTCGTTCATGCGCATCAACTGGCCTTCGGGCGGGGGTGACGGGCATGCATGTCGTGGTCTGCATCGTGGGCTTCCGCAATGCCGGGGAGATCCGCACTTGCCTCCAGGCGCTGGAGCAGGGCCAGCATCGCGATTTCGAAGTCGTGATCTGCGAAAATGGCGGAGACGAAGCGTTTTCAGCATTGCGTGACCTGTTGCCCGAGCGGTTTGCCGGCGGACAGGCAGTGACGGCTTTGCTGGCGCCCGGCAATCTGGGTTATGCCGGCGGCGTCAACCAGTGCATCCAGGCGCGGCCCGATGCCGATGCATGGTGGGTGGTCAATCCTGACACGCGGCCGGAAGCGGACGCGCTCAAGGCCATGGTCGAACGGCTGGAGCGCGGCGATTGCGATGCGGTGGGCGGCACGCTCTATCATGAAAATGGGCGGGTGCAGGCGCATGGCGGCCGCTGGCGATCATGGATGGCGCGGGCGGAATCGATCGGCCATGGCAGCGCGCTCTCCGATCCCGTCGATCCGCGTCGGGTCGAGGCGGATATGCATTATCTGCTGGGCGCGTCCATGCTGATGAGCGCGCGTTTCGTGGCCGTGACCGGCCTGATGCGGGAGGATTATTTCCTCTATGCGGAGGAAGTGGAGTGGTGCTTGCGCGGCCGGGCGCGGGGCATGCGGCTGGGTTTCGCGCCGGATGCGCGGGTCATGCATGGGCAGGGCGGGACCACCGGATCGGCCGAGGCGATCGATCGGCGTCCCCGGTTGCCCATCTATCTGGACGAGCGCAACAAGCTGCATGTCGTGCGCGACAGCACGCCCGCCCGCCTGCCGGTAGCGGTCGGCCTGTCCTTTGTGTTCCTGTTCCTGCGCTTCGGTCGTCGCGGCGCCTGGCGGCAGATGGGCTATGGTCTCGCCGGTTGGGCCGCTGCCTTGCGGGGCGCGCGCGGACTGCCGCCCTGGATGCGCTGAACCTTCAGTCGATTACTTCCAGTGAATCAGGATCGCCCAGCATGGCGGCGAAACGGGACGATTGCGCCATCAGTTGAGCAGGCGGGCCGGATGCCCGCACCTTGCCGTCCTCGATCCAGACGATGTGATCCACCGTCCTGACGGTTTCCAGCCGATGGGTGATGATCACCATCGTCCGCCCTGCCATGTGGCTGTCGATGGCGTGGCGAATCCTGTTTTCCAGATCGCGGTCCAGCGCGCTCATCGCCTCGTCCAGGATCATGAAGCGTGGCTGGCGCAATATGGCGCGGGCAAGGCCGATGCGTTGGCGCTGCCCGCCGGAAAAACGCAGCCCCTCCTGCCCCACCCATTCCTCGAAGCCATAGGGCAGGTTCTCGACAAATTCGGCGACCCCGGCGCTGCGGGCGGCG
The DNA here is from genome assembly GCF_013375555.1 of Sphingobium sp. EM0848. Taxonomy (NCBI): domain Bacteria; kingdom Pseudomonadati; phylum Pseudomonadota; class Alphaproteobacteria; order Sphingomonadales; family Sphingobiaceae; genus Sphingobium; species Sphingobium sp. EM0848. The sequence continues at coordinate 3,176,931 of NZ_JABXWB010000001.1, forward strand.
GCGATCACATCCTCCTCCGACGCGTCCTCCCGCGCCATGCGGATATTGTCGACCACCGTGCCCTCGATCAAATCGACATCCTGTCCGGCAACGCTCAACATCCCCAGCCATTCCGTGCGGCGGCACTCGTTCAGCCTGACGCCATCGACCCGGATCTCGCCGGCGACAGGCGCATAGAGGCGCAGCAGCAGATTGACGATGGTGGTCTTGCCCGCCCCGCTCGCGCCGACCAGAGCGGTGGTCTTGCCCGCTGGTATGGCAAAGGACACGGCGTCCAGTACCTTGTGCTGATCCTCGCCATAAGCGAAGTCGACATCGTGAAAGCTGATGCTGTCGGCAATATCTTTCACGGGCAGCGTACCGTCGACCGGATACTCCTTGTCTTCATCCTGGATCATCGCCCGTACCGAGCGCAGTTGTGGCTGCACCTGCGCGATGTACAGCATGTTGGTTTCCAGTTCGCGGACATGCGGCATCAGCCGGTAGAGCAGCACGACCGCGCCCAATGTCACCGCGAAGCTGGTCTGCCACCAACCCGCCGCCGCGATGATCGTGCACAATATGGCGAGGTAGCCGATTTCCGTCAGCGGCGGAATCCAGGCGGACAGGCGCAGCATCGCCAGCGAGCTTTCCCGCGCGGCGGCCGAGGACTGGATGAACCGTTCATGATGGAACTGTTCCTGCCCATAGGCGCGGATCGTCCGCATTCCCTGCAAGGTGACGAGCATATTTTCGCCCAGGCTCCGGTGCGCGGCCTTCGCCTCTCCGCCATGGGCCCGCGCCGGGCTGGAGAGGAAGCGCATCGCCGTCGAGATGATGAGCGTGCCGACAATCGCCGTCAGCGTGATCGGCGCCGACATGCCCAGCAGGAAAAGGACGAAGACCAATATCGAGCAACTGTTGATGATGAGCCGGGTGAAGGCGGCATAGGCGCTGGCGATGGTCCAGCTTTCGGTGCCCAGCACCTCCATCAGTTCGGCCTGTTCATGCTGCTGCACAAAGGCGTAGGACACGGTCAGATATTGCTCGTGAATGCGGTTGCGCACCGCCTCGCTGATTTGTTCGCCGATGGCGGAACTGATGCGCGTATAGACCAGCGCCAATATGCCGCGCGCGACGATCATCACCAGGATCAGCAGTGCCAGCTCGGTCGAACTGCCGAACCAGTTGACGGCGTCGCGCAGGATCTGGCCGACCAGCCCGTCGCCTTCCGCCGCGGCGACCTGTCCGCTGGCGGTGTAGAGGAACAGCAGGATCAGGGTGATCCCCACCGTTTCGGCCAGCGAGGAAATCAGGCCCAATATGATGAGCGTCGGCGTGGTCCAGCGCGGCTTGCCCACCATCGTCAGCAGCCGGTGGAGGTCGTTCAGGGATGCGCGCGCCGCACCCGGTTCGCGCTCGTCCTGCGTCGTTTCTGGGATCGCTTCGTCCGTCATGGCGCGCAATCGCCAATCGCGAAGACATAGGGCTGGGCTGGCGGCTGCGGCCGACGGCCGTGGCGGAGGGCGCGCAGGCGCCGCCGCAGGCGTCTTGCTGCCCCCCGCGCAAGTTGCATGCCGGCACTGGGCGCGGAACGGAACAGGATGTGCGCGGCAAGGCGCGGCTGGGGCCGAGCCAGCATCGCGACCAGCGCCGTCAATTGCCGCGCATCGCGCAGGAAGACGGCCCGGCGCGCCAGCCAGATCGCATAATTGGCCAGCCCTTCCTTGAGAATTGCCTGTTTGTCGCCGTGGCGTGTCGCCATTTCATCGACGACCATCATCCAAGACCGCAACATGCGGCACATGTTGCTGGACATATTGTCGGGCAGATAGCGGTAGCCGACCAGATAATCCGGCACCACGGCGAAGCGATGCCGTTCCGCGACGCGGGCGTAGAACAATATGTCCTCGCACCCCTGTGCTCCGGCGCGCCATAATCCGCTCTCGAAACCCCGGGCATCGATCAGCGCTTGCCGCCGGACCAGCGCCGCGCTGCCATTGCCGATGAAATTGCCCCGGAACAGATGGTCGAGAACCCAGCCGTCCCGCATCGGCCGGTCGCGATTGTCGGTGACATGGCTGTGCACGTCGATCTTCGCTGACCAACAATAAACCAGGCCGCAATCGGCACCCGCCGCGTCGAGCGCCTCCAATTGCCGCTCGATCTTGCCGGGCGCCCACAGGTCGTCCGCGTCGACAAAGGCGATCAGGTCCGACCGGGCATCCTGCCAGCCACGATTGCGTGCGGCGGCGACCCCGCCATTTTGCGTTTCAATCAACCGCACGCGCGGGTCGGCGGCGGCGTGGGACCGCACGATGGCGGCCGTCTCGTCGCGCGACCCGTCGTCCACCACGATGATCTCCAGCGCGCTATGGGTCTGGCTGCGGACACTGCGCAGTGTTTCGTCAATGGTCGCCCGGGCGTTGTAGGCGGGGATGACGATGCTCACCAGTCGCTCGTCGGTCATCGCACAGCCTCCATCATTGCAGCGAAATCCGCGACCGTGCGGTCGCCGCATATCTCCATCCGGCTGAGGTCGAAGAGACAGTCGCCCAACGTCACCGCGCCCACGCCACCGCCCAGCGCCAGACCATAGCCGCACTGTTCGGCCAGCCTGCCGAAGCGGCCGTCCGTCGCGCCGAAGGGGGATGCGACGGCGCGGGGCGCCCAGCCGATCCATCGTTCGATCATTGCCCGCGAGCGCAGCAATTCGCCTGCCAGTTCCCGGCTCGACAGGCCGTCTGCTGCCCGATGCGATGCGAGATGGGAGCCGAAGAACACCCCCTCCTGCGCCAGCCGCGCTATGGTCGCGGCATCCATCAGCGGCGCGGGCGTTCCGTGCCGCGCGTCCCATTGGGACGTGCCACCGACATGATCGGTCACCAGAAACACTTCCGCCGTCAGGTCGAGGCTCCGGAGGACAGGCCAGGCGTTATCGGCAAAATCCTGAAATCCGTCATCGAAGGTGATCCAGACCGGCCGCCCGGCAAAGGGCTCGTCATGGGCGAGGTGCCATTGGACATGATCGGCGGTCACCGCATGATAGCCATGCGACCGCAACCAGCGCATCTGGTCGCGGAAATCCCTGCATGTCACGCGATAGCGCCGTAGCGCATCCGGCCCTTCGTCGCTGACCGCATGGTACATCAGCACCGGCAGGGCGGGCCGGCGTTCCCCCACGGCTTCGGCCCGCAGCGTGGGCGCGCCGTTCCATATGACCCGTCGCGCAACCGCCGGGTCCAGCGGCGCCTCTATCCGATACCGTTCGATCACCGGCGAAGCGGATATTTCCTCCTCCGCAACACGGCGGAAGCGGTCGACGCGATACAGTTCGGTCTGGATCGACCGTTCGAGGATCAGGCCGGGCACATCCTCCAGAGCCTGCGCGATCACCTTGACGCCGAAGGGATTGGCCCAGTCGAAGCCGGTCCGGCTGCGGTCGTCGCCGATCATATGGGCATGGGCGGTGATCATGACGCCGCCCGGCGCCAAGGCCGTCGTCAGCCGCGCGACCACTGCCTGCAATTCAGCGACATCATCCAGATAGTAGAGGACTTCGGAACAGACGATCAGGTCCATGTTTTGCGGTAACGGGTCACGGGACAGGTCGAGCACGGCGAAATCGATATTGTCCCTGCCCTTGCACCGTGCATGAGCGCGCATCACGGCCGGCTCGGCGATATCGGTGGCGGTCAGATGGCCGACCTTCGCCGCCAGCATGGTGGTGAAGCGCCCCTCCGCACAGGCCAGTTCCAGCGCCTTGGCCACGGGACGGTCCGGCAACAGGGACAATTGCAGGCGATATTTCTCCTGCTCATAGGGCGAGCCATAATTCCACGGGTCTTCCGTCGCGAAATAACTGTCCCAGAAAGCCTTCCGGTCGCCGTCGCGCGCCGCTTCGGCCGGCGGCTCCAGTCGGGGTGCCGCTGCCGGTGCGGGCTTTGGCGCCATCAGGGCCTCGGCGCGGGCCTCCACCGCCAGCAGAGCCAGTGCGTGATTATGGCCGCCGGGCGGATACATGTTGGGAAGGTGATCCACCAGATGCACGCCTTCCGCCAATGCCCTCCGGCGGTCATCGCCCGCGCTGAGCCTGCGCGCGATCCGCGTCATCCATCCCAATTGCGAGCGGTCCACGCCGTGCTGGCCTTCCGCGCGCCGAATGGCTGCCGGTGCGGCAAGAGCGCCGATGAAGCCGCCGATGGCCTTGCGCGTCGGATCGGGGAAGCGGCTCTGGTCCACCCATTCCAACAGGTCGAACCGCCCCAGCATGGCCGGTTCGGCAATGGCGGCGACCTCTTCGCCCTCCATGACATAGGCGTAGAGCCGATCCTGCGGGCCGACCGTTTCCGTGACCGTCGGCGCATCGGCCGCCATGCGCAGCCCCAATGTCAGGCCCAGCGGACGCGGCGCCGACAGATCGTCATGACAAAGCAGCTTGCGGTCCAGCGCATAGCGCATCCGGCGTTCCGCGACGGGATCGGCCCAGGCCTGTCCCATTTCAAGGAACAGCCGGTCCAACGCTTCCCCATAATCGGGCCAAAGCGCGGCAAGCCGCGACGGCACGGTTCGCAGGCTGACCGACAGTGCCTCGATGATCGTGTCGGCAAGCGCCTCCGCCCGGTCGGGGCCGCAGCCGAGAGCGGCCAGAACCTCCCGGTCGAGGACCAGATCGTCCCCACCGATCAGCGCGACCACCATGTTCCACAGGGCGAACCAAGCATAGGCCTCTTCCGGCGAAAGGCCGTTGGCGTCGTCCAGCCCGGCGGCATGGTGGGGCAGGGGATGGCGCACGCGCGGATCGGGTCCGAAGGCGCGGAACACCACCTTCCGTCCATCCTCCAGCATCTGGCGGCTGGCGCGGGTCAGCGATCCGGTGGAGGCGCGGTAATAGGCAAAGGGCTTGTCCACCATCAGCCATTGCGTGCCCGCGCGGGAGAGGCGTTGCCACAGATCCCAATCCTCGCACGTCGGCAGGCTCGTGTCGAAACCGCCTGCGTCCACGACCATCTGCCGGTCGATCATCAGGCAATTGATCGTGACCGCGCAGGTCCGGGCAAATATGTGGAAGGGCGCATCCTGCACCCGTGGATCGACCGTGCTGGCCGTCATCGTCCCATCGGGCATGACCCGCTGATAGCCGCAATAGGCGACGCGATAGTCCGGCGCTGCATCCAGCGCGGCCAGCATCGTCGCCATGAAGCCGGGATCGATCCAGTCGTCCGAATCCAGAAAACTCATCCACTGGCCAGCGGCCAGCGCGATCCCGCGATTCCGCGCCGCCGCCGCGCCTTCGCGCGTGCCCTGCACCAACCGGAAACGGCTGTCCTGCGCAGCGCGTCGGGCCACGATGGCGGCTGTCGCGTCGGTCGATCCGTCATCGACGATCAACGCTTCCCAATCGGTGAAGCTCTGGGCGGCAAGGCTGTCCAGTGCCGCCTCGATCGTCGCTTCCGCATTATAGGCCGGCATGATGACCGAAACGCATGGCGCCTCAGCCATGGGGGCGCTTCTGCCGCCAGTAGAATAGGAGGCCTGCGAAATAGCCGGTGACTTCCTGCTTCAGAAAGCGATCCTCGATGGTTCGGCCCTGCCACAGCCGCCGCCATATCCGCCCCGCATACCAGCGCGGCATCCACCACAATGCTTGCCGAAGGTTGCAGCGCAGCCCGGTGCGTTCGTTCTGCACCATCAGCGCCGCCGCATGACCCCGCATGTAGGAATAGATCTGGTGAGACAGCCCTTCCATCGCCCGGCGATGGAAGTGGAAGGCGATGGCTGTGGGTTCGTAACGGCAATCGATCCCCGCCGCGAGCAGGCGGTACCAATATTCCGAATCGCCCGAACAGCCCGCCTGTCCGACATCCAGCCGCTCGTCGAACAGGCCGACCCTGTCGAAAACATCGCGGCGGAAGGCCATGCTGGCCCCCGCGCCGACCTTCCACGCGGGAAAGACGGCCTGGGCGGAGGTCGCCGCAAAATCGGCGGCGCGAAAATCGATCCGGTCATAGCCCTGGCCGAAACTCCAGAAGCTTTCGAAATGGCGTTGCGCCGCCGTTTCCAGCTCGCCCGGCAGCACCAGCCCGGTCACCGCGCCGATGGACGGCTCGTCGAAGGCGGCCAGCAGATGCTCCAGCCATTGCGGGTGCAACAGCACATCGTCGTCCGTATAGGCGATGATATCGGCGGTGGCGCGCATGGCGCCGGTGTTGCGGGCGAAATCCAGCCCCGGCCGGTCCTCCCGCACATAGACGACGCCTGCCTCCAGCGCGACTTCGCGGGTGCGCCCGTCGCGCGAGGCATTGTCGACGACCACGATTTCGCTGGGCGTGACGCTTTGTTGCGGAAGCGAAGCGAGGCAGCGCTTCAGCTCTTCCGGCCGGTCGCGGGTGCAGATCACCACGCTGACGCTCAGCGGCGGCAGGGAAGCGGGGCGTGCGGGCGGGGTGCCGGTCTCCACGCGTTTTTCCCGGCCGTCGTCCAGCCGCAGAACATGGCCCACCGCATAGCCGGAACGCCAGAAAACGGTCATGGCTTCGCTTGCCGCGGCAAACGGGGCGGCGTCCGCCCTGTCGAGATCGATATGCTTGACACCTTGCACGCCGGACAGGCCCGGCAAGGATTGTGCAGGAAGATATGACACGATAGCCTGACCGTTATTGCCCCTGTCCCGTTCGACGGGATTTTTTGTTCAATGCAGCAAAAGCACGCCAGTCGCAACTATTGCCATAGGCATGACTATGACAATGATCATGAATATTGAGTATAGACAGTATCGAATTGGGGCTGTGCGCCGGTTTTTTTCGGTTGTCATGCTTTGGGGCCTGTGTTCCGCTCCTTTATCTGCCGTTGCGCGGGAAGGGGCGCGGCCCGACAGGATCGAGCAGCCCGAAAAGATCGGTGTCGGCACCTGGCCGCTCCACGGTGATGCACGGATGATCCGCGATATCGACAGGCTCGGCGCTCACTGGTTCTATAGCTGGACAAAGCGGGAACCCAAATCGGATCCGCGTTTCGTGCCGATGCATTGGGGCATGCAGGACCGGGCCGGACAAACCTATGCCGTCATGCTGGCGTTCAACGAGCCGGACGAACCGAAACAGGCCGCCATGACGGTGGAGGAGGCCCTGGCGCAATGGCCGCGCCTGATGGCGGCCGCCACCCGCCTGTCGTCCCCCGCCACATCGCGCGAACAGACGCTGGGCGAGCAATCATGGCTGGGGCGTTTCATGGCGGAGGCGGAGCGGCGGGATTATCGCGTCGATTTCATCGCAGTCCATTATTATACGCAGGACCCGGACATCGGCCTGTTCAAACGCTTTCTGGAGCAGGTCCATGCCCAATATGGCCGCCCCGTCTGGGTCACGGAATGGGCGCTGGCGGACTGGAACAGGCCGGATCGCTTTTCCGCTGCCCAGCAGCAGGCCTTTTTCGAAGGCGCGGTGCAGATGATGGACGATCTCGACTTTGTGGAACGCCATGCCTGGTTCGGCGCCTATGCCGGGCTGGACAATCTGGACCTGGGATCGGCGCTGCTGACCCGCGATGGCCGGCTGACCCCGCTTGGCGATGCGTTCCGCGCCGCCGCGCAGGGCGCCCTCAGGGGGCCGGGATGCGCATCCGGACTGAAGGGCGCAGTGTCGGGGGCAGTGCCACCAGCCCCCTGCTGAGGTTGAAGCACAGGGCGATGGCCCGGTTGAGCAGCGGGCGCAGCAAAAGGAATAGCAGCGCATGGACCGGCGCATTGAGCAGCAGGACCAGCATAAGCAGCAGCTTCTTCTCCTGATTCGCCAGCGCGTCGATCAACAGAGGATAACAGGCGGTGATGACCCATCCGTGCAGCAGCAGGAAATGCAGCGAATAGCGGCCGAACCAGCCAGCAATGCGCCGGGGCCAGGCCGGCCGTTCGAGCTGGGCCACCCAGAGAAGGAACAGCAAGAACCCAGCCTCCTGCAACAGGACCAGCGGGATGAACCCCGCTGTGCCCACCATGGGAAAGGGCAGGAAGTCCAGATTGCACGTCCAGCACAGTCCGCTGCGCCAGATGTCCGGTCCATTGAACCACGCCGCTGCCAGCGACAGCAACAGTCCGCCCGCACCCATTATTGCGGGCACGTGCCATGACCGCGATATGCGCATGCCCATCAGGAAGAACAGGGCGGCAAACGGCCAGTTGCGCCATTCGTAGAGATTATAGGGCCAGTGGCGGCTTTCCCCATAGGCGATCACGATGGCGATCACCGCCGCTGCCGCCGCAAAGCCGATCCTGCTCCGTTCGAACAGATAGACGAGGGGGCGTATGACCGCGAGTACGACGAAGAACCAGGCGACGAATGTCGAATAGCCGGTGCCGTGCAGGATTGGCCGGACCAGCGTGCGCAGCAGGTCGTGCAGCGTCGCGGGCGGCCCATAGATCAGCGCATTCAAGACGAAGCCGCCGACATGCGACAGCACCGCCAGCAGAAGCAGCATGATCGACTGCATCGCGACGGACTCGACCGTTCGCCGCTTCAGGCCCCTGGCCCCCATGCCACCCAGGAAGAAAAAGGCCGAAACATGCCCCGCCAGCATCTTGATCTGAAGCAGCGATGCGGAAAAGGCTGAAGGATCGGGCGCCACTTTCAGCAGCGCGAACAGGATATGCAGGTGAAAAACGCCCAGCAAGATATAGCCGCGTGCGGCATCGGCTCGGGCGTCGAGTGTCATGATCGGCGATCAGCCCCGCGATCCGGCCGCCGAAAATGCCAGCACCGCGTTCAACCCGCCAAAGGCGAAGCTGTTGGACAGGGCATGGCGAACGGTCGTCCGGCGCGCACCATCGGCCACGAAATCCAGCCCCAGCGCGGGGTCCGGTTCCGTGCAATTCGCGGTCGGGGGCACCAATTGTTCCTGTAGCGCCTTGACCGTCATCACTGCTTCCAGCGCGCCAGCGGCGCCCAGACTGTGCCCCAGCACCGCCTTCACCGACGACACGAGCGGCAGCGGAGCGCCATCGAACACGGCCCTTATGACGGCGCTTTCCACCTCGTCGTTCATCGCGGTCCCGGTGCCGTGGGCATTGATATAGCCGATGTCGGCGGGGGTGAGGCGCGCGTCCGCCAGTGCGGCCCGCATGGCCTCCATTGTGCTCTCCGCATTGGGAGAGGTCAGGTCGGCGGCATCGGCATTTGCGCCGAAACCCGTCAGTTCGGCCAATATGGTCGCGCCCCGCGCCTGGGCATGGTCCCATTCTTCGAGGATCAGCGTCGCCGCGCCTTCGCCGATCACCAGACCCGAACGGTTACGGGAAAAGGGGCGGCACGTGTCGTCGGACAGCACGCGCAGCGCTTCCCACCCGATCATCGTGCCCGCGGTGATGCAGGCCTCCGCCCCGCCCGCGACGGCGATCTTCGCTTCGCCCGACCGCACCATTCTGAACGCCAGACCCAGCGCATGGGCACCCGACGCGCAGGCGCTGGCGACCGCCAGTGCCATGCCGCGCAGGCCCAGATCCATGGTGATTTGGCTGGCGGGGGCGTTCGTCATTAATTTGGGCACGGAAAAGGGATGCACCCTGGGCTTGCCCTCTCCATAGAGCCGGGCGAAATTGTCATCCAGCGTCTGCATGCCGCCGACTCCGACGCCGATGATCGTCGGCGCCTGGCGCAGGGCGGGATCGTCCCGGTCGATGCCGCTGTGCGCCAGCGCCTCGCGCGCGGTGATGACCGCGAATTGCGAAACACGGTCGAGCATCGCCAATTGCCGGGCGGGAAAATGGTCGGCGGGATCATAATCCTTCACCTGCGCCGCGATGGGGCAGGTGACGAGATGGCCTCGCTCGATCTCGATCGGCCCGATGCCGCTCTCCCCCGCGGCGACGGCGCGCCAGCTTTCCGGCACGGTCTTGCCCACGGGGGTGATCGCGCCGAGTCCGGTAACGGCGACCCGTTTCATGCGCCCTGGCGTTTCGCCAGCGCGTCTTCGACGACGGTGACGATATCGCCCACCGTCCGCAACTGAATCGAATCCCCGACATTGGCGTTGAAGGGCACGTCGATGCCGAATTCTTCCTCGATGGCGAACACCGTTTCGATCACGTCCAGCGATTCATAGCCCGCCTCGGCCAGATCGGTCGTTTCATCGAGAGACGCAGGATCGCGACCGATCTGCTTGCCGACGATTTCCTTAATATGTTCCAGAACAGACATGACTTGCCCCCAAAAGCGACGGTCCCCGTTAATATTCTACCTTCGCAATCGCAGCATGTTGCTGAAAATCGTCTAGTCAGGCAAGGAGTTATATCGTCCGTAATACAACATAAGCATCAATTTTCCCGGAACGCCCGGTTGAACTGGTCACGAAGCGGCTTGGTTATATAGGAAAGCAGCGACCGTTTCTCCGTCTGGACGAAGCATTCGACCGGCATTCCGGGTTTGAGTTGCAAAGCCCCCAGCCGACGGAGCTGCTGTTCGTCAATCTCCACTTCCGCCTTGTAGAAGCTGTTGCCGGTCCGGTCGTCGACTGTCCGTTCGGGGGCGATCCGCGCCACCGTTCCGGTGAGTTCGGGCGTGGACTGGAGGTTGAAGGCGGTGAAGCGGGCCACGGCCTTCTGCCCCAGATGCAACTGGTCGATGTCATAGGGGCTGATGTGGATTTCGATGGTCAGCCGGTCGGAATCGGGAACGATCTGCATGATCGTCTGCATCGGCGGCACCACGCCGCCCACGGTCGAATAGCTCAGCTTGTCGACGATCCCGGCATAGGGCGCGCGCAGCAGGCTGCGGTCATAGCTGTCGCCGGCGGTCACGGACCGGATTTCCTGGTCGTTGAGCCGCGATTGCACATCGGCCAGCAGATTGCCCGCCTCGGCCCGTGCCGTCTGATCCGCTTGAATGGACTGTTGTCGCAATTCCGCGATTCGCGCCCGGCTCTGTGCGATCTGCGCGCCCAGTGAGGCTTCCGTGCCTTCCAGATCCGCCGCGGTGCGCTCCAGCTGGTTGAGGCGCGAAATGGTGACCAGCTTGCGTTCGTAGAGCGACTTCACGCCCTCCCGCTCCGGGGCGATGAGCCGCGACTGCTTGGTGGCTGCGGCAGCCTGCGCCTGCAAGGCGCGGATTTCTTCTCCCGCCTGCCTGATGCGTTCGGCATATTGCGCCTGTTCCCCGGCACGGGCGCGCCGGCGGGCTTCGAACAATTGCGCTTCCTGCGCCATCGCCAGCCGGGCGGCGGGCGTGGGGTTGCGCGTCATTTCGGCCGGGAAGCCCAGCGTGGTGAGGCCGTCGCGCTCGGCCATCAGGCGCACGCGCGAGGCGAGCAACTGGTCGACACTGTCGCCCATTCGGGCCGCGCTGGTGGCTGACACGGTGCTGTCCAGCCGCATCAGCTTCTGCCCCTTCTGCACCCGGTCGCCTTCCTTGACGAACATTTCCGCGATGACGCCGCCATTGGGATGGGCGATCTGCTTGACGCGACTCTCGACCGTCACCTCGCCCTGACCGATCACCGCACCGCGCGTCTGGATGACCGCCGCCAGCAGGAACAGGCACAGGAACAGCGCGGCGACCGCGATCAGGCTGATGCGGACGCTGCGGCGCAGGGCAAGCTCGGGATGGGCGAACAATTCCGTCTCGTCATCCGCGACGAAGGTGCTGGGCAACTGGTAATTCATCTCACTGCTCCTGCCCGTCCGCCGTGGGCGTCCCGGTCTTTTCCGTTCTGCCGGGCTTGCGCGCGTCCAGCAGGCGTTGCCGCACATCCTGTTTCGGCCCGAAATCCTGTACCGCGCCGTCACGCAGCACCAATATATAATCCGCCGCATCGACGGTGGCCGATGCGTTGCCGACGATGATGCAGATGGCGCCCCGCGCCCGCGCCTTGGTCACGGCTTCGCTCAGCGCCTGTTGCCCCCGCCCGTCGAGATGGGTCGCCGGTTCGTCCAGCAGCAGCAGGAAGGGTTTGCCGTACAAGGCCCTTGCCAGCGCGATCCGCTGCCGCTCGGCGACGGACAGCCTGCACCCTTCCTCGCCCACCTGCGTCAGATAACCTTCGGGCATTCGCACGATCATGTCATGGATGCCCGCCGCCGTTGCTGCCTCTATGATGTCGTCGGGCTGGGCATTGGCGGTGAAGTGCGCGATATTGTCGGCAATCGTGCCGTCGAACAGGTCGATGGTCTGCGGCATATAGCCGACATGGCGCGCCAACATGTCGTCCTGCCACTGGTCGATCGCCGCATCGTCCAGCCGCACCGTGCCGGCCAGCGTTGGCCATATCCCCGCCAGCACCTTGAGCAGGGAGGATTTGCCGGAACCGGCCATGCCGATAATTCCCAACACCGTTCCCTGCGTGAGGGTGAAACTCACGTCGCGCAGCAGAACCGTCCGGGTGCCGGGGGCCGCCACGGCGATCTGTTCGGCCCGCAGGCTGGATGTCGGCGCGGGGAGTGGCAGCCTGTCCGGCTGGGCGGGCGCCGCAGCCAGCAACTGGCCCAGATTGCGCAATGACTGCCAGCCCAGTGCCAGTCCCGGCAGGCTGTTGGCGACCGATGCAAAGGGTGCCATGGCCTTCCACCCCAGCAGCGCCGCAGCGATGACGATGCCCAGACTGGCCCGGTCGAACACCGCCAGCACGGCGCCGATCGCGATCAGTGCCGCGAACAGACTATTGATCAGCATGGTGCTGACGACACCCTGGGTCGTGGCCAGCCGGTCCAGAGTCCAGGCGGGAATGGCCACACGGCGTTCGGCCTTGCGCCGTTCCATCACCATGGTCGGGCGCATGCCCAGCGCGCGGACCAGGCCATGATGGCGGCGATAATTCTCGGTCAGAAGATGGCGCTCCGTCAGTGCCGGGAGCATGGCGGACACAAGCGATCGCGCGCGCCGCCAGCCGGACAGCAGGAACGCGCCGCCGATCAGCCCGGCAATCGCCAGCGCCAGAGCCAGCCAGCCGCTGAAGAGGAACAATATGATCAGGAATAGGGGAAAGGCGGCCAGGTCCAATGCTGCCAGCGCGCCCGGACCGCTGATCGCGGCGCGCACGCTGTCCTGCGCATGGCCGATCTGCATGTCCTGGGCACGGCTGCCGTCGGAAAAGGCGAGCCGGCCGCGCATCGCCGCCGTGGCCGCGCCTAGCCGGATGTCGACGGCATTGGCGAACTGAAGCATGATTCGCGACCGCAGCAGCGCAAGGCCGGTCGTGAAGGCCAGCGCGACCAGCATCAGCAGAACGATGCCCAACAGGCTTTCGCCGCTGCGCGCCACCATCGCCACGTCGAAAACCAGAATGCAGTAAATGGCAAGGATGATCGGGAAAAGCGCCTGCACGCCGGTAAGGAACAACAGTCCCGCCAGCGTGCTTCTGCTACCCGCCGTCAACTCGCGCAGCGCGTGATGCGTGTCGTCCTGCAAACCGGTTTACCTGCTGCTGATTCTGTTGAGAGTGCCGTTCTAATAGGCGGAAAGTTAAAGTGTTTCTAATCATTCCTTTTCGTGGCAGTGAAAAACCCGTTGGGTGCGAATTAAAGGGCGGCGGAATTCATGACGATCGACGACGAACTATTGAAACCGGAGCGGAACAATCTGACGCTGGTTCGTCTTGTTCTGGCCTCCGCCGTCATCCTGACCCATTGCTATTGGCAGGTGCATCACGTCATGGGGAAGGACCCGCTCAGCGATTGGCTCGGCGCGCCCTTGTCCGTCTATGCTGTGGACGGCTTCTTCTTCCTGAGCGGCTTTCTCGTTTACGGCAGCCTGCGGCGGCGGGCCCATGTGCGCCGCTTCATGGTGTCGCGTCTTGCCCGGATGATGCCGGCGCTGTGCGTGTCTGTCCTTTTGACGGTGGCCGTCGGAGCGTTATTCACCACCGCGCCGCTCCCGACCTATTTCGGCGGAGAGACGGCGCGCTTCGCCGCCTATAATCTGACGCTTCAGGGTGGTCATTACAGCCTGACCGGCATCCCGTGCGGCGACGCGCCCTGCGTCGTCAATGGATCTCTGTGGACGCTGCGCTGGGAATTTCTCTGCTATCTTGCGCTGGCGGTGCTGGGCCTGACCGGGCTGTCCAGGCCCCGGCTAGTGCTCACCATCGTGGCGCCCGTGACGCTGATCGTCGCGCTGATTGTTCATGTTCCGGCCATTGCCGGGCTTGTCCATTCGCTGGGCGGCAAAGGCGGCACCTATTGGGTGGAAAACGCGGATCGTCTGTGGACGCTGTTTGCCGCCGGTGTCGTGGCTGAAATCCTGCGCGACCGCATCAAACTGTCATGGCTGGTGTTGGCCTTGCTCGGCCTTGCCAATGTCGCGGCTTATCGCTGGAACGTCAATTTCCATGTCCAGACGCTGTTCGTGGGCTATGCGGTGCTGTGTTGCGGCTTTCTGTCAGCGCGCCATGGCGCCGTTTCGGGGCGTTGGCCCGACTATAGCTATGGCATGTATATCTATGCCTTCCCCGTCATGGTTTTGCTGGCGGGATTGTTGCGGACCGACAATTACCTGTTGCTGGCGCTGGCCAGCTTTGTCTGCACCCTGCCGCTGGCAGCGCTGTCCTGGCATTTTGTCGAACAGCCGGTGCTGGATCTGGTGCGAACGCGCCGCAAAGGCGCGGTTGCCAAACCGCAGCCAGCTTTCGGTACGACCTGAACTATAGGTGCGCGCCGTGACTTTAATGGGCGAGTTGAACGATCGGGATGGCGATGGCGATCCAGAGGATGGTCGAGAGCGCCACACTGAGGAAAAAGCCGCGAACGGCGCGCTGCAGCGTTGCATCAATCATACGCCCCCCCCTTTGCTTTCGGCCTTATGGTCACGACCGTTTTCTTTACCTACATTAGAAAATTCCGAAATGCCACAAATTCATGTCAGGAATTCAGGATATTTCTCCAGCTGTATTTCGCCGTAATAAATAGAGAGGAAATGGATTTTTCCATTCTCGGTTGGAAATTTCCTTAAGACGCCGGTTTGTCAGAAAATATCCTAAGGTGTATATCTTTAGTTGTAATGATTTGTGCCGGATTTAGGTAAAATTACGCGCCATTGACTTGTTGCTGATAAAGTAAAATCCTGATCTCCTCAAAGGGAGCGGTCAAAGTGCGTTCCATGCCGCTATCCTCCTGCCCGCTGACAATCCGGCTATTCACCCCCAGATAAGGTTCGGCCTGTCGTTTGCGGTGCGGCAGAGCCTTTCCTTCGCGCGATAACCGGCTAACTCCTATTCATCCGGTTTCTGTTACGCTCTTCAGATGATCATCGACCGTCGCGCTGTCCTGACTGCCGCCCTTGGGGGCTTCCTGACCCTTCCATTTCCCCGCCGTGCCCTGGCCGCGAACGAGGTGGAGCGCGTGGACGAACTGATCGCACGCATGACGATCGAGGAAAAGGCGGGCCAGATGACCTGCCTGGCCGACAGCTTCCGTCCCTATAATCCACCCAATCCGCAGGTCGGCATCCAGAATGAAAAGGATCTGGCTGACGAGATTCGCAAAGGCCGGGTCGGATGTCTGTTCAACGGCATCGGCGTGGCGGGTGCCCGCCGCGCACAAGAGATCGCGCTCAAGCAAAGCCGCCTCGGCATCCCCCTGCTGTTTGCGGGCGATGTCATCCATGGCCTCAAGACCATCTTCCCGGTGACGCTGGGCGAATCGGCCAGCTTCGATCCCGCGCTGGCCGAACGCACCGCCCGCGCCATGGCGGTGGAAGCCACGGCGGCTGGCCTCCATCTGACCTTCGCCCCCATGGTCGACGTCGCCCGCGACCAGCGCTGGGGCCGTGTGGTCGAGGGGGCAGGGGAGGACGTCATCCTCGGCAGTCTCTTCGCTGCCGCCCGCGTGCGCGGCTTCCAAGGGCGCGACCTGCGCCGCGACGACTCCTTACTCGCCTGTCCCAAGCATTTTGCGGCCTATGGCGCCGTCGCTGGCGGCCTCGAATATGGCAGCGTCGACATTAGCGACGAAACCCTGCGTGAAACCCATCTGCCGCCCTTCGGTTCGGCCTTCGCGGCGGGGGCGCTGACCACCATGGCCGCCTTCAGCGAGATCAACGGCGTGCCCGCCACCGCCGATCGCGACCTGCTCACCGACACGCTGCGCGGCGAGATGAAGTTTCGCGGCTTCGTCTTTTCCGACTACACCGCCGATGAGGAACTGATCGCCCATGGCTATGCCGAGGATGAGCGCGACGCCACCCGCCTCGCCATCCTCGCCGGCGTGGACATGTCGATGCAGAGCGGCCTCTACATCCGCCACATCCCCGATCTGGTGAAAAGCGGCGCGGTGCCGATGGAGACGGTCGACGTCGCCGTCCGCCGCATCCTTTACGTCAAGACTGCCATCGGCCTGTTCGAAAACCCCTGGCGGTCGCTCAATGAGGAAGCGGAAAAGACCCGCATCTTCACTCCAACCCATCGCGCGCTGGCCCGCGAAGCCGGTGCGCGCTCTATCGTGCTGCTCCAGAACAACGGCATCCTCCCCCTCGATCCCGCCAGGGGCCAGAGCATCGCCCTTATCGGCCCCTTTGGGGAGGACAGGGCGAATGTCTACGGCCCCTGGGCCTTTTACGGTGACAAGGGCAAGGGCGTCGACATCGCCTCCGGCCTGCGCGCTGCCATGCCCGATCCGGCGAAACTCTCCATCGCACAGGGCTGTGACATTCTCGGCCCGATCGAAGGCGGCATCGCCAAGGCCGTGGAAGCCGCCAGAGCCGCCGATCTGGTCATCCTCGCCATCGGCGAATCGCAGGACATGTCTGGCGAGGCCCAGTCCCGTACCGCCATTGAAATCCCCCCGGCGCAGCAGGCGCTGGCCGACGCCGTCGCGGCCACGGGCAAGCCCATGATCGTCCTGCTCCGCCACGGTCGCGCGCTGGCGCTCCACGATGGCGTCGCGAACGCGCAGGCGATTCTCGCCACATGGTTCCTCGGCTCCGAATCCGGCCATGCCATTGCCGACATCCTGTTCGGCAAGGAAAACCCCTCCGCCAAGCTTCCGGTCAGCTTCCCCTGGGAATCGGGGCAGGAGCCGTTCTTCTACGACCGCAAATCGACCGGCCGCCCGGTGATCGACAATCGCACCGAATATCGGTCGCGCTATGCCACCACCGACAACAGCGCCCGTTTCCCCTTCGGCCATGGCCTGAGCTACAGCGATTTCGTGCTGGAGAATCTGAAGCTGTCCGACACGGCGCTCCGCTGGGACCGCGCCATTGAAATCACTGCCCGTCTCACCAACAAGGGCTCGCGCAGGGGCAGCGAAGTGGTGCAACTCTACATGCGCGACCGCGTGGCGAGCCGTACCCGCCCGATCCGGGAACTGAAACGAATCGAGCGCGTCACCCTTGGACCCGGCGAAAGCAGGACGGTCCGCTTCTCCCTCTCCCGCACCGATCTGCAATTTGTCGGGGCGGGGAGCAGGATCATCGCGGAACCGGGCCTGTTCGACCTGTGGCTGGGGCAGTCGTCCAATGGCGGCCTCCACAGCCAGTTCACCCTTTATGCGGCGGAGCAAGGCACTATGCCCGCTAAATAAATCATCATCCCCGCGCAGGCGGGGATACACCTCCCACCCTATCCTCCGGCGCGACGGCAGGAGATGGGTTCCCGCCTCCGCGGGAACAACTAAAAAGGCCAAAGCTTGGCATCTCCCGCCATCCTGCTTAAAGGCCCCTCCATGCTTAACTTGAACGGTATCACCGTGCGCCTCGGCGGCCGCACCATCCTCGACCGCGCCAGCGCTTCGCTGCCGCCGCGCAGCCGCGTGGGCCTGATCGGCCGCAACGGCGCGGGCAAGTCGACGCTGATGAAGGTGATGATCGGTCAACTCGACCCGGATGAGGGCGGCTGCGAAATGCCGCGCGACACCCGTCTTGGCTATATCGCGCAGGAGGCGCCCTCCGGCACCGCGACCCCGTTCGACACGGTGCTGGCTGCGGACAAGGAACGCGCCGCGCTGACGGCGGAGGCGGAACATACCGAAGACCCCGACCGCCTCGGCCATATCTATGAACGCCTGAACGCCATCGACGCCTATACCGCGCCTGCCAGAGCCGCGCGCATTCTTGTCGGCCTCGGCTTCGATGAAGAGATGCAGGGGCGTCCGCTGGACAGCTATTCGGGCGGCTGGAAGATGCGCGTGGCGCTCGCCGCGCTGCTCTTCTCCAACCCCGAACTGCTGTTGCTCGACGAACCGTCGAACCACCTCGACCTTGAAGCGACGCTGTGGCTGGAGAATTTCCTCAAAAGCTATCGCGGCACGGTGGTCGTCATCAGCCACGAACGCGACCTGCTCAACAATGTGGTCGACTATATCCTCCATCTGGAAGGGGGGAAGATCACCCTCTATCCCGGTGGTTACGACGCCTTCGAACGCCAGCGCGCCGAACGCCTCGCCCAGCAGGAAGCCGCCCGCGCCAAGCAACAGGCGGAACGCGAAAAGCTTCAGGACTATGTCGCCCGCAATTCGGCCCGTGCCTCGACCGCGAAACAGGCCCAGTCCCGCGCCAAGGCGTTGGCGAAGATGCAGCCCATCGCGGCGGCCATTGAGGACCCGACGCTGCATTTCGGCTTCCCCAGCCCGCCCGAACTGCGCCCGCCGCTGATCACCATGGACATGGCGGCGGTCGGCTATAACGACACGCCCGTCCTGAAGCGCGTCAACCTGCGCATCGATCCTGACGACCGGCTGGCGCTGCTGGGCCGCAACGGCAATGGTAAGACCACGCTCGCCCGCCTGATCGCCGCGCAGCTGAAGCCGATGGAAGGCGCGATGAACGCCTCGGCCAAAATGAATGTCGGCTATTTCACCCAATATCAGGTGGAGGAACTGGACGTTGCCGACACGCCGCTCGAACATATGAGCCGCGTGATGAAGGGCGCGACCCCCGCCGCCGTGCGCGCGCAGCTTGGCCGCTTCGGCTTCTCGGGCGAGCGCGCGACGCAGAAGGTCGGCTCCATGTCGGGCGGGGAAAGGGCGCGGCTGGCGCTGGCGCTGATCACCCGCGACGCACCGCATCTCCTCATCCTTGACGAACCGACCAACCACCTCGACGTCGACAGCCGCGAGGCGCTGGTGCAGGCGCTGAACGA
This sequence comes from Sphingobium sp. EM0848, assembly GCF_013375555.1. NCBI lineage: Bacteria > Pseudomonadati > Pseudomonadota > Alphaproteobacteria > Sphingomonadales > Sphingobiaceae > Sphingobium > Sphingobium sp. EM0848. Next base: position 3,195,963 of record NZ_JABXWB010000001.1, read on the forward strand.
ATATTCGGGCGCGGTGGTCATCGTCTCCCACGACCGCCATATGATCGAGTTGGTGGCCGACCGGCTGGTGCTGGTCGACGGCGGCACGGCCCAGCCCTTTGACGGCAGTCTGGAGGATTATACCGACATCATCCTGCGCAAAGCCGACGGAAATGGCAGCGGCGGCGACGCGCCAAAGGTCGATCGCAAGGCGGAAAAGCGCAACGCCGCCGAATGGCGCGAAAAGCAGAAGGCGGCGAAGAATGCCGTCAGCAAGGCCGAAAAGGAAATGGCGACGCTCGCTGCCGAGCGCAGCCGTATCGACCAGGCGCTGTTCGATCCCAAATCCGCCTCCGGCGCGGAGGCGAAAATGACCATGACGCAGCTCATGGTCAAGCGCGCCGATGTTGAGAAGAAGCTGGAAACGGCGGAAGAAGCCTGGATGGAAGCCAGCGCGGTGCTGGAGGAGCTGTAAGCCGCGTCAGGCCTGCCCCGGCTCCTCCGTCAGCGGCCCTTCCAGTCCATCGACCCCGCTCCGCATCCGCGTGACGATGTTCCACGTCGCGATGAACAGCGCCGCGATCACCGGCCCGATGACGATGCCGTTGAACCCGAACAGGTCGATCCCGCCCAGCGTCGTGATCAGCACCACATAATCGGGAATCCGCGTATCCCGCCCGACCAGAACCGGGCGCAGGATATTATCCACCATGCCGATCACGAACATCCCGCAAAAGGCAAGGATCAGCCCCTTCACCACAGCGCCCGTGACGAACAGATAGATCGCCACCGGCACCCAGACCAGCCCGGTCCCCACCGCCGGGATCAGCGAGAAGGCGCCCATCAGCACGCCCCACAGCAGCGCCCCCGGCAACCCTAGTGCCCAGAACACCACGCCGCCGATCAACCCCTGCACGATGGCGACGATGATGCTGCCCTTGATGGTCGCGCGGGTGACGACGACGAATTGCTGCATCAGCGCGCGGCGATAGGTAGTGCGCATTGGCGCCGCCGCGTCGAACCGTGCGGCCAGCAGCGCCCCGTCCCGCAACAGGAAAAAGGTCAGGTACAGCATGACCGAAAGCGCCACCAGGAAGCTGAACGCGCTTTGGCCGATGGCAAGCGCCTGCGTGGCGAGCGTGCGGAAGCTGGACGCGATGCCGGAACCCAGCATTTCCCGCACGGCATCGAAATTGGTGATGCCCAGACGCGCCAGAAATGCCGATGCCCAACTGGGGAGGCTTGCCTGAAACTGCTCGAACATCTTTGGAATATTGATCTGGCCGGACTCCACCCGCCCGTAGAAGAGCGTCGCTTCCTGCACCAACGCGATGGACAGGATGATGGCCGGCACGATCACCAGCCCGACGATCAGCAGCAGGGTCAGTCCCGCAGCGCTGTTGCGTCGCCGGGGCATCGCCTGCAACAGCGCCTGGTTGACCGGCGCGAACAATATGGCGGCGATCACGCCCCACAGGATCGCGGCGAAGAACGGTTCGATCACCATGGCGAAGGCGATGGAAACGATCAGGACGAAGCCCAGGAAAACCCCGTCTTCTATCCGCGTTGCTGGCGATGATATGCGGTCCATCAACCCGGTTTGGCAGAACTCTTACTGCAAATCTATCCGTCGCTTATTCCGCTTTGGCACTGAAACCGAAGTGCACGGTCACCTTGGGGTCCAGCCCGGTGCTGCTGTCGCCATTGCCGACGCCAAAGGACGCGCGGGTGATGGTGGCGGAACCGGCAACCTTCCGTGCCTTGCCCTTGCCGGACAGGGTGAAGCGGATGCTCTGCGGCTTGCTCACGCCCTTGAGGCTGAGCGTGCCCGAAGCGCGATAGCCGTTCGCGCCGGTCTTTTCCGCGCCCTTGGCGGTGAAGACCGCCTTGGGATGAGCCGCGACGCCGAAAAATTCATCCCCGGCCAGCATCCCGTCCTTGTAGCTGTCGCCGACGCTGGCGCTGGCAAGGTCGATCTCCACGCGGATGTCGGCGCTGTCGGGATGGTCGGGGTTCATCACGATCTTCGCGGTCCATTTGGCAAAGTTGCCGCTGATCGTCTCGCCGCTGTTGCCGACCGAAAAGCCGATGCTGCCGCCCGGTTGCACGGCCCAGTTGGGCGGCGGGCCTACAGGTTCCTCCACTGCCGCCGCATTATCAGCACTGGCGGGAAGCGCCGCATTGGCGACATTGTCGACCGCCTCCGCCACATTGGCGGCCGCTTCCTCCTCGACCGCAACAGGCGGGACCAGAGCGGCGATCGCCTTGGGTGCGGGCGTCGGCAGGATGATGCGCCCCAGCACGAACCCAACCGCTATCAATCCCGGCAAAGCCGCCAGCAATGCCGGCGATCGCACCGGCATCATCCGCCACATCAGCCCGTCGCGCATCAGGAAGTGATGCCGCAACGCCCCCGCGACATGAAGCGCGAACAATGCAATGCCGACCCATGCCAGCACCGAATGCGCGGCGAATGCCGGATCATTGACGCTCATCGGCAGGGGCAGGTGGGGCAGGGGAACGACCCCGAAGATCAGCGTCGGCACCTTGACCTTCGCGGTCGACACCAATGCCCATCCGGTCAGCGGCGCGCCCAGCATGAAGACATAAAGGCCCGCATGCACCGCCTTTGCCAGTGCGCCCTGCCAGCCGTGCTCGGTCGGAGCCGGGCGCGGCTTCCAGTAACGGATGGCGATCCGCGCCAGGGTCAGCAGCAGGATCAGAATCCCGATCGACTTGTGTAGCTGAAACAGCGCAAAGCCTCGCGCGCCCAGATCCTCCAGCGCCCATCCCACGGCGATCTGGAAGGCGAGCATGGCGGCAATCGCCCAATGCAGGAAAATGGCAATCCGACTATAGCGTTGCATGGCGGCCCTTGTGCGCGGAAACTGTGGCGCGAAAGCTATGCCGTGACCGCCATGAAGTCCATGGCCGCCCCCGGAAACGATCCGTTGCGTAAGGCCGCATGGCCTGTTCGCGCCTGTGTCAAAAAGGTCGCAGCGTCGTCAATATCCTGCCCAAAGATTTGCATCCCCGCCGACAGCGTTTATGAGCATGGGACAAACAGGACATATGGAAAGCAGGACATGGCCAAACCCGAATCCTGGCGTCTGAGCCCGGAAGCCTATCGTTTCGTTACCAGCATCGACACCCGCTTCCAGGATATCGATACCATGGGCCACATCAACAATGTGGCGATTTCCGGGATTTTCGAAACCGCCCGCATCCGCTTTCACCATCATCTGGGCCGCCATCCGCAGGAGCAGGGCGTGCGCTGGATGGTCGCCAATGTGAACCTCAATTTCGTGGAAGAGGCGCACTTCCCCTATCCGTTCGAAGTGCATTGCGCGATCGGCCATATCGGCCGCACCAGCTGGACGATCAGCTCGGCGGGCTTTCAAAAGGGCGTCTGCGTCGCCACCTGCGACACCACTGTCGTCACCCATGGTTCCGAAGGCCGCCGCAGCATCGACGAAACGCTGCGCGAGGCGATGGAACGGAATTTCATCATCCAGCCTGCCTGAGATTCAGGCAAAGCCATCCATGCGGCGGCTCCACTGAAAGGCGATGACCGCGCCCTTGACGGGCTGGATCATCGCCACCGCCAGCAGGATCGCCAGCCCCGGCCACAACACCGCCTGCACTCCCAGCGGAATCTCGAGCGAGGCATTCACCTCGATCATCAGCGGCACCAATATGTGGCCCAGCAGCAGGATGACGATATAGGCCGGGAAATCGTCCGCGCGGGACTGGTCCCAGGCCTGCCCGCAATGCCCGCAGGCGGGGCTGGGCTTGAGGAAGCGCGCAAACATCTTTCCCTCGCCGCAGGCGGGGCAGCGACCGCGCAGCGCCAGCGAGAGCGCCGGGCCGAAGGGGCGCGCCACATCGTCGGGGGAGGGGGAGGTGTTCATGCCGCCCCTCTCTATGGCCTGCGTGCGGAACGCGCAACAGACAGGATCAGACCTTCCGCCCCGGCAAAAGACTGGTAAGAGGGCGGCCATGCGCCTGCCGGGACCGACCGAAGCCTTCGCCTTGTTCGACGATGCCCGAACGCGCGCTCCCGCGCCCGCGCGCCTCTATCGCGACCCGGTATCGATCATCGCCGCGCATGCGCAGGAGGAGGTGCAGCCCGCGCTTGACCGTCTGGCCGAAGCGGCGGAAGCTGGCCTTCATGCCGCCGGCTTCATCAGCTATGAGGCCGGGCTTGCGCTGGAAGACCGGCTTCGTCCAGTCGCCGCGCGTCATCGCGCCGACGCGCCGGGCACGCCGCTGCTCTGGTTCGGCCTGTTCGAAGGGGTGCGCCTGATCGAACCCGATGCTCTGCCGGACCTTTTGCCCGATCCGGCATCGGCCCGCGTGAACTCGGTCACCCCCTTGATCGACGAAGCCGCCTATCGCGCCGCCTTCGCCCAGGTGCAGGATTATATCCGCGCAGGCGACATCTATCAGGTCAACCTGACCTTCCCGTGCGCGGCCCGGTTCAGCGGCGACCCGATGGCGCTCTATGCCGCGATCCGTCCCCGCCAGAATGCGGGCTATGGCGGCGTGATCCGCACCGGCGACCACAGCATCCTGTCCTTCTCGCCCGAACTCTTCTTCACCCATGTGCGCGGCCAACTCACCGCCCGCCCGATGAAGGGCACCGCTCCGCGCGATGCCGACCCGGCGGGCGATGCCGCCCTACGCGACTGGCTGGAAAGCGATCCCAAGCAGCGCGCCGAAAATCTCATGATCGTCGATCTGCTGCGCAACGATCTTTCCCGCGTCTCCCGCGCCGGAACGGTGACGGTGCCCGACCTGTTCAAGGTCGAAACCTATCCCACCGTCCACCAGATGGTGTCGACCGTCCGCGCCCGACTGCTGCCCGGCCTGTCGCCGGTCGATGTGCTGCGCGTCCTCTTCCCCTGCGGATCGATCACCGGCGCGCCCAAGGTCCGGGCGATGGAGATCATCGACGCGGTCGAACCCCATCCGCGCGGCATTTATACCGGCTCCATGGGCTGGATCGATCCGGAGGGCGACGCTGCCTTCAATGTTGCCATCCGCACGATTTGCGTCGAAGAAGGCAGTTCGGAAGGGCGTCTCGGTCTGGGATCGGGCATCGTCGCGGATTCGGAAGTCGCTTCCGAATGGGCGGAATGTCTGGCCAAGGGGCGCTTCCTCACACCAGTTGAATGAACGCAGGGAGCGTGACGGGTTTCAATGGCATTGGCTGACGGACGGTTCGACCTGCTGGAAACGATGGCCTTCGATCCGGTCGACGGCATCCGATTGCTGGAATTGCATATGGAACGGTTGAGGGATAGCGCCACCGCGCTCGATTTCGCCTTCGACCGCCATGATGTGCGCAACGAACTGCAAGCCGCCACCTTCCGCTTGCGCGAACGCAGCCGTCTGCGCCTGCTCGTTTCGCGCAGGGGCTCCATCGCCATCGAAGTGCGCGAGCACCGCACCTGGCCGCAGGCGATCATGCATGTGGCCTGCGTGCCCCGCAAAACACCGGCAAACGACCCGCGCCTTGCGCACAAGACCACCGACCGCGCGCTCTACCGCGATGCGCTGAAACGCGGTGGCACCTATGAAGTGGTGATGACGGATGAGCAGGGCTTCCTGACCGAAGGCAGCTTCTCCTCCATCTTCGTCGAACGTGGCGACAAGCTGCTGACTCCGCCGCTGTCGCGCGGACTGCTTCCCGGCGTGCTGCGCCGCAGCCTCATCGACATGGGGGAGGCCATCGAAGCGGATCTGCGCCCGCGCGACCTTGAAAACGGCTTTTTCATCGGTAACGCGGCGCGCGGCATGGTGGCGGCGTCGCTGGTTCGCTGACAGGATCGCCCGCCGTTACGCCGAACGGAGGCCGGGCAGGGAAAACTGGCGGTTGCCCGATCTTTCGTTGCGCACTAAAGGACGCCGCGTCCGCCTTTGTTGCGGGCCTTGGGATTCTTCATTATGCCGCGATTTCTGGGCCAGCGGGCGGTCCGCCCGCTTTGAAATCGCTCTAGAGAAAGATTGTCACAATGAGCCAGACTTCCGCTGCCCTCGGTCGCATCCAGCCCTCCGCCACCCTGGCGATGAGCGCGCGCGTGAATGCCCTTAAAGCCGAAGGCGTGGACGTGATTGGCCTCTCCGCGGGCGAACCGGACTTCGATACGCCCGACTTCGTGAAGGAGGCGGGGATTGAGGCGATTCGCAAGAATCTGACCCGCTATACCGACGTCGACGGCACCGCCGACGTCAAGGAAGCCGTCGCCTTCAAGTTCCAGCGCGACAATGGCCTCGTCTACAAGCGCAGCCAGATCAGCGTGAACTCGGGCGGCAAGCACACCCTGTTCAACGCGCTGGTCGCGACCGTCGATGTGGGTGATGAAGTCATCATCCCGGCGCCCTATTGGGTCAGCTACCCCGATATCGTGAACTTCGCGGGGGGCACCCCGGTGTTCATCGAAGGCCCGGCGTCGCAGGGTTACAAGATCACCGCCGCCCAGCTGGAAGCCGCGATCACCCCGCGCACCAAATGGGTCATGCTGAACTCGCCCTCCAACCCCTCGGGCGCGGCCTATTCGGCGGCGGAGCTGAAGGAACTGGGCGAAGTGCTGCTGCGTCATCCGCATGTGCTGGTGATGACCGACGACATGTATGAGCATGTCTGGTACGCGCCGACTCCCTTCGCCACCATCGCGCAGGTCTGCCCGGACCTGTACGACCGCACGCTGACGGTGAACGGTTGCTCCAAGGCTTTCTCGATGACCGGCTGGCGCATCGGTTTCGCCGGCGGTCCCGAATGGATCATCAAGGCGATGGGCAAGCTCCAGTCGCAGTCGACCAGCAACCCCTGCTCGATCAGCCAGGCGGCGGCCGCCGCCGCGCTGACCGGCCCGCAGGACTTTCTCGAAGACCGCAACGCTGCCTTCAAGAAGCGCCGCGACATGGTTGTCGCCATGCTGAACGACGCGCCGGGCCTTGACTGCCCGACGCCGGAAGGCGCCTTCTACGTCTACCCCGACGCCAGTGGCCTGATCGGCAAGACCACGCCCAAGGGCGAGCTTATCAGCAGCGACGAGGCGCTGATCGGCTATTTCCTCGACGAAGCCCGCGTCGCCGCCGTGCACGGGGCCGCCTTCGGCCTCTCGCCGGCCTTCCGCATCAGCTACGCGACTTCGGAAGAGGTGCTGAAAAAGGCTTGCACCCGCATTCAGGAAGCCTGCGCAGCCCTGAAGTGACGAAATGGCCCTCCTCATCGGCAAGATGGGGAGGGGCGCACTCACCATCTGAATATTGAGTGGCGGGGCTGGCGCAATGCCGGTCCTGTTTTCATCATCTCAAAATCGGAAACGGAATTTTTCCTCCGCGCCGTCTTGTAGATGGAGCGGCGGGCGCTATATCCCGTTGCGAACCGAAACTGGTCTTGTCCCCGTCATCCATCGCTCCGCATGGCGCGTTGGTCGAACCCCTTCCCAAAGGGCGTTCATTCGGGGCTAAGCCGAGCGACCTTAATTGCCCCCGCTTGTGGTGGCCAAGACGACCGAAAGGAAGAACGCCATGACGGCATTCTTGAAATCCGACCTGTTCCTGCGCTTTCTGGGTGGGTTTGTGATCGGTGCGGTCGGCATGTTCGTGCTTCAGCCGAATGACGATCATTCAGCGCTGACGCCGCCCGCCATGGCCGCTTCGGTCAGCGCGGCCCCGGCAGCGGGCAATGCGGCGCTCTGACGGCATAGCCCTTGTCTTTCTGGCGGCTTTGGCCGTCGCTTCCCCGCTGCGCGCCGAGCGGCCGGTCCTTGCTCCTGTCCCAACCATCGATGCCACTCCGAGCAGCAGGCTCGAAACCGCCGTTTTCGCGGGCGGCTGCTATTGGGGCGTGGAAGGCGTTTTTTCCCACGTAAAGGGCGTGCATCTCGCCGTCTCCGGTTTCGCGGGTGGTCCGCGCAACCGCAAGGTCGACTATGAGCGCGTGAGCGAGGGCGACACCGGCTTCGCCGAGTCCGTCCGCGTCACCTACGATCCCGAACAGGTGAGCTACGGCACGCTGTTGCGCATCTTCTTCTCGGTGATCGTCGACCCGACGACGCTCAACTATCAGGGGCCGGATCATGGCACCCAATATCGCAGCGCGCTCTTTCCATTGAACGCGGAACAGGAGAAGGCAGGCAAAGCCTATCTCATCCAACTTGGCCAATCCGGCCTCTGGCAAGGTCCGATCGTTACTCGCGTCGAGCGCTTCACCGGCTTTCAGGACGCAGCCGCCGATCATCAGAATTTCATGACGCGAAACCCACGCCACCCCTATATCCTGCGCTGGGACGCGCCCAAGCTGACGGCGCTGAAGGCCATGTTCCCGGCGTTCTACAGTGAGAAGCCCTCGGCCTGACCCCTCTGATGGGGCGGTTAGGGTGGGTGGCGGACGGTCGGCTTTCTTTCTGAAACGGCAATTAACTGACGTTTCGTCCCGCACGTCGCGACTGCCATTCCACCATGGCGACGAGAGCTATCACCAAAAGACATGCGATGCGCCAGCCGCTGGAAAGATCAATAAAGAGCAAAAATAGAGGTGCAAGAGTGGCGACGAATAGATTGCCGTGGGCGCGACCATGACGCAGCTTTTCGAGAAAAAGAGAAATGGCGATGCCGACACCTACCAAAGCCAATATCGCGTAAAGTGCCGTATAAGCTAAAGCTGAGCCACCGAAATGCCTAAAAACGGCGCAGAGGATGCTGAGCAGTGCGACTACTAACCAAATGTCACGCGAAGGTTTGAACGAAGGCATTCAAAGGCTTGTAGCGTTGAACGGTCTGTCCGCAATTGAGAAACGAAATTGATCTCGAAACCGGCGATAAATGGTTACCCTCCGTCATCCATTGCCCAAACGAGAACGGGCGGAGCCTGTCGCCAGACTCCGCCCGATTACCTGATCTCTAAAAATCGAAGGCCGTTATTTCGGCGCCAGCACCATCAGCATCTGGCGGCCTTCCATGCGCGGATAGGCTTCGACCTTGGCGATCTCGCCGACATTCTCGGCCACGCGCTGGAGCAGCTGCATACCGAGCTGCTGGTGGCTCAATTCGCGGCCACGGAAGCGCAGGGTGATCTTCACCTTGTCGCCGTCGCCGATGAAGTCATGGACCTTCTTCATCTTCGTATCATAGTCATGATCGTCGATGTTCGGACGCATCTTGATCTCTTTGAGTTCCTGCGTCTTCTGGGTCTTGCGGGCGATATTCGCCTTTTTCTGGGCTTCGTACTTATATTTGCCGATGTCGAGGAACTTGCAGACCGGCGGATCGGCGGTGGGCGACACCTCGACCAGGTCCAGCCCGATCTCATAGGCGCGCTCAATCGCCTCCTGCGTATACATCACGCCCAGATTTTCGCCTTCGTCGTCGATCACGCGCACCTTGGGCACGGTGATGAACTCATTGTAACGGGGACCGGACTTCGGCGGCGGCGCCATCGGACGGCGCATCATTGGGGGACGTATAGTAGCTTCTCCTACGGTAGTTAAAACAACGACTCTGGCGGCGCTTTAGCGCAAAGCCGAAAGGGGCGGCAAGTCCGCAGTTGCGGATTCACCAACCCCATGTGGCATTGCTGCCTCACTGCATATCGGGCGCGAGCGCCTCTTTTGCAAGACGGGCGATGACATCCTCGACAGAAAGGATGGTCTGCCCTTCCTTGCCCAGCTCGCGCAGCGCCACCGTGCCCTCATCGGCCTCACGGCGGCCGACGACCAGCAAATTCGGCACTTTTGCAAGGCTATGCTCGCGCACCTTGTAGTTGATCTTCTCGTTGCGAACATCGGTTTCCGCCCGGATTCCCGCCGCCCGCAGCTTCTCCACGACCGTCTGGGCATAACCGTCGGCGTCGGACACGATGGTCGCCACCACCGCTTGCACCGGCGCCAGCCAGAGCGGGAATTTGCCTGCATAATGTTCGATCAGTATGCCGATGAAGCGCTCATAGGAGCCGAAAATCGCGCGATGGAGCATCACCGGCCGGTGCCGCTCGCCATCTTCCGCCACATAGGATGCGTCGAGTCGCTCCGGCAGCACGCGGTCGGATTGGATCGTCCCGACCTGCCAGGTCCGCCCGATCGCGTCGGTCAGATGCCATTCCAGCTTGGGCGCATAGAAGGCGCCTTCGCCGGGCAGCTCCTCCCAGCCATATTCCGGCGTGTTCAGCCCCGCTGCCGCGACGGCGTTGCGCAGTTCTTCCTCGGCCTTGTCCCACATTTCGTCCGTGCCGAAGCGCTTCTCCGGACGCAGCGCCAGCTTGATCGAATAGGTAAAGCCAAAATCCTTGTAGATCCGATCCGCCAGCGCACAGAAAGCGCGGACTTCCTCTACGATCTGATCCTCGCGGCAGAAGATATGCGCGTCGTCCTGCGTGAACTGGCGCACCCGCATCAGCCCATGCAGCGCCCCATGCGGCTCGTTGCGATGGCAGCAGCCATTTTCATAGAAACGCAGCGGCAGGTCGCGATAGCTTTTGATCCCCTGCTTGAAGATCAGGATGTGCGCCGGGCAGTTCATGGGCTTGAGCGCCATCCAGTCGGCATCATCCGACACCAGCGGGCCTTCATCCGCAACGTTCGGCACCTCGTCGGGGATCACGAACATATTCTCGCGATATTTGCCCCAGTGACCGGACTGCTCCCACTGGCGGGCGTCCATCACCTGCGGCGTCTTGACCTCGCGATAGCCCGCGTCGTCGATGGCGCGGCGCATATAGGCCTCCAGCGCGCGCCAGATCAGATAGCCCTTGGGGTGCCAGAAGACTGACCCATGCGCCTCCTGCTGGAGGTGGAACAGGTCCATCTCCGCGCCCAGTTTGCGATGGTCGCGCTTGCCCGCTTCCTCCAGCCGCGTCAGATGCGCGTCGAGCTGCTTCTTGTTGAGCCAGCCGGTGCCATAGACGCGGCTGAGCATCGCATTCTTCTGGTCGCCGCGCCAATAGGCGCCCGACACGCGGGTCAGCTTGAACGCCGCCGGATCGAGCTTGCCCGTCGAGGCCAGATGCGGTCCCCGGCACATGTCGAGCCACTCATTGCCCGACCAGTAGACCGTCAGTTCCTCGCCCTCCGGCAGTTCGGCGGCCCATTCGGCCTTGAACGTCTCGCCTTCGGATTTCCAACGGGCGATCAGCTCCTCGCGCTTCCACACCTCGCGGCGCAGCGGCTTGTTGGCGGCGATGATCTCGCGCATCTTCGCCTCGATGGCGGGCAGGTCCTCCTCGGTGAAGGGCCGATGCTTTCCTTCGATGACTGGGGGCGCGAAGTCATAATAAAAGCCGTCGTCGGTCGACGGCCCGAAGGTGATCTGCGTCCCTGGAAACAGCGCCTGCACCGCCTCGGCCAGCACATGCGCGAAGTCATGCCGCGCCAGTTCCAGCGCGTCGGCTTCGTCCTTCGCCGTGACCAGCGCCAGCTGCGAATCCTGCTCCAGCGGCCGCATGATGTCGCGCAGTTCGCCATCGACTCGCGCGGCGATGGCGGCCTTGGCCAGACCCGGCCCGATCGCCGCCGCAATGTCCGCCGGGGTAGTGCCGGGCGCGACTTCACGCACGGAACCATCGGGCAGGGTGATCTTGAGCATGGCGGACACGGGTGGTCTTTCTGTTGAAATGAGATTGCAGCGGCCGAAAAAGCCGCGCCTTCCCCATAAATGGGCCGCCCGTGCTGTCAATAGAAGCGTTCTGAAGTCGGCCGGAATGGCCGACGGCTCGCAGAACGCGGCAAACAGACGATCCTTAAGGGTCTTGCCAGAGCCCCGCCATCAGGGCATGTGTTATGTGTTGTTATATCATTATTTCAACAGGAGGGATGCAAATGGCTTTGAGCTTCGCAAGACCTGACAGCGCCGAGGGGGAGGCGCCCCTATCCGACATGAACACCACCCCGCTGATCGATGTGATGCTGGTGCTGCTGATCATGTTCATCATCACCATCCCGATCCAGACGCACAGCGTGGGCATCGATCTGCCGCAAACGCCGAAAAAGATCGTTCAGCCACCCATCGACACGGTCAAGAACCGCCTCGGCATCGATGCGGACGGCGTCATCCGCTGGAACGGCGCGGCGGTCGACCGTCTGACGCTCCGCCAATATCTCGCCGCCTCGCTGCGGATGCCGGTCGAGCCGGAACTCCAGTTCCAGCCCGACGCCGACGCCCGCTATGTGACAGTCGATGAAGTGCTGGCCGACATCCGTCGCGCCGGGGTCAAGAAGCTCGGTTTCATCGGCAATGAACGTTACGCCAGCTTCTGACCGGCTGTAAAATAAGCTTGTTGCTCTATTTCAGCGGGATAGCCGCCAAAGCGGGCCTGATTCCCCTTGACCAACGGCCCTCGGCATAGTCTTCTTCGGCCGGGGACTACAGGGGGGAACCATGGATCAGGAACGCATTGGCGGCGACGGCTTCGCCTTTGAAGGAAACTGGCGCGCCTATGCGCCCATCGCTTTCACCAATCTGCTGCTGACGATCGTGACGCTCGGCATCTACCGTTTCTGGGCGACCACCCGGACACGGCGTTATCTCTGGGCGAATACGCGCTTCATCGACGACCGGCTGGAATGGACCGGGACCGGCAAGGAACTGTTCCTCGGCTTTCTGATGGTGGTGGTGCTGATCGGTATTCCGTTCCTGTTCCTGCAATTCGGTGCGCAGGCGCTGGTGCTTCAGGGCCATGCGGGCTTGGCAAGCATTTTGACGCTCGCGGCCTTCGTCACCATCTTCTACATGGTCGGCCTCGCCCGCTTCCGTGCGCTGCGCTATCGGCTCAGCCGGACATGGTGGCACGGCATTCGCGGCGGCAGCGATGACCAAGGCTTCGGCTACGGCATTTCCTATATGTGGAAGAGCGCGGTCGGCAGTCTCGCTTTGGGGTTGATGATCCCCTGGTCGATGATGTCGCTGTGGAACGAGCGCTGGAACAAGATGAGCTTTGGCCCGCACAGCTTCGAGGCGGCGGGCGATCACGGCCCGGTCTTCAAGCGCTTCCTGCTTTTCTACCTGCTGCCTTTCATCATCATTGCACTGGTTGGTGTAGCGGCTGTGTGGGGCGGTTCGGGCTTGCGTGGGATGGGATCGGGAGGACCAACGACCGGCATGGTCCTGGCGTTCATGTTGGTTCCTCTTCTTGCCTATATTCTGTTCGGGATCATCACGCTCGCCTTCTACGCCAAATTCTTCCGGGAAGCGGTGGAAGGCCTGTCGCTCACCGGCCTCAACTTCCATTTCCATGCCCGTACCAAGGACTGGTTCCTGCTCTTCCTGGGCGACATCGCACTGGTGATCGCAACGCTCGGCATCGGGTCGATCTTCCTGCAATATCGCCACTGGAAATTCTTCGTGATCCATATGGGCGTGACCGGCGAAATCTACACCGACGAACTGACCCAGTCGCGGACCAAGGTCAGCCGCCATGGTGAAGGTCTGCTCGACGCGCTCGATGTGGGGGCATTCTGAACGGCATGTCGGATTTCCGGCTCTGGCATTATGACGGCGTCACCGCGGTCCGGCGGAGCGTGGAACTCCGCCGGACCGGGGAGGGCTTCGCGCTGGAGGAGCCGGAAAGCGGCTGGACCGGCACGCCAGTCGACTGGCGCGACCTTACCGTCGTCAGTATGGAGGGCGAGCACTCGGCCTATGGCCATCGTGCCATTCCCGGTTGGCGCATGGGCTTTTCCGGGCAAGCGCCGCAGGACATCGCTGCGCATCTGCCCAAGGCGGAGCGCTATGGCCGCTGGATCGACCGCTTCGGCTTCTGGCGGGCGGCGGGGGTGTTCATGCTGGTCGCGGGGCTGGTCGTCTGGGGCGCGCTGGAGGCTCCCGGCGTCATCGCCCCGCTGGTGCCGCGCGGCTGGGAAAACCGCATGGGCGACGCGATGGTCGGGGATTTCGGCGGCCGCTTCTGCCACACCCCGGCCGGCGATGCCGCGTTGCGGGCACTGGCCGGGCAGATCGATCCCCGGCATGAAGCACGCGAAATCGCCCTCGCCAATATCCCTATGGTGAATGCGGTGACGTTGCCGGGTGGACGGATCATCCTGTTCGACGGCCTCGTCCAGCAGGCCAAATCTTCCGATGAAGTGGCGGGTGTACTCGGTCACGAACTCGGCCATGTCCGCCACCGTGACACGATGACCGGGCTGATCCGCCAGCTTGGTCTCAGCGTGGTGCTGGGCGGGGCAGGGGGTAATGCGGGCGGTTATCTGAACGGGGTTCTGTCCTTGAGCTATGGTCGTGGCGCGGAAAGCGCAGCGGACGGCGTCGCCATCGACCAGATGCGCGAGGCGAAGATTTCTCCCGCCGCCACCGCCGCCTTCTTCGAACGCCTCGGTGGCAAGGAAGAGGGCGCGGAAGCGCGGGCGATGAGCTGGCTTTCCTCCCACCCGCTCTCCGCAGAGCGCCGTCGCCGCTTCGCCGCCGCAGTGACGCCCGGCGCCACCTATCGCCCTGCTCTGGACCCGGCTCAATGGCAGGCGCTGCGGACCGCGTGCGCGACCGACCCGAAAGTCGCCAAATTCTGGGACAATCCCTTTTAATGCCATGTCCCGGCGGTCGGAGACGTGGTTCCGTTTTCAAATGGCGAGCGGACTGGACAAGCGCCCGTTGCTTGACCAAATGATGGACCTGTCATGACCAAGCGCATCCTTCTCATCATTTCGGGCGGAATCGCGGCTTACAAGTCGCTGGAACTGGTGCGGCTGTTGCGCAAACGGGGGATTGCCGTGCGGGCGGTGCTGACCGAGAGCGCGGAAAAGTTCGTGACGCCCCTGTCGCTGGGCGTGCTGACCGAAGATCATGTCTATGGCGACATGTTCGACCTCAAGGAAGAGCGGGAGATCGGGCATATCCAACTCAGCCGCCAGGCCGATCTGGTGGTGGTGGTGCCCGCGACGGCGAATATGCTGGCCAAGATGGCGAACGGCATTGCCGACAATCTGGCGACGACGCTGCTGTTGGCGACCGACAAGCCGGTGCTGGCGGTGCCCGCGATGAATGTGCGGATGTGGCATCATGCGGCGACCCAGCGCAATATCGCGCAACTGCGGGCCGATGGCGTGCGGATCATGGAACCGGACAGCGGTGAGATGGCCTGCGGCGAGTTCGGCAAGGGGCGTTTGCCCGAGCCGGAAGCGATCGCTGCGGAAGTGACGCGGCTGCTGGCCTTGCCCCTGCCGGTCGATCCCCTGGCGGGGCAGCCGGATTTCGAGGGGCCGGATGCGGCGCTCGCCGGGCGGCATATACTGGTGACGGCGGGGCCGACGCATGAGCCGATCGATCCGGTGCGCTATATCGCCAACCGTTCCTCGGGGAAGCAGGGCTTTGCCATCGCGGCGGCGGCGGCGCGTGCGGGCGCGCGGGTGACGCTGGTGGCGGGGCCGGTGCATCTGCCGACTCCTGCGGGCGTGCATCGCGTCGATGTCGAGACAGCGCGGGAGATGCTGGCGGCGGTGGAGGCTGCCTTACCGGCCGACGCCGCGATCATGGTGGCTGCGGTGGCGGACTGGCGCACGGCGGACGCGGCGGACCAGAAGCTTAAAAAAGATGGGTCGGGCAAGCCGGCGCCTTTGGCCCTTGTCGAGAATCCCGACATATTGGCGACGCTGGGGAAGCATCCGAAGCGCCCGGCCCTGCTGGTCGGCTTTGCCGCCGAGACGCAGAAGATCGCCGAGCATGCGCAGGCCAAGCTGGCGCGCAAGGGCGCGGACTGGATCGTCGCCAATGATGTTTCGGGCGATGTGATGGGTGGAGACACCAACAGCGTGCATATCGTTTCCGCGGACGGTATCGAAAGCTGGGACAATCTGCCCAAGAACGCCGTGGCCACGCGTCTGATGGAAAAGGTCGCCAACGCCCTTTCCGCTCGTCGTCCCTGAGATTCGGCCGTTTGACCGTCGGTCCCGCGCTGCCGAAGGGATCGGCAGCGCGGTTGGTTCCGCATCAGATGCGCACGCGCACCCCGCCATAGACCGCGCGTCCGGCGGTCAGGAAACCGACATTTTCGACATAATGGTCGTCGAACAGATTCTCTACCCGGCCATAGAGCGAGATATTGCTGGTTAGCGCGACGTCCGCGTTCAGGTTGACGACGGTATACTCGTCCAGCCTTTCGGTCGCATAGGTGGCGAAGTTGGTGTCATATTGCTTGCCATTATACCGGACGGTCGCGGTCATGCCAAAGCGGTCGTCCGTGCTGCGCCAGGTCAGATTGGCGCTGCCGATATGTTTGGCACGGCGAACGAGCGGCATGCCGAACTCATCCTTCGCATCCAGATAGGTATAGGATGCGTCGAAACGCAGCGTCGGCAGGATCTTCGCGTTGATGGAAACCTCCACGCCCTCATGCGGCGAATTGCCCGGCGCGTTCACCACCGTGTAGACCGGCGCATAGACCGATACGATCATGTCGCGCAGCTTGGCGTTGAAATAGGTCACATCGATCCGCGCATTGCCGTTGAGGAAGGCCTGTTCGACGCCGACTTCCCAGCCGGTCGATTTTTCCGCCTTGAGGTTGGGGTTGCCGACGAAGCCGCTGGTCGGCGAATAGCCGAACAGTTCGGCGAAGGTCGGCGCCTTGATCCCGGTGCCGCCCGCCGCGTGCAGCCGCGTGCCGGTGTCGAAGTGATAGCTGGCCTGCGCGCGCCAGGTCGTGGCGTTGCGGAAACGGTCGTTGTCGTCATGGCGCAGAGCGATGCCGATGCCGCCGCGATCATCCAGTTGCAGCTGATACTGGCCGACAAAACCCCAGTTCGTGATCCGGCGGCGCGGATTGGCGGCGGAAACCTCGCCGCGGTTGTGGAACTGTTCGCGCTCATAATCGATGGCGCCTGTCAGCACATGGGACAGCGGCCCGGTCGAACCCAGCTTCAGGGTCGAAACCCAGCTTGCCTTGGTGCGCTGGCCATGGGTGCCGTAGGTGATGGCGCCGTCATCGTCCAGAAAGATGCGCTTGCTGTCCTGCATCTGGGCGCTGAAATCGTTGATCCACGGCCCGTCCGCCCCGACGGTCGCACCGACCAGTCCATAGAAGGCGTCATTCCGGTAGGAGCCGCCCGCGTCGATCGCATTGCCGGTGAAGACATAGTCCTGGCTGTTGGTATCCGCGTCGATGTGATTGTAGCGCGCCACGGCCCGCAGCGCGACGGAGCCGGCCTGATAGCCGATCTTGCCGCTGACCGTGCCGATCTTCGAACCGATGTCGCGCGATCCGCCCGGCGCCACGACATAGCCGCCAATGC
Organism: Sphingobium sp. EM0848; assembly: GCF_013375555.1. Classification (NCBI taxonomy): domain Bacteria; kingdom Pseudomonadati; phylum Pseudomonadota; class Alphaproteobacteria; order Sphingomonadales; family Sphingobiaceae; genus Sphingobium; species Sphingobium sp. EM0848. The sequence goes on from NZ_JABXWB010000001.1 coordinate 3,213,182, forward strand.
CGGAATAGGAGCCGGTCAGCGCATAATCCATGTCGCCCACGGTGCCCGCGCCACGGACGGCGCCCTGCAACGTGTCGAAGGAGCCGCCCTCGATCCGGCCCGAAAAGCCCGGCAGATCGCGACCGCTGGCGGTCAGGTAGCTGATCACGCCGCCGATCGCATCGGAACCGTAAAGCGCGCTCTGCTCGCCGCGCAGCACCTCGATCCGGGCGCCTTCGTCGGCAAAGAGCGTCGCGAAATCATATTCGCCATAAGTCGCGTCGGACGCTTCGATGCCATCAATGACCATCAACGTGTGATTGCTCTCCGCGCCGCGAATGCGCACCTGCGTCAACCCGCCGACCGGCCCGGTGCGGGTCACGGCTATGCCGGGCACGTCGCGCAGGACGTCCGACACGATCTGCGTCTGCCGGTCGCGCAGGGCCGTCGTGTCCAGCACGGTGACGGACGTGCCGAAGGTCGCGGTCGATATGCCGCCCGCCGCGCGGGTGCCGGTGACGATAATCTGGTTCGTGACCATGTTTTCCTGGTCCGCGTCCGAAGCCTGCGCAAAGGCAGCGCTGCTCCAGGCAAGAGCAAGACAGGAGATGGCAATCGCGTTTTTCATGAAAATACCCCCTTGGCGCCTGAGCAGGCCGGGCGGGGCGTACCGATCCGTCCGACAAGGCGTGAACCCTGCCGGACATGCGACGGTCGGCCTGCATCCATGACCGGGCGCTCGCCCACGGACGCAAAGCCGCGCGGCCCCAGCCGCTTCGTTCGTCGCTCAGACGGAGAGTTACCGTGCCCCGGCCATCCCCTGGGCCAAAGCAAGAGCGACCAGACGCCGGCAGGTCTCCTGGCTCGCGGGTCATCGCTTGATGCACGACCTTCCCAGACCTCGCAGGATTTTGCGTTGGCCCAGTGGCTGGCGGCAGGACATCATGTCCCGGCCGCCTGTGCATCGCGCTCGCCGCTCACAGTTGCAGGGACAGCCACGGTTCCGAGGATTTCCTCTTGCCGCATTCCCTATTAAGCCCCTTTCGGGACACCGGCGCGATCTGGGATCGGGCATGCCCGATCCGGGGCAAGCGCATAGGCGAAGCGCAACGCTTTGTCCATTTCCCAAACGGGAAGGCCCGTCGGGGCCGTGGCGGAGCTTCCCCTTTCAGGATCGGAAAGGATGGGCTAGCCTGCGCGCGAACGAAACGTCCACTCCGATGTCACTGAGGAACTGTCTTGAGCGCCCAATTCGAACTGAAAATTCTCGACCAACGCATTCACGAATGGGGCCTCCCGGATTTTCAAACGGACATGTCGGCGGGAATCGACATGTATGCGTGCCTCGACGCTCCGCTGGAATTGCAGCCGCAGGCCGATGCGGTCCTGATTCCGACGGGCGTGGCGATCCTGATGAACGACCCGAATGTGGTCGCCTTTCTGCTCGCGCGCTCTGGCCTCGGCCACAAGAAGGGGGTGATATTGGGGCAGTCGGTCGGGACGATCGATGCCGATTACGCCAATCAGATCTACATCAGCACATGGCTCAGGACACCGCCGGGAAGCGAGCCGGTCATCGTCAATCCCGGCGACCGAATCGCCCAGCTCGTATTCCTTCCCATTCTGCGGCCGACGTTCAGGGTCGTGCCGGAATTCAGCGCCACCACGCAGCGCGGGCTGGGGGGATTCGGATCGACGGGATCGTAGATGCCATGGGCAATGAAGCCGCCTTCATCCGGGGAGAAATCATGACCCACGGCGCCGTGCCCCTTGCCTCAGCCAAGGAACTGGACGGGGCAGTCGGGGGTTCATCCGCTTTAGGGTCGATAGGAGCGCCCTCCTCATGACCGACGAGCAGCTGGAGCGCTATGCCCGCCATATCGTGCTGAAGGAGATCGGCGGCGCGGGGCAGGCCCGGCTGCTGTCGGCGGATGTGGCGGTGATCGGCGCGGGTGGAATCGGAAGCCCGGCAATCCTGTATCTCGCGGCGGCGGGCGTGGGTACGATCCGGGTGATCGATGACGACGCGGTCGCTCTTTCCAACTTGCAGCGCCAGATCCTGTTCGGAACCCAGGATATCGGCGCGCCCAAGGCGGAGGGCGCGATGGCGGCGGTGGCGCGGCTCAATCCCGATGTGAAGCTGATTCCTATCAACGCCCGGATCGACGCGGATAATGCCGCGCTGATGCTGCGTGCGGCCGATGTGGTGCTGGATGGCTGCGACAGTTTTGCGACGCGGCTGGCCGTGGCGGATTGCGCGCAGGCGTTGCGCATTCCGCTGGTGTCGGCGGCGGTCGGGCCTTTCGAGGGGCAACTCGCCACCTATCGCGGGTGGGAGGCGGGCAAGCCTTGCTACCGCTGCCTCGTCGGATCGCCGGAGGATGCGCCGGAGCGCAATTGTTCCGAGACGGGCGTGATCGGGGCGCTGACCGGGGTGATGGGCAGTCTGGCGGCGCTTGAGGTGATCCGGTCGCTGGTGCCCTTTGGCGAGGATATGGCGGGCCGGTTGCTTCTGGCCGATTTGCTGTCGATGCGATTCCGCACCGTGGCGGTGTCCAAGGACCCGGCCTGCTCCGCCTGCGCCACAATATTATGCGCGAACTGAGGATCGTCGTTGCGACGGCCGATGCGGAGCGGCTGCGCGGGGCGCTGGTGATGGCGGCTGCGCACGCGGCGCTGGGCGGACAGGCGGCGGTTTTTCTGCAACTGGAAGCGGTAGGATTGCTGCGGACGCCGGTGGAAGCGCCCCAGGATGCGGCGCATCGGGCAGCGGGACTGCCTTCGCTCGCGGCGTTGATCGAAGAAGCCTTGGGGCTTGGTGTCGCCCTGCTGGCCTGCCAGAGCGGGCTGGCATTGTGCGGGCTGCTGGTGGAGGACTTGCCGCCCGGCGTGGAAGCCGGAGGGCCAGTCGCCTTTCTTCAGCAGACAGGGGATGAGGCTCGCCTGCTCTTTGTGTGAAGAGACTTTATAAGAAGACCTCGGCCGCAGCCATCGCTCCCGCGCCGGCCACCCCCGCGAGCAGCGCCACCACCATATAGCGCCACCCGGCTCCGACGCGAATCAGCTTCACCTCGGGAAGGGGCGGCGGCGGAGGCGCGCCGCCCTTTTCCGGGAAGGCCTCCTCGATCCGCTTCACCAGCCCCGGCAGCCGCTGCACGATCCGCCAATGCTCGATCAGCGCGTCGGCCGCCTTCGCCTCCGGTCCCAGTTCCGACCGCAGCCATTCCTTCACATAGGGGCCACTCGTCTCCCACAGGTTGATGTCGGGATCGAGCGAGGTCGCCACGCCCTCCACCATCACCATGGTCTTTTGCAGCAGCAGCAGATGCGGCTGGGTCTGCATGTCGAAATCGCGGGTGATCGCGAACAGCCCGTCCAGCATCCCGCCGACCGACAGTTCGCGCACAGGCTTGCCGCGCATCGGCTCGCCCACGGCGCGCAGGGCTGTGGCGAACTCCTCGACATTATGATGGCCCGGCACATATTGCGCCTCGAAGTGGATCTCCGCCACGCGTTTGTAGTTGCCGGTGATGAGGCCGTAGAGAATCTCCGCCAGCCACATCCGCGCTCGCCGGTCGATCCGCCCCATGATGCCGAAGTCGATCGCGACGATATCGCCATTGTCGCGCACGAACAGATTGCCCTGATGCATGTCGGCATGGAAAAAGCCTTCGGCAATCGCCTGCCGCAGGAAGGCGTTGACCAGCCGCGCCGCAATCTCCTTGACGTCATGACCGGCAGCGACCAGCGCATCGCGGTCGGAGATCTTGATCCCGTCGATCCACTCCATGGTCATGACCTTGCCGGTCGTGCGGTCCCAGTCGATGGCGGGCACGCAATAGCCCGGCATCGCTTCCATCGCCTCGCCCAGTTCGGACGCCGAAGCCGCCTCGCGCCGCAGGTCCAGTTCGCGCGCCGTCCAGCGTTTCAGATTTGCGATCACCAGCCGGGGCCGCAGCCGCGCCAGTTCTCCCCCCAGCATCTCGACATGGGCGGCGGCCCATTCATAGGTCTGGATGTCCCGGTTGAACTGATCGATGACGCCGGGGCGGATGATCTTCACCGCCACGTCGCGCCCCTCGACCGTCACCGCCCGATGCACCTGCGCGATGGAGGCTGCGCCGACCGGCTCCTGGTCGAAGCGGCTGTATATCGCCTCCAAAGGCCGTCCGAAACTCTGCTCGATCTGGGCGCGGATGATGGCGAAGGGCACCGGAGGCAGGGCGTCCTGCAACCGCAGCAGGTCGTTCGCCGCATCTTCGCCCACCAGATCGGGCCGCGTTGCCAGTGTCTGTCCCAGCTTGATTGCCGCCGGCCCGATGGCTTGAAACGCATCGGCATAGCGCGGCTGGCGGGGGACGCGTGCGCCAAAACGCGCCACCCGCACCAGTCGCCGTATCGGCGTGGGCGTCAGCGGGTCGCGCTCAATCCCAGTCAGCGCGCCATGGCGTGCCAAGGTGCGGCCCCATTTCAGCAGCCGCCAGATATGTGTCAGATGGGAAGGCACGGGACGTCAGATCTTCCAGCCCGAATGAATCGCGACCAGCCCGCCGAGGATCGGTTCGACCCTGGTCTGCACGAACCCTGCCTCGCGGATCATCCGTTCGAACTCCGGCATGGGCGGGAAGCGCCGGATCGATTCGATCAGATAACGATAGCTGTCTTCGTCATCGGCCAGCAATTTGCCCAGCTTGGGCACCAGCCGGTGCGAGTAAACATCATAGACATCCGAAAAGCCCGGCCAGGTCGTGGTCGAAAATTCCAGGCAGAAAAACCGCCCGCCAAACTTCAGCACCCGATGCGCCTCGCGCAGCGCCTTGTCGATATGAGTTACATTGCGGATGCCGAAGGCGATCGTATAGGCGTCGAAAGCCCGGTCTGCGAAGCTCAGCTCTTCGGCATTCTGTTCCGACCAGATGAGACCTTCCAGGCCCTTTTTCTGCGCCCGCTCGACGCCCACGGCCAGCATTTCCGGGTTGATATCCGACACCGTGACCTGTGCTCCATGCCGATGCATGCGGAACGCAATGTCCCCGGTGCCGCCCGCCATGTCGAGAATCTGCTCGTCCCGGCGCGGTTTCACGCGATTGATGAACTGGTCCTTCCACAGGCGATGCGCGCCGCCCGACATGGCGTCGTTCATCAGGTCATATTTGGACGCCACATTGGAGAAGACGGCACGGACCATCCCCTGCTTTTCGGCGGCTTCGACATCGCGATAGCCAAAGGAAGCGGTTTCACTCATGGCGGAGCCTCCTAGAGCGATTTCAAGGGAAATGGAAATATTTCCCGGCTCGGAAATCATGGCGGAAAAGCCTGTCCCTCACCCATATGGGAAGCCGACTGTTTCTTTAGGCCCGCGCATGACTAAATAGGCGTCATGCCTGAACTTCCCGAAGTCGAAACCACCGTCGCCGGCCTCCGCTCCGTACTGGAGGGGGCCGTCCTTACCCGCGTGGAGGCACGCCGCGCCGACCTGCGCTTCCCGATCCCGGTCGATCTGCGCCAGCGCCTTACCGGCGCGACCGTCACCGCCCTGTCCCGCCGCGCCAAATATGGGCTGATCGACACCGACCGGGGGGACACGCTGATCTTCCATCTCGGCATGTCCGGCCGCTGGAGAATCGACCCGACGGAAATCGGCGCGCACGACCATCTGCTGATCGAGACCGGGGCAGGGCGGCTGCTCTCTCTGAACGATCCCCGCCGCTTCGGTTCGCTGGACCTTGTCCGCAGCGAGGCGTGGGAAAGCTACAACCCCTTCACCCGCATGGGGCCGGAACCCCTTGGTCCCGACTTCACCGCCGCCGCTCTGGCGACGGCGCTCAAGGGAAAGGCGACCTCGATCAAGGCCGCGCTGCTCGACCAGCGCATCGTCGCGGGCCTCGGCAATATCTATGTGTGCGAAGCGCTGAATATGGCGGGCATCGCGCCGAGCCGGGAGGCAGGGAAGATCAGCCGTCCCCGACTCACCCTGCTTGTCGAGGCGATTCGCGAAGTTCTGACCGCCGCCATCGCCGCCGGCGGATCGACCTTGCGCGACTATGCCCGGCCAGATGGCGAACTCGGCTATTTCTCCAAGCAATGGCGAGTCTATGGCCGGGAAGGGGAGCCATGCCATTGCGGCACGCTGATCCGCCGGCGCGTGGATGGCGGCAGATCGACCTTTTTCTGCCCGAAATGCCAGAAATAGCGGGGGGCTCAGCGGTTGACGCCCTCTGCGATCCCCTGTATGGGGCGCACCTTCACAGGGCCCGTTGGCGATTCCGGCAGGCCCTTTTCACGAGATTTGACGAGAACCGAGGACAGTAAATGGCCAATACGCCGCAAGCCAAGAAGCGCATCCGCCGCAACGCCCGTCGCGCCGAAATCAACGGTGCCCGCATCAGCCGGATTCGTACCCTGGTGAAGAAGGTCGAAACCGCTCTCGCCGCTGGCGACAAGGCCGTTGCGACCACGGCGCTTCAGGCGGTCCAGCCGGAACTCGCCCGCGGCGTTGCCCGTGGCGTGCTGCACAAGAACACCGCGGCCCGTAAATTCGGCCGTCTGACGAAGCGCGTCAGCGCACTCGGCTAAGCCCTAGCCCTTTTACCGTCAGCTCGAATTTTTGCCCGCCCCGCATTTGCGTGGGGCGGGCTTTTCACGTTTCATTCACCGAACAGTCATTTTCGACGACCTCAGGATTCCCGCCGATTCCCACCCGATTCGGATCGTCAGCCCATAGATATGTCGAAATAAATATATGAAAAATAAGAATAATTTTCCAAAGCCGGGTTTTCCGCGCATTTGCTGAGTCAACGGCTTTATTTCACATTTTTGACCGGACATGCCCTTGATCCGGCGAAGAAGGCCTGTCTATTTTGACCCTCCGGCCGCCACTCGAATCAAATTTCCGGCGGCCATCAGAAGGTTAGTTGACGCAAGACAGTCGGATAGGCGGAAGCTTTTCCGGAAGGTGTTTCTGCGTCTTGAATCGCCCCTGCCTATGGGGGTGCAGTTGATGGGGGTCGACTGTTT
>NZ_JABXWB010000002.1 GCF_013375555.1 Sphingobium sp. EM0848
ATGTACGATCCAACATCGATCCTCGCCCAATTGCTGGAGGCGGCACCCGCCCGCCTTGAGACGGTTCCGCAGGGCCAGGGCATATACGCGCTCTACGATCATGAGGGCCATGCGCGCTACATTGGCATTACCGCCAAATGCCTGACCGACAGGATTTTCAAGCGCCATGTGGGCGGTGATAACAACAGCCACAAATTTTCGACCGTCTACAATGCTGGCCGGATGTTTCACGCTCGCAAGGCAGCGGCCTCCTGCCCGAGGGATGGCAAAATCGCCAAGGAATTGCGCCGTCTCTTCGTCAGGGAACATTGCCGTGCGGTAGCGATTGCGCTTCCTGGCCTTTCTTGGGCCGAGCTGCTTTCGCTTGAAGCCAATGTCCTGGCAGCGGTCCCTGCAGACGCGAAGCGTTGGAATGATGCCCGCGTGCTCAGCGCCGCTGAACCTATAGATCAGCTCAATGCCTTTCTGGCGACGATTGAATGGCCGCCTGAAAAGCACTTGGCCGTCAATCGGCAGGCAGAGCGTTGGCAATCTCTTGCGCGTTAGGCGGGAACCGCGCGGCAGGGATCGCCACCCGAATGGGCTGAGACTTGGAAAGCCAAGGCTCAGGGCGAAGCCTAGAGCCCGGTCCGGCATCGCCGGAGCCGCCCCTTCAGCTCTTAACGGTTCGCCGAAAATTACCGAGAACGGAGCACAGCTTCCGACTTTTGCGTTTCAGATCGGTAAGACGTTCTTCCGCTTCGGCTTGTTCGAAAAGCAGCATCAGGCGTTCAGCCTGCTGTCCGCGGATCGAGACATGGCGCAAGATCACGATCCATTTGCCGGTTCGCTCAAGCGCGATCTTCGCCTGACCATGCGCAAGAAACGACCGTAGGCCCTCGAGCGCGCGGAGATCCGAAAGGGCCTTAGCGGCCGCCTTGCCTTCCTTAGCAAAAATGCCTTCTTCCTCAATGAGCTTGCTGAGATCGTCGAACCGCTGACCGATCAAATGCCGCAACCGTACTGCCTCCCCTCTGCCCGGGATGGCCTTGAGAAGGAGGAGCGTTTCGGTGACGGCAGCTTCTGCCGCCGAGAAATGCTGCAGACATGCGCCGCGCCACGCGTTCACATCGTGGATCGCCTGGTTCCACAACGGATCGTCGTTCACAATCTCGATCGGGGCGTCTTCATCCATGAAGAGCGCCTAGCGCCGCTGTCTTTATTTTCGTTGAATCGAACACCACGCCGCGCGCCGTCTCGGCAAAACGTGAGCCCATAGACTCCCGGTGAAGCAGTCAGGAAAAGGGGTCGAACTCGGCCACCAAGGCAACGCTGCCGTCCGCATCCTCCGCGGTGATGACCCCATATTGCTGCCCGATCGCGATGACGAAGGTGACCACCATGAGGCTGCGCGAGAGACTGAAGGCGTGACGACGAGCGGTTGCAATGTCGGTGAACATGTCGGGGCTCCTTTGCGCGCCGGCGGGTCCGTCCCGCTCGACTGGCGCCCGACGTGTCCGGCCGGCGGCCGCGATCACTTTTTTGGCGCAGCCCAAAAAGCCGTAGCGCAGCGACCGGACCCCCTTGCGGGTTGATCGTAAAAGGCCGGCCGGACCAAGGATCGCGCCTGATTGAGAGCGGGTGGACCCGCCGGCCAGGCCCCATGATCCCGCCGATTTTTGCTCGGCGGTCACCCCCGCCCCGCCGGTCTGACTGATGGCATACCCATGACAAGCACGAGCCTCTCGGATAGCGTCGCCGCGATGCTGTTCGCACTCCTGCTTGCCGCCACCGTCATTCCCGATGGCCAGGTCTTCACCTGCACGCCGACGCGCGTCTGGGATGGAGATGGGCCGATCTGGTGCCGTGAAGGCATGCATGTCCGTCTCGCCGGAATTGCCGCCCGAGAGATGGACGGGAGTTGCCGGCCAGGTCAGCCCTGCCCCGAGGCAAGCGCCCTCGCCGCCCGTGATGCTCTTGTTAACCTGCTCGGCGACGCACAGGGGCGCACCAGCACGAGCCACATTCTGGTCGATGGTCCCACCATGCGCTGCCTTTCAACCGGCAACGCGCGCGGCAACAGGACCGGCGCCTGGTGCGCCGCGCCCTCTATCGGCGACCTGAGCTGCGCCATGATCCGCACCGGCACCGTGCTGCGCTGGGATCGCTATGCCCAAGGGCGATGCCGATCCCGCTGATCCGCTTGCCTCCTTTCCCGCCTGAGCAGGAAAGGAGGCCCGGCGGCGACGCCGCCGGGCCTGATGGGACCGATTTCAGAAAGGGATTTCATCGTCCTCGGGCTCATGGCCGCCGCCTGCATTGTCGTTCGCCTTGGCGCGGGTGAGGAAGGTCACTTCATCGGCGATGATCTCGACGCCGTAACGCTCGATATTCTCGTTGTCGGTCCAGCGGGTGTAGTGAATGCGGCCCCGGACCATGACCTTCATGCCCTTGTCGACATACTGCTCGACCGTCTTGCCGACCCCGTTGAAGCAGGTGATCCGGTGCCATTCGGTGTCCTCGAGCCGACGGTTATTGTCGTCGCGGAGGACCTTGCCGTTGCTGTCGCGCTTCGGGCGCGAGGTGGCGAGGCTGAAATGCGTGATACGGGTGCCGCCCTGAGTGGTGCGGGCTTCGGGCGTGGCGCCGACATTGCCGGCGAGGATGACGAGATTCTGCATGGCTGGAGTTCCTTCGAACTGGGTCCAAGGGACCGTCCCTTCGACTGATCCCCGGCCAAGGCGGACAGGACGGATCATCCACCGGCAGGCGCAGCGCCGGAAAACCCCGAGACAAGGGGTGGTGCGGGCAGCCGTGGCACACGGCAACTCGGCCCGAAGGCTCGCGGGTTGGATGGGCCGGGCGGCCGACTTAGGGGTCAGATGAGGAGAAGGACGGATCGTCGCTTGGCCGTGCCAGGAACCCCTCCATGGTAATCATGGGCATCCCCGACCTATAGCGCCACGCCGGTCCAACACCTTGGCGAACGTCAGGCTCGTCTTTGCCCCACCCGCCGCCTCAAGCCGCCCGGCATAACCGACCATGTTCCGCGCCGCCGTCCGGCGGAAGCCAAACCATGGCATGCCCATGCGAAGGGGACGGGCAAGGCGAACCGGTTACCGCGCCGGCATCGGCAGGTTCAGTCCGGCCGCCACGGCATCGAGGAGCGAGCCAGTCGCGCGCAGCACGGCCGCGAAGTCGCAAACATAACCATCCGCCACCAACGCGTCGATGCGATGCGCAGCATAGGCGGGACCGAGGCTTGTAAGCAAATCGACGAGAATACGGCCCGGGGTGGGCAGGCCAAGCCGCCGTGCCTCGTCGAGGGCGACGAGAAGGTCGTGACGAATATCGTGCGCGACCTCATCGTGCGACCAGCCCCGGCTCATAAGATAGGCTTTGAGCCCCAGCTCGCAGGATATCGCTAGCAGGTGCAGCGCGGGGGCAAGGGAAACGGTAGCGCCGAGACGTGCCCCGCCGTGAAACTCGCGCGCGCGATCAAGGAACATCAAGGCGGTTTGCCGATCGCCGGGCTCCGCCAGTCTCTCGATCGCGCGCCAGCGGTATGGCGACAGCTGGCTGAGCCACGCTGGGCCGGCCTGGTTGCGCAACTGGCGCAGGCAGGCACCATCGGCCTCTTCTACATCGCGGCCGGTCGACCACAAGAACAGCAGCTTCGCTTTCCAGCAGCGGCCACGCGCCGTGCGAAAAGCAAGGAGCGCGCGCGCCGTGGGGTGATCGGGCATGAACATGATGCAAACCTCCGGGAAAACGGGATGCACCCGCCCTGCCCTCCTCCCCTCCGGCATCGCAGCATTTTGAACCGGGGAAAGCCGGCCGCCGGAAGGCGGCCGGCGCTGCGGATCAGCCGCAGGGTCGCGACGCTGGTGGCGTGCCAAGCGGTCCGCGGCGATCGACGACGTGGATGCCGCGCGCCTTGGCCTCGATCACCAGCCTTTCGGTGACACCATTGCCTTGGAAGGCGATGACGTAGCGCGGCTTGACCGAAAGCATCTGCTCATTGCGGCGGAACCCGGCGCGATCGCCGAGCTTGCGATCGAGTCCGAACCGCAGCTGCTGGATACCGTTCTGCTCGGCCCAAGACGCGGCCAAGCGCTCAATGCCCTTCATGTCACCGCCATGAACGAGATACATGTCGCCCACCCGCTCGCGGACGGCATTGAGCGTTCGCAGCAGGTTATCTGCGAACTGCTTGGCTTCGTCGTCGCTGGCGAAACGCAGCCGCCCGCCGGCGAAGATCACGGGCGTGCCATGGACCATATTGGCATCGCGCACCCGGTCTCGTCGCGCCTGGAGATAGGACCGGCCATCGACGATCGCCGCAGTCGTGCCGAGCGAAATGCGGTTGCCCGACGCTGGCACCCAGGAACGGCCCGTCTCGTGCAGATAATGACGGGCTGCCGTGTCACGCATCGTCTCATAGGCCTCGGCGGACTGCTCGATCTTGCGGGCGAGATCGATTTTGTCCTCGAGGTCGGCGGTCGCGACTTCTGAGCCATCTTGCTCGGCGAGCAGAAGCCGAATCTCGTCCGTCAGCCGGTCGATCATCTGGTGCTTCTTGGCGGCGGCGCGGTGGAAGAGATTGACCAGGCCCCAGCCCAGATCCTCGATGTCGCGTTCGAGCGCGCTGAAGGGAAAAAGCGCGAAAAGATCGCTCCAGACAGCGCTGACGGTTTGTTCCATGGCTTCGGCGGGGGGCGGCGCCTCTAAGGTGCGCGGGTCGCCAGTGTGATCAAGATGACCGAGTTCGAGGGCGGAGAGTATCGCCGAGAGAGTGCTGGTCATGAGCTTTGCCTTTCGTTCCACTTGGGACCGGCGGCCCATCCGCCGGATGCGCAGCCTCCGGGCCATCGAAGGAAGCGGCGGCGGCACCGCCGGGCAAAGCCCAAGGGAAACCCGGGACAATGCCGGGTGGTGCGGGCAGGCGCGCGAGCGCCAACACGGCCGGATTGGCCCCGGGTTGCGGCCGCCAGCGCGATGGCCCAAGCATGCGCATCCTCTGGCGAAGGGCTGAGGCCTCATGGAATCAGGTAGCGTCGCCTTTCCAGCGATCGCATAAAATCTCAGATGTTGAATCTCGTGACATCATGATCGACGCGTCCCGAACAGCAAAGTTTGGGACGCCGCCGTGGTTCGCAGGCTTAGCGGCGAAGGTGGGCTTCTTGCGGAAGCGGACGTCGAGGCGCATCCGGCATTTGGTGCGATCAACGAACAGACGGACTTGTTGAGCGCCGCAGACACGGCGGCCGAGCAGGACCAGTTGACCGGGCCAGCAAGGCGACTACGGTTTCCCCAGCGGCATAGAACGCACTGCTAAGAGGAAATTAGATGATTGCATTATCGCCGTATGAGCGAAAAGCGTTGATTGCTATAGAGGAATGGAAAAGTCCTGAGCACAGTTTTTTCAGTCGCGCCATGAACTATGTTGATATTCCTTTGGATTTCGTCGGCGACTTTGTTCTCAAAACACCTTGGTTAGGCGATGCTCTTCAGAAATCTGTGAAGGGGGTACTTTCAGTTGCGAACGACACTGCGCAATACACAGTTCGGTCTAGGGCCATCATTGCGGAGTTTAGTGCGGCAGGTCATCAGGTTTCCACCCTACAGGATATTCGGAGCCTCGATCTTGAAGACGTGGACACCATGGTTGGATGGCTCTCTGCAAAGTATAAGGCCCTGGCAGCAGCAGAGGGAGTAGGCACAGGCCTCATGGGTGCGCCTGGGATCGCGATTGATGTCCCCGCGCTGCTGAGTATCAATTTTCGGGCGATTGGCGAGTTTGCGACATACTACGGGTTCGAGATCGGGCGACAAGAGGAGAGAATCTTCGCCCTTGCGATCTTGCATTACGCGGCCTCCCCGAAAGATGCGTCAAAGGGACTGCTGATGGCTGAGATTGCAAAAGTCACAAAGCAGGCAGCATCGAAAAAGACTTGGGAAAAGCTCAACCAAAGTGCCTTGGTAAAAATAGTCGAGGCAATAGCCACCAAGATCGGAATTAAACTAACCAAAGGGAAGCTTGCGCAAAGCATTCCCCTTGTGGGAGCAGGGGTGGGCGGGAGCTTTAATGCTTATTTCACGGCGAAGGTCTGTGACGCGGCCTATTATTATTATAGAGAGCGATTTATCAAAGACAAAGAGCGTCGACAGAAAGAAAGCTCGCCTCAATCGGTCATGCAGTCGGGTTCAAACGACGAAATTGAGGATGCGGAATTCACAGAAGTGGAGGTTGAAAATGTGGGCTCAAGCAAAGCAGACTAGTATGCTGCCCTTGTTAAATCGTTTCGTGGTGCGGCCTAAGAACGCTGTTCATGCAGAAGCCGATCACTGCCCGGTAATCGCTACTTCCTCCAAAATGGCCTGGGTGAGCAGGGGCGAAGATCTGACAAGCTGCTGCAGTTCACGTATCGCACCATCTTCTAGCCCATGCGCATATTCACCGTCTGCCCAAGGACGACCGATGTGACCGGGAGAAGGTACGAAAAAACATATCGCACCGCTGTCGTTAGTCAAAATTTGCACACCATAATGTGCGAGCCTTTCCATAAGGAGACTGGCAAGCGTCTTGTGCGTTTCTGCGCTTTGTCCGAAGTTGTTCACGTTCTGTTTACTCATTGATTCTGCACCAATATCTTCTCCGCTGGATCTGAATAGGCGGCGCGACAAATTTGGACGCAGCAGAATTCTTCCGAGCCCCTGTCCAATGCTCGGCATTCCCATCACACCCCGAGAGCAAAGCGGGCAAGCAAACGAAAGGGCGCGCCGAAACCGCCGCGCCCTTCCTTTGTTAGTGCGTTGTGTCAGAAGCCGAAGCTAATGCCACCCCGAACTTGGCCGAGCGTGTTGTGGCCACCGAAGCCGTAACCGCCAGAGAGGAACAGGTTGACGCGCTTGTTGACCGAGGCATCGACGCCCAGTTCGATCAGCCCGCTTCCATCCGGATCAACACCCTTCAGGCGGAAGGCATCGCCGCCGCCCAGATACTGGACCGTGCGGTCGCTGCCGATATTGCCCTGGAAGCTGTACTGCACCTTGGCATAGGGACGGTAGGCCATCCCATCGGCATCACCCAGCAGAGCTCCCGCCTTGACGCCCAGCACCGGCGAGAAGACCGTCTTCGACGCGTCGTCGACCCGCAGGCCAATGCCCGCACCGCCTTCTTCGGTGAAGCCGTTCATCGACCAGCGACGCAGCGCCAGCTTGCCGTAAGGCGTCACGACCAGATTGCCACCGGCAGCAAGGTCGTAGCCCAGCTCCAGGCTCGCATCCAGCTGCTTACCCTTGAAGTCGCCTTCGATCGTGCGAGCCAGCAGGGTGAGGTCCCGTTCGACTTCAAACTTCGAGAAGCCGTAGGCGACCTGGAAGCTCCCGTAGAAGGGGCCGAAGCCTTGGGTCGCATAGGCACCGATGGTGTAGGTGCGAACCTGCGCTTCTTCCGGCGAACCCTGAGCGGTCACATCATGCTGACCGTAGCCGAAACCGATGCCGAACGCGCCGTTGTCCTGGTAGGCAACGTCGATACCGAAGGCGCCACCGTAGCTGTTGGTCTTGATCTTCGACGCGCCCGACTTGGTGCCGCCCATCTTGGCGAAGTTCGCCGAGGGGTTGAACCAGATCTGGGTGCCCAGCGCCTCGCCATAGCCGCGGCGAGCGGCCAGGCGATTGACGGTTGTGTTGAAGACCGCGTTCTGATCGACAGCGGCAAGCGAACCGTAGATCTCAGCCGAGGAAAGCTCGTTGAAGACCTGCGCTGCCTGTGCGCTGTTCAGACGCCAATCAAGCCCAGCCGCGATGTTGGCGATATCCTGAGCATTGGCGATCTCAGTCACCGTCGCAAAGCCGTTGCCGCCAGCGGCATCCGTCTTCACCCGGGCGATGACATCGGCCAGCGCGCTGTCCAGTCCTACCGCAGCCGACGCCGCATTGGCATTGGTTGCGCCGGTGGCGTAGCTCTTGCGGGTCGCTTCGATCGATACGGTCTTGGCCGTCGCGTCATGCTTCAGGCCGAAGCTGACGAAAGGCGAAGCGAGCGATGAAGCGGCCGTCGCCGTGACATCGCCGGTGCCGGTGTAGGTGAAGAGCGTATAGCCGTCGCCCGTCGAATAGAGGCTGTCCTTCGACACCGTCACCGCGACCTTGCCGGCCAGGTTCAGGTTGCCGTCCACCGAGACCGAAGACGGGGTCGAGAAGACGCCGGCATTGGTCGGAGTGGTGAAGTAAGGGACGTTCACCCCACCGGTGATCGGGCCCAACACCTCAGGCGAGGAACCGGCATTGCCGACCGACAGGTTGCCGAAACGAACCAGCGAGGGGTTGACGCCCACCACCGTCGTGCCGCTGGCGCTCTGGTTGTAGTTGCCCTGCTGGTGGATTTCGATGCCCTTGATCGCTTCCGGACCCGGAGTGACGATGCTGTTGCCAACCGTCTGAACGAAGGTCGGTGCACGACGCCCCAAGACAAGGGTGGCATCGTTATTGATGTTGCCCTTGATGCCGAACACGGCGTCGTCCGAACCCACGACATCCAGCTGAACTTCACCCGCCTTCACGTTGAAGTTGTTGACATCGAGCGTCCAGGCAGCCGGAGTCGCGCCTTCCGCCGGGACATATTCGGCGCCGGTGACGACGAAAGTGCCGGTGCCGGTCTTGTTCAGTTCGTTGACGCCCAGCACGCGGACGCCGGTCGGAGAGAACAGACCTTCAGCTTCTTCGGGCAATTCGGCCACGGGGCTGTAGTTCGCAACCCCAGGAGCCGCCGGCTTGAACTCGCTCGCGCCTAGGAAGCCGCTGCCGTTCAGGTTGACGGTGGTGTTGGTCAGGTAAGCGCCGCTGTCATCGCGCTGGGCGTCAATTTCACCAAGCGTGATCGAGCCGTTGTTGAGGTTGACCGTCGCATTGATGTCAGCCGTCTTGACCGCTGCCTGGCCGTTCACCGTGAGGTTGAACGTCGCCGGGTCAACCAGCGACGCATCGAGCGGCACCAGCGGAGACAGCTGCGAGGCCAAGGCCGAGGTGACCTCATCCTGCGAGATGGTGGCGCCCGTCACGACGAAGCCGCGCGACACGCCATTCTGGTCGACCGTATAGCTCTGGGTGGCCAGCACCGGATCGACGCTGACGTCGGTGGTGTTGATCGTCGCGTTGACCGTTGCCGAGCCACTGAACTGCGCTTCACCAAGCGTGGTCGTACCGGCGAGAACGCCATTGTTGGTGACCGCGCCAGTGAGGCCAGCGATTTCGACATCACCAAGGGCCACGCCGCTGTTGGTGAAGCTGGCATTGCCACCGACCGGCGAAGCATTGACCGTAGCGATGATCGTGCGCGAACCGGCATCGGTCGGATTCGTGTCGGTGATCGTGATGCTCGCTTCGGAGTCCAGAGCCGAAACACTGAACAGGTTTCCGCCCGAGCCCAGCACGCCGTTGTTGACGAGCGAGGCAGAGGTCAGCCCCTCAACTTCCACATCGCCAATGGCTGTGCCATCGTTGGTGACCGAAGCCGCGCCACCCACGGAGCCGAAGCTAGTCGTGGAGACCTGGCTGGCGGGCGTGAAGCCATTAGCCGCAAAAGTGGTGACGGTCTCTTCCGAGATGCTTTCGCCAAGGCTGCTGGCGAACAGATTGCCGCCGCTGCTCAGATCGGCATTGCCGACAACGCTGCCTGCACCAATGGCAATCGAGGCGCCGCCGATGCCCGAAGCATTCACATCGCCTGCGACGCTCGGCACGCCCTTGCCTTGCAGCGCGGCCGCCGTATCGACAACAACGCTAGCCGTACCGCCCACATCTTCCGAATTCTCGCGGAAGGTTGCAGTGGTCTGAGTGCCGATTCCGCCATCGAGCGTGAACTCAGAAATGTTTTCGGTGCTACCGATGGTGGTGCGGGCGAAAGCGTTTACCGAACCGCCTACGGTGCCCGTGATGGTGGCGGCCGCATTGCCGAAGCTCGCACCGACCGTGGCATCGCCGTCCACCCGTCCGGCATTGGTGAGCGTCGCGTTGCCTGCATTGGCAGCGGCTGTCGAGCTGGAGAGAGTGGAGCTGACAGCCGTGCCGTCACCCGCAGCGTCCGTGGTGCTGGAGTTGGAAGAGGCGAAGGACTGGTCGCCCGACACGAAGCTGTTGACGAAAACATTCTGTTCAACGGTCGCCGCCGAACCGATCGTCGCGGTGGCGGAAGTCACGCCACTGACGTTGACATTGCCGCCGACCAGGCTCGTTCCTTGGAGCGTGACCGAGGCATCGCCACCTGCCTGGCTCTGCGTGAACTCGAAACCGCTGCTCGAGCTGGAGCCCTGAAACACGCCGGCATCATAATTGTCGGTCGTTTCCGAGCTGAACTCGAAACCGCTGGTCAGGCCCTGGCTGGTCGAGGAGACGTTCCCCGACACCTTGCCACCGTTCAGAGCAACGCTGCTGCCAGCATTGCCGAAGGAAGTGACATTTCCGTTCCGGCCGGAATCGCCAGGAGCCACCGTGCCGCTGATGTTCACCGTGCTCGTGCCGCCGGTGGCGACCGTCTGCTGCGTGTTGGTGCTGCTGCTGATGACGGAACCGGTGCCTGCGGCATCGCGCGAGTCGGTGACAACCGAGACGTTTTCGCCAGTGGTCGAGAAGCCCTGGGCGGTCGAAGAGAGATCGCCATAGACCGCTCCGCTCACCGTGGCAGTGCTGTTCCCCCCGGTGAACTGGCTGACGCTGCCGTCATTGCCCGTGCCGAAGTTCAGCGAGCCGTTGATGCCGGCATAGGTCCCGTCGATATCTCCGCCGACCGTCTGCTGAGAGAAGCTCGACTGGGTCGTCGTGGTCGTGCCGGAAACCGTGGTGGTCGGGCCCGTCGAAGTGAACACCGTGTCCTGGCTTACCGCATTGGTCTGACCGAGCACCTGGCCGTTGTTGGCGATGCTGATCGCTCCCTGATCCGAACCGGCAAAGACATCGCCGCTGATGCGGCCGGTGCTCGCGTTCGCGATGGAGATCGCGCCTTCCGTCGTGACGGCATCAACATCGCCCGCAATATCGCCGTTGTTAACGATACCGACGGTGCCGGTCGAGGCCGAGCCGAACACATCATCGTCGACTGCACCATCATTGGTGATCTGCACCGTGCCCGCGCCGAGACCCTGGCCGTTCAGGCTGTCGACCTGGCCCGCGACGCCGTTGGCGAGCGTAACGCTGCCGAACGCGGAGCCGGTGATGCTGCCGCCAACCAGATTGTTGTTGGTGACGGAAACTGCGCCGCCGAAGTTGGAGGCGCTGATGCCGCCCGCCACTTCGCCGTTGTTGGTCGCCGTGAAGCTGTTGGACGCACTGGCCGCGCCGACGCCGCCGAAGCTCAGGCCGGTCACATTGCCATCATTGTTGACGATGACCGCGCCATCGCCTTCGCCTGCTGCAAAGCCGCCCGCAACGAAGTCGAAACCGATATTCGCGCCGCTAATGTCCGCGCCGCTCGCGATCGTTACCGTCAGATCGGGATTGGCCAGCGTCGTAATGGCCGTGGCAATGTCGGCATTTACCGCCGCGCCGGTCCCCGCGCCGCTCGGTACGTTCACGGTGGCGGGAGCCGCCAACGCGCCACCGGCGTTTGCGAGCAATGCCGCCGCCGGTATGGAAGCTGACAACAGCAGCATCCGGTTGAACCTCGAATTCTTATTCATTCAAAACCCCTATTGCCTGCGCTTCTCAGGTGGGTTGGGTGGTGAAACGACGAGCAGCAGCGCTGTACGGACGCAACCGGCCGCGCATCGATGCTGTTTGGAACGCCCCCCAAACACCTGCCGTTGCGCAAATGTGCGCAACATTCGCAAATACCTATTCACTGAAAGCAAACCGCGCAAATCTTTTTTGCAGCGCAATGGCGCATAAAATGACAGAACCGGTCGTATATAAGTTTTGTCCGCTGCGCAGGTGCGCCATTTTGTGAAATTTTGCGCAAATATGCACTTGATTATTTGCGCTATTATTATTTGCGCCGATGTGCCGGAAGCGCATAATGATGCGGGTGCGGCGGGAGGGCGCCCGGATCAACCGGCCGCCGTCGAATGTCGCGCTAAAAAAATGCGGGCGCAAACACATGTCTTCTGTCGATGAATGGGATCAGGATAGAGCCCGCCAGCTGGTTGGCTGCCTGGTCAAAGAAACTGGGTTTTCAGCAAGCCAAATTGCACGCCGTTCTGGCCTGGCGCCCTCTACCCTAACCCGAATCTATCCTAATCCTACCGTCGGCTATTCGCTATCAGACAGAAGTGTCGCCAAGCTCAAGGCCACATTTCCAGACGCATTTTCCACCTGTGAAACTGGAGCGTTGCCACTGCCGTCTCCGGTATCCGAGATCACCGCTAAGGACGATCCCATCTTCGCCGGACTGCCGAAGAAACTTATTCCCGTTTACGCCGTCAGTCTGCACTTCCCCGAGGAAAGCGCGACATCCTTTGCCGATGAGCTTGAATTCTGGGAAGGGGATCTTTCGCGCCCTGCTGCCTATATGGCAGCACCGTTCGGCTTGGGCGACGCCGAGCGCTACTTTGCAATCTATATCCCTGGCGAAGCCATGGAACCACGTTTCCGCGCCGGCGAGCGGGTAATTCTTGATCGCATCAAACCCGCGTCGATCAATGCGGACGTCGTGGTTCAGCTGCGAGAGGATACGGGTCACTCACTCTGGACCATCGGCCGACTGAGTGCACGGGACCGCAGCCTCATTGAGCTGATGCAATATCGCGACCGCGTGACGTCATCGATCCCACACAACAAGATCAAGCAAATTTACCCGATCATCGGGATGGTCGATGACGACGCATGATCGGCTGAAAGCGATCGACGCAGCTTCTAAGCATCGGGATGCACGTTAGAGCAGGGGGCCAGATCTCGGATTGTCATCCACGGGTGGTCACGGCGCACATGGCCTTTTCTATTCCGGCCCACTCATGCTCATGTTTGCCGCCATGATTTTCCATGCCCGGCCTCGTCAAACATCCTTTCGGACTCGTGTAACTGTGGATGGTTCTGGCGGGCTGTTCGAACCAGGATATGTTGAAAGCCCAGTATTTGGGGAAAAAATAGAGACTGGAATAGGGCAGATGATCATGGATCCACCATGCGAGCTTTTGCCAATCCCCCTCCTCCTGAAAGGCATCCCAGAAAGACGGAACGACGATACAGGCAGTCGCGCCCATCAAGCCATCACGCCTACGATCCCAGATATGACTGGCGTAATTGCTCTCATTCGAAGCGCAGCTGTAGCCGGCTTTGCCAGCCGCCTGCATTTCGGCGCCAAACCCATTCACCTCGGCCGACCGGAAAGCTGACCGAATAGCGATCCTGCCAAAATGATCCTGCAGCGGCTCCAACAGATCCTGACACAAACGGCTGCCTGCCGCTATCGCAAGCTCCGGGTCATCCGGAACGTTTGCGAACCCATGGATCGATGCGATGTCCGAGAACAGAAAGTCGCGCATAAAAAACGACTTTGACAGCCTCACTCTTCCAAAATCGCTCAGACTCGCGACGCTTACTGGCTTTTTCATGATGCCCCCTTTGTCATCTTAGTTCCAGTCTAGAACGACATTTTCGGTCGCAAATCCTGGATGAAGCAAATGAGGCAGCTTGCGCAATATGACGTAACCTCGCAATAGCGCGCACTCCTCAAGTCAACCGGATGCTATGCGACCCCAATTCACCAATAAGGAAATTGCCCAACGCGTTTTTGCTCGAGCCGCTTGGGTTATGCATCAGTCATGGGAAGAAAACTGGCGGCATTCACGCCTGTTGGATGAACCATTAATCCCCAATCACATCATAATGGTCGGTCGCTCACGGGCAGCAGCAGAACATCGTGAACATGTTGTGCCATTAGCACTTATTCGAGATCAGTGCGAAAAGATGTTTTCTCTTGGAGCGAATGTAGCTGCCGTCGCGAAATTGTTGGAACGGCATCTAAAAATAGTGATGATCTCCAAGGCTGAACGCCTGCGGCTCGACTTCGATCTTGGACTTAAGGTGAGCATGCCCAAAGGTTGGTCTTTTGACGATGAGAATGCGGACCCCTTTGCGAGATTGAAGGCTGCCGGGATCGAATGGGATCAGATCGAATCGAACGTCGCCTGAGGCTTACAGCAGCCCTACAACGCGCTGGCTCTTGGCCGTTGGGATGGCGCTTGCTCCGACTTCCCCATTGCTCAGGGCTCACCAAGCCTCGTGCAATCTCCTGACAGGATCACAAAGCACATCTTATAGACATTTTCAGAAATCAGCTTATATTTCGGACATCGGATAGTCCGGAGGAAGAAAGGAGATCACAGTGGCGCAAGCCTTGGCTAAGACCGCTCCTGCAAGGAAGCCGGATCTCTCCGGCTCTGGCCTCCGGACATTCTCGAACATCGCCGAGCGCTGGTCGCTAAGCGAACAACAGCAGATGAAGATTCTCGGCGTTGAAAGCCGCTCCACCCTTCACAGTTGGAAGTCGAAGGCGAAAGCGCGCCAACAGATCAAGCTCGGCCGCGATACGCTTGAGCGGATCAGCTACGTTCTGGGCATCTACAAGGCTATCAATATTCTTCTGCCGATCGCCGAGCGGGCTGACCGCTGGATGCACGCGCCCAACGACGCTCCCATCTTCGGCGGCAAAAGCGCACTCGATCGGCTGACGTCCGGCAATGTGTCGGACCTCTTCATTGTCCGCCAGTATCTCGACGCAGAACGGGGCTAGGCATGACCAACGGTGCTGTGATGCCGCCTCTCGCGGCCACGGATCAACGCGTGTATCGCCTGATCGCCTCGATTTATCCGACCATCCTTCTCTTCGAACAGGTGACCGAACCTGAGGATCTGGATGATATCTACGCCCTTGAGGCCATGACAAACGAGCGCCTTCGTCAGGAGGCCGGCGACATCTCGTTGGTCCCCCTTGAAGATCGCGTTGTCGGACCCGGCTCCTCCCCCATCATGGCGGCCTTCACGCATCTCAATCGTGACGGCGCCCGCTTCTCCGACGCCAGCTTCGGCGCCTATTACGCGGGCTTTGAAACTACGACCGCGATTGAAGAAACGAAGCACCACCGAGAAGCCTTCCTCCGCCGCACGAAGGAGGGGCCGATCGATATCGATATGCGCTGCTATGTCGCCCGGCTCCGCGCGGATCTTCATGACCTACGCCCTTGGCATGACGACCATCCCGAGTTTTTCCACCCAACCGACTATGGCGCCAGCCAAGCACTCGCGCGCGCCCTACGGACAAAGCGTTCCATGGGGATCATCTATCCCAGCGTTCGCGCTGCCAGCGGCACCTGCGTTGCTGTCCTCCGGCCGATCTGCCTCTCCAACTGTCGCGAGAAAACCCATCTCACTTACCGATGGGACGGCAAGAGCATTACCGACATTTACGAAAAGAAGGCTTTCATTCCGAAATAAAATGATCCGTGGCATCGCCTACTGTGCGTGAATCTCGTAATTGAAGCCCAACAAGAACATACCATGAACTAATGGCTCGGAGCAATAACAACTGCCTCTCTTCGTAGCTCTGAGACTCTTTTGCGACCCATTCTGTCGTATCGGAATGTTTCTATGATCTCAGAAAGATCATTGGGGAATATCTAGAGTGAGTGAGAAGGGCACGCATTGTTGTTCATGGTCAGCAGAGGAAGAGTGGCTGGCCCTCAAGAGTATAGCCAAGCGGCTACTCAAGAACGCCGTTTCAGAAAAGAAGGCATGGAAGCGGAAAGTCGAATCCCTCAAAACGATCCTCTCTCTGTGTGACAAAATGGCGAGCGCCGATGGGACAGACGCTCCCGAAAAAATTGACGGCGCATTGTACGAACAAGCTTTTGAGCTCGTTTGCGCTCATCAAAACGCGTCTATCGCTTGGTTACACAGACGTCTTCGGGTGAGTTATCGGACCGCAACTCAATTGATTGAAGAATTGGAAAAGCACAATGTTGTAGGACCTCCAAATCACGTGGGCTTCCGTGATGTACTGCGTGACCCATTGGGCCGGCGAATATGAAGCGCAGGCACTGAATTATGCGGCGGCCGTTTCCATCCCCAAGCCGCCAGCAAATCAGAACGCTGGTCTCCGGCCGACAAGCCGCGATGTGCGGGTCAAGAACTCGGACAAACGCGAGAAGCGGGCGCATTCTCCTGCGCCGAGTTGCAGCATCAACAGTTCCCCAGATGAATGGCGAGTCCTTCCTATCCGAATCGGTCGGGTTCCGAGCAGTCTCAGTCTGCGACCCGAAGGCTTGGCTTATCCAAGTTCTTCTACTGGGGCCGGCTAAGCCGGCCCCACTTTTTCACATCAAGCAGCCTCCCAGACCCGGTTTAGAATTTGCGCGGCCATCGCCGCTTTATCCTGCGGAAGGAACCGCCCATAATGCTTGGCAACCATGTCGGGTGTATCCTGGATGGCATAGCTTGCCTGCTCGTAGGAGCCGGTATGCTTAAGGATGTGGGTGGCTAGAACATCCCGCACATTGTGCGGCCCGTGCGGCAGCAATCCCTTGATCGCACCTCGACCGGTGTAAGGATTGAAGACACCGTAACGCTGGATCACGAGCCTCCACGCCTCGTAGAATGTGGTCTGGTTATATGATGCGTCCCGACTGGTCGTCTTGACCGTTTTGACAAAAAAGGTGCCGGGGTCCTTCGCTCCGTTGAGCAGCGCAGGACGATGCCGCTCAATGTAGGCGCTGATATGCCCATATAGGCCGCCGAGATCGGGAAGGACCAGCCGGAAGGGCTTGCCAGCGAAGAAAGATGAGTGGGCATTTTTGAACGCAACGGCAGGCACGAACACTTCCCAGCCCTCGTCGCGCTCGCTCCAGCGAATTTCGCCGCGCTTCAAAGCCTCAAGCTGCCGCTCTGAGCGCGGCAGATGCCCACGCGGACAGACCATCAGTTGACGAAGGTTCTTCTGCCGCAATCCGAGATGTAGGCCAAAGCGAATGAGGAGATAGGAGCGCGCCACTTCCGCCGCCGCACGAGGGTACCGCCGCGCGTCCGGACGAACCTTCAATATCTCGTCGGCAATCTTCAGATACTCCGCGACCGGGCTCGATGCCTCAAGGATCGGCAATATCGGCTCGAACGGATCGCGATGGATACGCGCTACCCGTTCCACTTCCTTGACGCGTGCTCCAGCATGCGCATGAAGAAAGTCGCAAGCTCCTTGCCAATCGGCGCGGGCAGCTTCGATTTCCTCGGCCGATATGAGGCCTGCAACGGGGACAAGGCGTGAAGCGATTTCTGGGTGCTGACGCAGCCAGCCGGTCTCGGAACGAACCAGCGCCATCGCATTGCGCAGCATGTCGCATTCCCAGCGTGTGAAGAAGCCGCGCCGCCGCTCGCGCCATTGAACGTACCAGTCCCAAACGCGGGGAAAGATGAGCATGGCGAACGACATGTCCTTGAGCGGCACGCCATGCCCACAGACAGCCCCTTTCGAAGAGGCCGCCAAGGCACCGAACATGAGCCCAAAATGCTCGATCTTCTGGGCCGTGGTCTCCTCGTTCCAGACGCCAATGCGCTGGAAGCCGATATCGGTAAGGGTGGCAGTCTTGAAGCGGATAAGCTCGGTCAGTTCCGACACGAGCTGAGGCGGCGCGTCCACCACGCCGATATGGTCAGCTTGGTCATCGAGATCGTAGGGTTCGTCGCTAGATAGCGAAGCTCTCTGCGGCCTGCCCGTCAGAGAAGGGAAGCGGATCGCATAGCGCAGCTTCATGGCCTGGGCCTGAAAGCGACGATATTCGGTGGCGCCAGAGATCACCACGTTCTGAACCCAATCCAGAATGTTCGCCTGCTCCTCAAGTGACCTTGAGTTGAAATCATCGGGCAGGTGCCAAGCCAGCCGCCGCTGCTCGGCTTTGGAGATGCCCTTCACCAGCAGACCTGAGGCGGCGCGCGCAGGATTTGGGAGCTTCGACTTGAAGTAGCCCAAAGGCAAATCGTAGCGCCGCTCGATCCGTGTAAGCAGCTCTAGGCTGGCCGCGCTTTGGGGGGCGCGACGTCCCTCGGTCCACGATTGCAGAGTGGCGCGATCAAACTTCTCCTCAGGCCGGACGATAGATCGGTGGAGTTGATAATAGCTCTCGGAAAAGCGCCCCAGATGCAGAACGAGCGCTTCGCGAAATGAGGGAGGATCAACCCAATCTGTAAATTTTGGAACCGGGCGTTCGACGATCGGCAGAGGCTTGCGACCCCGCTTCGACGAGGCAGAATTATCCGTGTCGCCGCTACTCCGGCGTGTTGTTTTTGGCATTGTAGAAAATCCCAGATTTGATGGTCATGATCCAGCTTGGGCTGGGCACGCCTGGGATGCAGGCGCGCAAGCATGACGCCAGAACTTCGACTTCAACGTATCCCGGATCAGCGAGACCCCACCTCCTATACGCGAGCCGCGTGGGAGACGCCGCCGACGAGTCTACGCCCAATGGGCAAAGGCATGACTTGCCATGCCGATGCCATTCACCATTGGGTTAGATGCCGCAGCGGCCATTCGCCTAGATCAACGGCCGATACCCGCCGTCAACCTCCCAAACATCCTGCTCCTGCAGCCGCCTTGCGGGATTGATTCCTGCGACAGCGTCACCGGCCGCATATCGGCGCGATAAGGCGCAGCTTGGCGACACTTGGACCAGACACCAAGGCCATGTTTTGGTTCGCCAAAAGTGTAACGACCGACATTGTCGTAGGCGCATTCATTAATGACATGACAAAGCATTTCAGCTTACGGGCCAGCGATACCGGCGCTGGCGAGGCAGCTGCCGGTTGGGGGATAGTTGAGAATGAAGCTTATCTTCGGCCTTTCATGCGATGGCCCTTCTTTTCCGGATTTTCCGGGGCCGAATGAAGGCGTCTTCAATGCCGCCGTTGTAGGGCCTCAAGGCCTGATAGAGATGCTCGAAGTGCAGTTGGGCCTCACTGCTCCCCGCGTGGCACATGCTGTTCGAGTCTCGAGCTATGCTTCTAAACTGCGTGCTGCGCTGGCCACCGCCCCCCAACTGTTCTTCGCTCAGTCGTTCGCCCTTGATCCCTGGGCCACTGCCGCCTCCTTGCTTGAATGGCGAGATCAGCTGGTCGCTGGCGGCTGGTCTGGCGCCATCGTCGGCGCGGCGCGACTCGATGCTTTTGCGAAGATTGAAGGGGCAGCCCCCATGCTGCCGCTCGGCATCGCGGACCGCGCGCGGAGGCTCTGCGATGTGGTCAAAGCCCGCGCCAGCTTACCACTCGCCTCAATCGAGCTAGTCGAACCGAGAGATTTGCTGCCACCTCTCTGGCAGGCCCTCATCGAAGCCCTCGAAACATCGGCTATCAAAATCTCGCAAGTTTCGGCTTCTGAAACTGCCGTCAATGATCTGAGCCACGTGCAAGCGTTTCTCGAGGACGGATCGCCCGCGACATTAGCAGGCGATGGAAGCTTTGTGATCGTGGAGGCGGACACCGCCCTGACGGCAGCCGAAGCCGCCGCAGAGTGGCTCGCCCATTGTTCAGAAACTGAGCTGCATGGCACGGTCATCGTGAACCCAGACGGAGATACGGCACTCCTGGACGGCGCGCTGCAGGCTCGCGGTCTTCCGGCTCTGGGCTTGTCTGCCTCATCCCCTTGGCGTGGAGCGCTACAGGTGCTGCCGCTCGCCTTCGCCGCTTCTTGGGCCCCCTTCAACGCCAAGGCGATGCTCGATTTGCTCATGCTACCGCGCCCTCCGATCCCCCGAAGCGCGGCCCACAAGCTCGCCTATGCACTTAGCCGGGAACCTGGCACGGGCGGTGCCGCGTGGCTCGCCGCATGGGCCTCTATCGAATCAGATCTCGCCGATCGAACGCCCGAAGAGCCACAGGAAAGGCGCGACGCAAAACTCGCCACGTGGAGGCAATGGACGTCCGGGACGTTATACCAGCGGCACGAAGGGATGCCTGCGGAGGCAGCAAAGGCGATTGCATCTCGTGTCGCGCAATGGGCGCTTGAGACAAATGGGGGGACCGCGGATCCGCTTTTCCTCACGCTGGTTGGTGCCGCGACGGCCCTGACGCAAGCGATCGACGTGCTTAATATCGGCATTCTTTCCCCGCTGCTGCTCGGACGAATGATCGATCAGGTGCTCGCGGACGGCGCTAAGAATCCCAACCACGTCGCAACATCGGGCGGGTTGCGTGCCGTGCGTCATCCTGGGGCGATCTGGGACCAAGCCAAGCATGTCCTTTGGTGGGATTTCAAAGGTCCCGGAGAACGCGTGGCGCCCCTCCCATGGAGCAGGGAGGAGATCGCCGTCCTGAATGCTACCGGCTGCAACATCGAATCGCCGGCCGCGACGGCCGCGCGAATCGGGTGGAGCAACGCCAACGCCGTGCATCGCGCTGGCGAGCGCCTCATCCTTTTCTCACCGGCACTGTCGGCTGGAGAAGAGACGACCAGCCATCCCCTCGCCCATCAGTTAAACCCATTGACGGCACCCGCTGGCGACATGGTTCGATGGTCGGCAGAGCAGCTTCTGCAGGGACCGACTCATGAGCTAGCGGGACGCAGGCTTCTCCGAGAAGCCATCACTTCAACATGCCCGCCAATGCCGCGGGCGCACTGGCCGCTGCCCGCATCTGTGGTCGCCAAACTCGACGATCGTGTCGAAAGTGCTACCAGCTTTGAGCACCTGGCGGATTGCCAAATTCGTTGGCTTCTACTTGACGTCTTGCGTCTCTCCCGTGGACGAGTTGCGGAGATACCGGGCACGAACCAGCTGCTTGGCAACCTCGCCCATGAGCTCGCCAACCGCGTCTTCCCCGCAGATTCGGTACCAGATCCAGACACAGTTTTCTCGCAAGCCAGCAATCTGTTTGATGAGTTGCTCAGTGCGATCGCGACGCCGCTTCAGCAGCCCGAATATGCGGGCGAGCTGGCAGCCGCCCGCGTCAAAGTCCCAGCTGCTCTGGCCCAGCTGGCACGGCTCCTGAAGGCGATGGACGCCAAGGTGATCGGCACGGAAATCGAACGCGAGAGAAAGTTCGTCGATGGGCCTTATGTGAAGGGCCGGATTGACATGCTGGTGGAGCACCCTGCTCACAGAACAGGCGTGATCGACCTGAAATGGTCAAGGAGTGTAAAACACCGCCGCAACGAGCTGGCCGAGGGACGCTCTATCCAACTCGCGACATACGGCGCGATAGCAAACCCCAACAGTTCCACGCCTACTCCAGGCGCATTCTACATGCTGAACCAGCGGCAAATGATCGGTCTCAATGGCACATTCCTCGCCGAGGAAGTCGTTGAATCCGAGCATAGTCTGCCAGATACATGGACCAATCTCGTTGCTACCTGGCAGGTATGGCGCGATCTGGCACGAAGCGGGACTGCAGTGGCAGCAGGCGTCCACGAGGCTGAAGCTCATATCCCTGCCGATCTACCAATCGAACCTGGAACCGAACCATGTCGCTATTGCGAACTAACGGCTCTGTGTCGCGTGGGCGTGGAGGCCAACTGAAGATGACTGCCCCCAATATCGCAACCGTTGTCGCCTCTGCCGGTGCCGGCAAAACGACGCGCATCGTTGGAAACATTGCTACGGAGGTTGCGTCCCGCGATCCCGAAACCATCGTAGCCACCACGTTCACCGTGAAGGCCGCTGACGAGTTGATCGAACGCTCGCGCGCCAAGCTGTTCGAATTGGGCATGCCGGACAAGGCAGCACGGCTGCTCGGCGCCCGCTTCGGAACAGTGAATGCCATTTGCGGTCAGATCGTGTCGGAGAACGCCATCGCTCTTGGACGATCGCCCCGGGCCGAGGTCATTCCCGAAAGCAGCGTACCGCGGATCTTTGCGATCGCCGCCGATGCGGCGATTGAAACTCACGCGCCCGCGTTGAACGAACTGGCCGAAATCATGGGTTTCTTCGAACCTAAGCGAGCGGCTGATGCTGGACGAAGTGATTGGCGGGCGACCGTCAGACGCTTGATCGAGCTCGCTCGAGCGAATGGAATTCCAGCCAGCGAACTAGCCATTTCTGCGGAACGATCCGTGGAGACATTTCTTGAATTGCTCCCGGCGGCTTCGACCCGCAGCAGTGACGAGTTCGATGCAGATTTACGAGCGGCCGTACGATCGGCAGTGACTGCGGTGCCCACTGAATTTAGCGCAACAGCCAAACCGCATGTGGCGTTGCTCCGTCAGATCGATGCCGAAATCCGTCGAGGTGGACGGGTCTCCTGGCCGAATTGGGTCCGCCTGTCGAAGGTCGGCTGCGCCAAGAAGGACGGTCAAGCCTTTATCGACGCTCTTGAGGCCGTTGCACAAGCGGCTGGTCGACACCCTGAACACCCGCGGCTTCGTGAGGATTGCAGTCGGTTCATCAGATCGGTCTTCGCCTGCGCAGGCGAAGCGCTCGCAGCGTTCCAAGCCTATAAGGCAGAGCGCGGATTATTGGACTTCACTGATCAAGAGGCGCTCGCGCTAGAAGTCCTTCGTGACCCGATGATGTCCGCTGGCCTTGGTGAACGCATCGGCCGGTTGTTTGTCGATGAATTTCAGGATTCCAGCCCGCTACAGGTGGCCATCTTCACCGCCATGTCAGGCCTGGTCGATGCAAGCACCTGGGTCGGAGATCCCAAGCAGGCCATTTATGGCTTCCGCAATGCTGACAGTGCCCTGACCCAAGCTGCGTTCGCAGGTGTCGCCGCATCATCCAGCGAACCTCAAGATGTGCTGGCAACCTCCTATCGCAGCCGCGAGGGCATCATAAACCTTGTCAATGCTGCCTTCCCACCAGCCTTGATCGCAATGGGCCTGAAAGCTGAAGAACATGCTTTTACCGGGACGGGTCGCAACGAAGACGGCTTCACGCAAGCCCCGCTGGCGGTGTGGTGGCTCGAAGGCAAGCTTGAGCTCCAATATGCCGCACTGGCCGCCGAAATCCGCGATCTGGTAAAATCCGACTCCCCCTGGGAAGTCGCGGCAAAGCCAAATGGCGTGCGGGCCCTCCGCGCTGGGGACATAGTTGTCCTGTGTCGCAGCAAGGCGGACATTGCGAAAGTATCGGCTGCGCTCAGCCAACAAGGCATAAAGGCCGCAGTCGAGCGAGAGGGCCTTGCGCAAACGCCGCATGTCCAACTTGTTATGGCGGCATTTCGATGGGTCGCAGATCCCACCGATCGTCTCGCGCTTGCTGAACTCGCTCGCTTCTTCGCCGACGACCCGGACTCGGACTCTTGGCTTGAGGCACTCGGCGCAGAAAATTCCTCAGAGGCGATGCTCGCCGCCGTTCCTATTTCCTCAGATCTTTCCGCGATCCGTGAGGGCAGTCTCTCGTTGACGCCGGCGGATCTCGTCGATGCGATCATTCTTCTCCCGGAGCTTAATCGCCGTCTAGAAAGTTGGGGTGACGTCGCGGCCCGAGTCGACGATCTCGAAGCCCTTCGAGGTTTCGCGCGGAGCTACGAGGAAAGCTGCGCAAGCGAGGGATCCCCGGCAACACCTTCCGGCTTGGCGCTCGCTTTGGCTGCGGAAAATCCGGCGCGCCCACGGAGCCTGCAGGACAATGCCGTCAAGGTCATGACCTATCATGGGGCGAAGGGACTTGAATGGCCCGTCGTCATCCTGACTGGACTCGGCAAGGAAACAGAGCCGAGGCTGTTCGAGCCAACGGCCGAAGCCGACGGTGAGATAGACTGGCAGAATCCACTCACCGGGCGCTGGATCCGCTACTGGCCTTGGCCCTACGCCAGCCAAAAGAAGGACGTATATCTCGATGCTTCAGCACCCAGTTCGGCGCTAGGGCAAAAAGCCGCGATTCGAACGAGGGATGAAGAGGCCCGCCTTCTTTATGTCGGCATGACACGCGCTCGCGATCATCTCGTGTTTGCGCCTCCGGCTAAGGGCACACTCCATTGGTTGAAAGTTCTCGATGTAGACCAATCGGAGCATTTCTCTCTGCTAGGTGTCGGCGGCGATGGGATTCGGGCTGGGATGGAGACTTTTCCAGCCAGGATCGCAGCGTTGGCGAGCGACGAAGGTGTCGACGCCCAACCTCCGACCGTCGCATTCGGACGCGTCGCACGCCCAATGATGCAGCGGGCACCGCTGCATCGCCGCCCGAGCGAGGCATCAAGAAGCGAAACCTTCACAATCGTGGAGAAGGCGACAATTGGACCGCGCTTACCGTTTGCAGGCACTCCAGACATGACCCTGCTCGGCGAAGCCGTTCACGCCATCATTGCCGCAGATCAGCACCAAGATCCGCTGGATCGGCGCTTGGCTCAAGCACAGGCGATCCTCGATCGCTGGGGGGTACATCAGGTTGCCGCAAAGGATGTCGTGGAAGCCAACGAGCGGCTGCTCAGCGAGATCTCGAGGCGTTGGCGTGGTGCTACAATTCACCGCGAAACCCCGATTTCAGCACATATAGGAAACCAGCTGGTCACCGGACGCATCGATCTGCTGGTTGAGCATGACGAGGGCTTTGCCATTATCGACCATAAATCCTTTCCGGGCTCTCCTAACAGCTGGGACGCACGAGCCATTGGACACGGCCCGCAAATCCAACTTTACGCTGACGCGCTAGATAAGGCTCGGCCTGGTGCCACATGCGAACTTTTCATCCATATGCCTATTGTCGGAGGTTTTCTGCAAGTGAGATGCGTGCAGGAAGATGATTGATGCGCTAAACCAAAAAAGGGAATGGCGCATTGAGTTGCTCAAACAAAAACGGGCAGTTGCCTCCGATCGACCGCCCAGCCTTCCCAGAACATGAGTTTATCGAGCAATCGGCGTTCAATGAAGTGGTCTGGCACCTTATTACGGCTCATCTCACATCCTTGTACTGCGAAGTATGCAAGTAAATCAGTCACTGCTTGCTGGAAATCAGGCTGCTGCTTTTCATCTTCACGCGCGCTAGCACATGCTGCATGAAACGCAGCGTAGTCATGTTCCTTTCCATTTCGATAAACATCCAAATCGGTACCTGCTGCCTCATCCCCACGCTCCCTAGCCCGAAGCCTCGCGGACTTGGTCGCAAGAGCATCCCAGATGTACACCTCGCTCGAAGGATGCACGAACGTGGCGATTTTGGAGGCCGCCGATGTCTGGCGGGCTTTCCGTTTGTTCAAAGCCTGCAATCGCTTAGCAAACGCCGGTATATCGGCCGTGGGAGCGAACTCTGGAAGAGACGCTAGGCTTCGGATCTCGGTCGCGACGGAGTCCGTTTCCCAGCTCGCGCGAATGAGCATAAAGGTAATGAGAAATAGCCGAGCGTCCTCACCATTTACGCTCTGAATTTCAGCACCAAATTTTCGGAGCCAGTGCTGATCCGATGGTTTACGCCCTTCGACAATCTCACCTGCGGGTGCGCACCACTTTTAACATCGGCGACTGCATGGGACAGAAAAAGGCTGCGGTGGGCGCGCAGGGCGGCATACGATTCAAAACCCATGAGAACTCCGATGGATAGCTTCTATTGGCTCTCCTTGAAACTGTACCGTTAAAATCCAGTCAATGATCGCGATTTGTGAGGTCCGAGTTGATTTGGCTGCTCCACAATCATTTACAACTCAATGGGACAGGCGGCACCTGATCAGCGAGTTGATCATCTATCGGTTTGGAAATTCATCACTTGGTTCCCGCGACCTGCTCTCCGTGCTAGCGGACAAATATCTCGCCGACGAAATGGGGGTATGATGCACTGGCTAGATCGCAGAACACCGGAGTCACGCAAATCTTTCGATGCCCGGTCTGCTGGCGATGTCGACTATGGCCGCGTGGTCCACTCAGCCTCCTTCCGGCGATTGCAGGGCAAGACCCAGATTCTCAATCTTGGCGATAGCGATTTTTATCGCACCCGGCTCACGCACTCCTTGGAAGTGGCGCAGATTGCTGGCGGCTTGGTCAAGCAGCTCGTGCACAATCTTCCTGGCCACCCCGCGCTGGCCTACCTACCAGAACATGCTCTCATCCAGGCCATTGCCTGCACCCATGATCTGGGCCATCCCCCATTTGGGCATGGCGGCGAAATCGCTCTGAATTACTGCATGAGAGATCATGGCGGTTTCGAAGGGAACGGCCAGACGCTCCGCATCCTGTCGAGATTGGAGAAATTCTCGGAGTCTGCTGGTTCGAACCTAACCCGCGAAACGCTGCTGGGCGTTCTCAAATACCCTGTTGCTTTTAGCCAGGCGGCAAACCCTGATCTCCGACCGGGCATGCTTTCCGACACCAGCGGCACGCCGCTGCTCGACCGCAATGCTTCCGAGCCCCCAAAATGCTTCTTGGATTGTGAGCAGGACGTCGTGGACTGGATCCTCTCCCCGCTCTCCAAGGGTGATAAGGAGGCCTTTCGGCAGTTTGATCTCAGGCTAGGAAAGCATACAAAGGCGCGCCACAAGGCGTTCGCATGCTCGATCATGGACCTCGCGGACGATATCAGTTTTGGTATCCACGATCTGGAGGATGCGCTCGCCCTCAAGCTGATAGATGAGCAGCAGTTTCATACACATGTGCCTGCATCGGCTTGCCAGGGCCTGCTCGATTATCTGAACAGCCAATACCGCGGCCAATATGGCAATGACGTGTATGGTGGCCTGCTCAACCGCCTGTTTGGCGATGGCAACGACCGCAAGCATCAGATCAACCGGATTCTCAATTTCGTCATCCCAAGCATTCAGATCCGAGAGGAAGCCGAGTTTGAGGAGCCAAGACTCAGATATCGAGCCGAGGTTCCAAAACCCGTGGCGGACTTCTTGGCCGCCGTGACGAAGCTGGTTTACGAAGAGGTGATCTGTAGCCCGAGCGTCCAGCATCTCGAGTTCAAAGGGCAAATGATGGTGATCGCCGTTTTCGAGGTGATGAAGTCCGAACCGAAGCGATTCCTCCCCAACGACGTTTACGTCAAATTCGGCGCCTCTGCCGATCCTATGAGGGTCATCTGTGATTATGTTTCAGGCATGACCGACGCTCATCTCTTGCGGACCTATGAACGCCTCTTTGCTCCGCGGATGGGATCAGTGTTCGACAAGCTCTGACATCCAAAAACGTTAGAATAAGGGACGCGCCTCCAAAATTATGACCGTTTTTGACGCACAATAAATTTAACAGGCTCCCATCGAAAGCAGGGAGTGAATGTGACGGAGCGTGAGGACAGCCTTCTAGGTTGGGTGGGCGCGGGCATCGTCTTCGCATTGATGATGCAAGTGACTCCATTCCGTTGGGCCGTTTACGCGCTCACTGCCTGGCTCGGCTTCTTGTTCGTACAAGATTGGTGGAGCGAACGTGAGTTGCCGGTGGGCTCTCCTGATGCAGAATGGCAGATCGAAGCACAGGACATCCAATCCAATGCCAACGATCAGCAACTTCGCTACTCGGTGCAGGGATGGTTTCACAATCGCGGCAATGAGGCGCTCGAAAGCGCGCTGCTGGTCGGTCTCCTTTACGAATGCGTTTCGCCCGACGAACCAATTGATCGATGCACCCCCGTCAGCGAAAGCCATGACAATCTGACGCTTGATCTGAAGCCAGGTTTCCGCACGCACTTTACGGCTTACCCACAGTTCAGCGGCGCAGGAGGCCCCAATCCGCGGGTAGTTTGGAATATGCGGAACGTCATTGCCGATAACGACTGGAAGCTGGATGAATGAGGCGAATTCTCAACGTCACCAACTTGGCGGCACACCCATGAAGGCGAGTCGATGACCAACGATCAAATCGCGTTGGGTGCGGCCGTGATGATGCTGAGACGACATGGTGACCAAGCCCCCACCAAGGTAGCCGAGCGGATTGGCGAGCTTGCTGTCGAAGGAGACTGGGAGGGATTAGCGTTCTGGAAGGCAATAGCATCCAAAATGGATCAGATATTGCGCGCGGGTTCGGTTCAATAATGGCCACGCGCTTTTAAGATGACGAACTGCAACTACTGCCCCGACCGCTTGACATCTCGGTCGGCGCCCTACAACAGATTCACTGGCCTTGGGGAAGGCCAAATATGGGGGTATTTCAATGAGATTCATGTACGCGATGCTCGCCTGCGCGATCGCCTCGTCGACGCTTGCTCAGACTCAGGTCCAGTCGCCTGCGCTGGCTGTTGGCCCCGCAGCCAACAATGTTCTTCGCACGGGCACAGAGATCCAACTCAAGACGGAAGAGCCGCTGACGACCGAAGGCAAGAAACTACGTGTGGGTCAGCATTTCAGGCTCTCGGTGATTGAGCCTGTATCTGTCGGTGGTCAGATCGTCATTCCGGTCGGTTCGCCTGCTGTCGGGGAGATAACCGAAGTTCGTAACAAAGGGATGTGGGGCAAATCCGGCCATCTGACCGCCTCTCTCCTCAATGTGAGCGTAAACGGCCGCCAAATCCGGCTTACCGGTACATTTGACGACAAGGGTGTCACCGGCACGGCAGGGGTCGTCGCCGCTGTTGCCTTCGTTCCGGTCGTAGGCTTCTTCACCACGGGTACGAGCGCCAAAATCGCTGCTGGATCGCAGGTAAAGGGTTTCATCGGCGAAGATGTGCCGTTGGTTTTCGCCGAAGCCAAACCGGCTGAACCTGTGACCGTTCCTGTCGCAGCCGGCACCGCTATTGCTGCCGCAGTGGAGACGGCTCCGGCGGTTGCCCCTTCTACAAAGTGATCCGACTTTAACACGGAGCTTAAATTCTCATGCGTTTCGTTCTGATTGCCGCCTTTTCGGTGGCTATTGCATCGCCTGCCCTTGCCCAACCAACCCAGGCTCAGCCGCTCGTGAATGAGGAAGTCGGCGTCCCCGTTTTCCCATACGATATCACCGACCGCCCCTATGAGGTGCTGGGTGAGGTCAAGGCTGGGGTTCGCAAGGCGACCGTCTTCAGCAAATCGCCTTCGCAGGACAAAATCTACAAAGAGCTGTGGGAACGTGCACAAAAGCTGGGTGCTGATGCCGTGATCAAAGCGCAATATGGTGATGCTCATGTGTCGGCATTCAGCTGGGGCAAAGCGAACGCGACCGGCACGGCGGTTCGCTTCTTGCCGGCTGGCAGCGCTACTGCGGCAGCGGCACCTGCTGGCTCCCACTAACTTAATGTTGCGCGCAGCCTTTATCGCAGGCGCCCTTCTGGCCAGCAGTCAGGCAATGGCTGCTCAGGACGCTACCGCTTCAGAAACTATCATCGCCCCTGCCCCTTCACCCACTCCTCGCTGGGTGAAGGGTACAGATGTTGAACTGATGGTGGTTCGCGAAGTGAACAGTCGATCCGCCAAGGCCGGCGAGCGTTTCAGGCTGCGCGTTAATTCACCCGTCACCGTGGACGGAGCCATCGCCGTCCCGATCGGGGCTGTCGCCTGGGGAGAAATTGTTGCCGTCTCGGGCACAAGCGCGGCGGGTGGCAAAGGGCAGCTAAGCCTCCGCTTGCTTCACCTCGACACCCCGTGGGGGCCGGTCGCGTTGACCGGCACGAAAGGTACTGAAGGCGCCTCGAACACCGGCGGGGTCATTTTGGGCGTGTTGGGCTTTGGCATTTTCGGCCTGCTGAACAAGGGCGGTAATGCAACCTTCAAGGCCGGCGATATCATTCATGGGTATATCGCCGATGGCGAGGAGCCAGCTCCCGCGCCTCTCCTCATCTCGAATCAAGACGGGTCGCATTCATGAAAATGGTACGGCTCGAATTGTGATTTAGGCATTCGAGAAAGCGAGGCTCGACTATATGTCTTTTCGTTACCCAACCACTAGTCCACTGCATCCTGAAGCGCTCAAGCGGAAACAACGTAGCCTTCGCGAGGGCTTCGCTATGCCTCTCACCCTTCGAGTTCACCGAGCGCTTTCTTGGCTACGCAGGGCGGAAGCCGACGAGGGTGACGAGGACGTACGTTTCATCCTGTTGTGGATCGGTTTTAACGCGGCCTATGCCGGCGACGTTGGATTAGCTCTGGGTGGCGAGAGTCAGCGCGAGCGCGACGCCTTCGCCCGCTTTTTCTCCACTCTGGTCAGTTTCGATGGCAAGCATCGGATTTATGACATGGTCTGGCAGCGATTCAGCCAGGAAATCAGGGTCCTGCTCGACAACCGCCTCTACAACGCGTCGCGGGACGTCCTGCTTGCAATATGGGTGCGGACAATATTCCAACTGTTACGCAACTGCAGGCGGCGGCTGTCGATTTCCTCCCGCGCGCGCTGTGCGATCCGTTCAAGGTCGACCACCAGCTCATCAGCGAGGCAGCGTCGCTCGGAGGGGGCAGCGTCCTTCATCAGTGCCGCTGCGGTTGACACCGCTTCCGGGACCGTGCGGGAGATGAATGTAGAACAGTCAACGACGCTCCATTCGACTGATTCCTCGCTCACCAACTCCAGCACCCGAGCACAGCTATGCCGAGCTAAAGAAAGACGCTGCGCGTATTCTGGCGCAAGTTCTCCAGCGATTTTCCAAGCTTCAGCGATATGTGGATCCGCCTCGGGCTCCAAGGCTTCCTCGACGACCGCAGAGGACATCGTCGACTCCTCTTCCATCGCCAGCAGCTGACGATCAGCAAGTCCCTCACGGCGTCCGAATTTTCTCAGACACAGGACGAACACCAGGATCGCAACGCCAGATACAGCAATTCCGAACCAATCACCCACAAGAGCGACGGGCAGAACAACGAAGGCAATAAGGCCAGCAAGCGCCGCCACCATTGCGGCGCCCGCAACTTTCCCAAGGACAAGAGCCGCATTGACGAGGCCTTGTAGACCCTTGCGCAGCACCTCCCAATTCGGCGCAGGAGAACGACGCTCACGAACAACAAAAGCGCGAAAAAAATCAGCCGGCCCAATCTAGATGTTCCCCACGCAAATGCCTGATGCAACCCTTCGCGCACCGTTCTTGTCTGGAGCGCTTACCAATCCGGAAGGTTCTATCTCGTCCATAATTCGGCGAGCATAAGCATATTGAACCCCCAACTCTCTGGCTAACCGGTTTGTCGAACCAGATCGCGATTTTCTTATCAGATCGCACGCCATTTGGACGCGATCAGCATGGGTCATCGGGCCATCCCCGTTGATGGGTGGCATGCGATTACTCGAACAGCCCAATGAGCCGCCGGACAACCGATGCGAGCATCATACCCGTGCCGAGCAGGAGAAGACCTCCGATGATAATCGCTTCTAGAGCAACCAGATAGGGGAAGGGCGAACCATCAGCTTCTCTATCCCGCTCATCCCAGCGACGTGACATCACCTGCACTCCCGCGCCAGCTCAAGCCCATTATCCCAGTTTCTCTTATAGATCGCCTGACCGCGCCCGATCTGCTCACAGGCAACATTGACGCCATTCACATAAACATGGGCGAGCGTACGACCATAGCGGTCGCGTCCCACGCGGCGGATGCTGACGGAACCACTCATGAGATTTTGCAGGCTCTGCTTACTGGCCTGCCCGTCGCCCGGAGCGCATGCGCGCCCCGCCGCGCATCCATGGATTTCAGGCGCGTCGATGCCAACTAGGCGCACGCGTTCTCCATCCAAACGGATGGTATCGCCATCGACGACGGTTACGGCAGCCGCCAGCAAGAATATTCCGATCATCCTGAATTCCGTTTACCGAGTTTCACCGGCCCAGCAGTAGCGAACGCGCCGGACCACCCATTGGTGAACCAAGCCTTTGGGGCCAAAGGCCATTGGTTGCATTCTGTTTCGAGTTGGAGCTTACTGACCTGACTTGATGTTCTTCGCTAAGACGGAAATCGCGCCGCCGATCAACAGGCCTGCCCCAACTGTGACGAACGGCACGACCGCAGCGATAGCGGCACCGGCCGCAGCGCCAGTGATGGCCGTGCGACCCATCTCGGTGCCCCAAGCCTTCTTCACCCCATCGACAGTCTTCTCACCGATTTTCTGGCCGACCTTCGCCGCGCTGGTTCCCGCCTCTTTCAACGTATCTCGATCAATCTTCATGCTAATTCCCCTGTTTGATGCTTTCACCACCCCATCCTGTCTGCTGGGTCAAGGTAGTTCGGCCTTTCAGAGACCACGAGGAGGTAAGTACGACCACATCTGTCAGATTCGGTCGTAATAGCTCTCGCCAACTTCAAGCTGGCGCCATGAAGATGGCCTGAAAGGACAAGAATGGACCAAAGAGACGCTGCTAATGTGCTCCGCACCAGTGCGAGCCATCCGTTGAAGATCGCGTTCGTCCCAGCCGGCGTCCGCGGCGGCAGAATAGGGATCACATTCTGCCCGGGTAAGAAGCAGCAAGATGCTCTGACGGGCGCGTGGAACCGTGACCTCTGCGCAGACCTAGACGCCATTCAAGCCACTGGCGCGGCCGCAGTAGTTTCCCTGATCGAAAGCGAAGAATTCCTTAGCCTCGGCGTGGAACGGCTCGGCGAGGAAGTGCGCGCACGTCACATGGACTGGTTTCATCTGCCCATCAGGGATGTCAGCATTCCCTCCCCGGTGTTCGAGCAGGCATGGGCCGTCACTGGCGCCAATCTACGCTCCCGCCTACGCCAGGGCTTCGATATCGTGCTCCATTGCAAGGGCGGCTTGGGGCGCGCCGGAATGATAGCCGCGCGACTGCTCGCTGAACTGGGGAGCGAGCCAATGGCTGCCATAGAGCAGGTGCGGACGGCTCGCCCCGGAGCGATCGAGACACACGACCAACTCACCTATGTGCAGCGAAGGGCCACAGTCGAAGAGGCTCATCCCCCCACGACCTCCGCGGCGGTGCGTGCTCGCGGCCGAGGCGCTTTGATCGGCTTGGCTGTAGGTGACGCCCTCGGAACGACATTGGAGTTTGCACGCAGGGACAGCTATCCCCTTCTAACCGACATGATCGGGGGCGGCCCGTTCGGCTTGAGGCCTGGCGAATGGACAGACGATACGTCGATGGCCCTCGCCCTGGCGGATAGTCTTTTGACCCGCAACATCGGCATGACCGTCAGCGCAGCATTGGCCCGCTGGGAGCAATCGGGAAACCCCATCGCCGGATCCACAGATCCCGCCACCGCGGGGAACGGCAGCTTGATGCGCCTCGCGCCAGTAGCTCTTCGATATCATGACGACATCCCAGCACTTGATGATGCCGCAGCACGTCAAGGTCGGACCACACACGCAGCGCCTGAGGCAGTGGAGGCTTGCGTCCTCTATGCGCGAATGATCGCGAGCGCGATTTCCGGCAGCAACCTGGACGATGTTCTCAACATCAGGGGCGAGGGCCTGACCAGGAAGATCGCGGACATCGTTGGTGGCTCCTGGCGAGGTAAGCCGAGGCAAGACATTCACGCGTCGGGCTATGTCGCGCATTCGCTGGAAGCCGCACTCTGGTGCATCGGTCGAACCGGCAGTTTCACAGAAGCCGTCCTAACTGCCGCCAATCTCGGACAGGATGCCGACACCACCGCTGCAATCACCGGCCAGCTCGCCGGCGCCCTCTATGGTGAGGCCGGCATCCCACAAGCATGGCGGGATCGGATCGTCGGTTATGAGCGAATTAGCGATATGGCCGATCAACTCTTATCCCGGTAAGCCGTAGAAGCGCCCCCTTTCACTCTAGGCAGCCTAGCCTGCGCCCCATCCCGGCATCGGGAACCTCGATTTCCTTCATTAGGCTCTTGAAAGAGCGGCGAAAGCGGTCGTAGTTGGGCACGAATGGGGGGTAGTGCAGCATGACCGATCGTATGGCCAAATTGGACCGATTATTGGCGCTCGTACACGCGCTATCGGAATCGACCGAGGGCCTGACACTCGATGAAATGGCTGAAACACTGGGGGTCAATCGAAGGACCGCCGAGCGGATGCGCGACGTCATCGCGCGGCACTTCGACCTTGAGGAAGTAACCGAGGATCGCCGTAAGCGCTTTCTCATCAGAGACAGCCTTAGGCGCGTCTATACCCGTCCCACTGCGGCTGAAGTTGCAGCACTTACGGCCGAGGCAGATGGGCGACGAGGGGCTGGCCAAACAGTTCGTGCCGACCAATTGGCGAGCCTCCTCGCCAAGGTAAAGGGCGCGTTTGACGATCGCGAGAAGCGCCGCATTGACCCTGATCTTGAGGCTCTCACCCGGCTTCAGCGGACGATGGTCACCGCCGGCCCCGTCGCTACCGTGCCGCCTGAGACGATTGCAGTCGTCCAAGCGGCGATATTGTCCGGTTGCTGCCTTGAATTCAGCTATGCCGCGGTACAGCAGCAAGAACCGCGCTGGCGACGGGTGATACCCTTTGGCATTGTTCACGGCCCTCTGTCCTATCTGGTAGGAAAGATGCCCGATCGAGAAAATGACCCGGTCTATTATCGACTGGATCGTATGATCGAACCCAGGCTTAGCGAAAAGCTCGGGTGTGCGCCCGATGACTGGGACATTGATGCTTGGCTGGCCGATAGTTTCGGGGTCTGGCGAGATGAAAAGCAAGACATCGTGCTTCGCGTTCATGCATCTGCAACCTCACGAGCTCGCGAATGGCGGTTCCACCGCAACCAGCAGGTAGAGGCACTCGAAAACGGAGACCTTCTTATCCGCTTCACGAGCGGCGGGATGCGAGAGCTGGCAGAGCATCTATTCACCTGGGGCAATGAGCTCATCATCGAGCAGCCTGCCGCGCTCATTGAGATGATGCGCCAGCGCATCCTGGCTGCGCTGACGATGCTGCCGCCGGAAGCCGCCTCGCCTAACACGACCACTTTTGTCGCGCCCACGATGCATGGTTGAAGACATGACGATCAACGCTTCGGTTTTCCGCCTCACCCTTGCCCGCCTCTCAGTAAAGGTGGCGGCATGAGTGTAGCGCCCCGCGCCTTTGGACTTTCCAAGTCCAGGATCACTTATTTCGAGCAGTGCCCGAAGCGACTGTGGTTATCGGTTCATCGCCCCGAACTGGCTGAAACCGATGAAGGCGCAGAGGCGCGATTCGCTATCGGGCATGAGGTTGGCGCCGCCGCCTGCTCACTCTTGCCGGGCGGGGTCATGGTCGAGGCTAAACCCGATCTTTCCGCTGCGCTCGCCACAACGAAGGCTTTGCTCGAAAGCGGTCACGAGGATCCGATCTTCGAAGCCACGTTTCAGCATGATGGCGTTCTGGTAAGAGTCGATATTCTCGAGCCGAATGGTATCGGCGGCTGGCACATGGCTGAGGTCAAAAGTTCGACCAAGCCCAAGGATTATCACGTAAATGACCTGGCCACTCAGGTCTGGGTCGCCCGTGAAGCCGGTGTGCCAATCGAGAGCGCAGCGATCCGCCATCTAGACACCGACTTCGTTCTCGAAGGAGATGGTTCGCTCGACGGCCTGTTTTTCGACAGCGATCTGACTTCCAACATCAAGGACCGGGTCGAAACACGGGCCGAGGTTGTAGCCGCAGCGCGCGAAACGCTCGCCGGTGAGGAACCCAGCATCCTCCCTGGATCACATTGCGACGGCCTACCGTGTAATTTCGCGGCATATTGCGAGGGAGCACTTCCGCCAGGCCCGCAATGGCCGGTCACCGTTCTTCCATATGGCGGCGGGAATCATTGGCTGAGACGCGGGGTTGAAGATCTTTTCGAGATTGACCCCACGATGCTGACGAACCCCACCCATCAACGGGTTTACAAGGCTACCATTACAGGCGAACCCGATCATAGCATCGAGGGCGCTAGATCCGCGATGGCGGATTGGCGCTTCCCCCGGACATGGTTGGACTTTGAGACAATCGCATTCGCCATTCCGCGCTGGGTTGGCACACGTCCGTATCAACAGGTGCCTTTCCAATTTTCCGCTCATGTCGAAGCGGAAGACGGAAGCCTCCAACACCATGAATTTCTGAGCCTGGACGGTGCTGACCCGCGAAGGGCTTGCGCCGAGGCGCTGGTAACGATGATTCCCAGTTCAGGCGCGGTAGTCGCCTACAATGCTGGCTTCGAGAAAGCCCGCCTTCGCGAGCTCTGTGAATTTTTTCCCGATCTAGCAGACGATCTCAATTCGATCATCGACCGGGTGGTTGATCTGCTGCCGGTCACTCGCGCCAACTGGTATCACCGC
This sequence comes from Sphingobium sp. EM0848, assembly GCF_013375555.1. Lineage (NCBI taxonomy): Bacteria > Pseudomonadati > Pseudomonadota > Alphaproteobacteria > Sphingomonadales > Sphingobiaceae > Sphingobium > Sphingobium sp. EM0848. Next base: position 35,929 of record NZ_JABXWB010000002.1, read on the forward strand.
GACCAACGAGGCAGTTGGTCAATCAAGGCCGTGTTGCCGACCGTTGCCCCAGATCTCGATTATACAGAGCTTGAGGTCAAAGACGGTGGTAACGCCCAGGCTGCCTATCTGGAGGCTATCTCCCCTACCACGACGGACGATCGTCGGGCTGCCCTAGATGTGGCACTGCGAACTTATTGTGGCCGAGACACCGAGGCGATGATCGTCTTGGCCAGGCACCTCACTCAAAACTGATATCGCTGCTCTGGGCAGCGCTGGCCAGACCCATGGTCGAAATTACGTCCATTTCTGTCGCCAATTCCGCAAAGCTTAAGCCATGACCGAATCAAGACCCGCCTTCCGACTGATCCATAGTTCTGACTGGTATATTGGGCATGAGCTGTTCAGCCATGAACGAAAGGCGGAGCATGAAGCGTTTCTGTCCTGGCTCCTCGACCGCCTCGTCTCCGAAAAGGCGGATCTGCTGCTCGTCACGGGCGACATATACGACGTCGCGAACCCTCCAGTGTCAGCGATGGCACACCTTTATGCGTTCCTTCGGGCCGCGACGACGCGCTGCCCCAATTTGCAGATCGTCGTCGTCGGCGGGAACCACGACAGCGCAGCAAGAATTAATCTGCCCGCCGCACTCCTCGGTCCTGAACGAATCCACCTTATCGGCTCTCTCCCCCGTGTGAACGGCATACCCGATTTCGAGAGGATGCTGGTCCCACTCAAGGACCGGACGGGCACGATGGTGGCGTGGTTAGCAGCGGTGCCCTACTGCCGGCCGGGTGACATGGGGTCCGGCGGGCTTCCAGAATTATATGAGAATGTTCTGACTGTCGGGGCCGAACGTGCGAACGGGCTTCCGCTGATCGTGACCGGGCACCTCCACGTAGCGGAAGGGGATGTCTCCGAACATTCAGAGCGTCGGATCGGCGTGATCAGCCACGTCGAGGAAATCAAAGAACGGATACCTGTGAAGATCGAGGTGACGCCCGTCGCCCGAGGCCGCAGCGAACTATCGGTGATTAGCGGTTAGGGTAACCCGAATTAAGTCCCGCACACTCCAATGCATTCCCGTGTGACGGGACGGCAGGGAAATGGTTGAAAATCCGCGATTTCAAACTTAGTGGCAGCGCCTTGAACGCCCCTCGCCAAACAGAAATTTCCAAGGAAGGTATTCGCTCAATGCAGCTTAACCCGCAACATGTGACAATCGATGAATTGCTCAGCGGAAGGCTGTTCAGGATACCGGATTATCAACGCGCATATTCATGGCAAACCAAGCAGCGTGCCGACCTATTCAATGATATTGAAGAAGTCGCGCAGTCCGGCTTTGACCATTTCATGGCAACGGTGGTGGGCCTTGGACGCGAATCCTGCAACATCGGGTCTAAACGGTATAAAGTCGTTGATCTGGTTGACGGGCAGCAGCGTATCACCACCATCGTTATTCTTCTAAAGGCGATCGAGCAAGCCCTGGATAATGAACATACCGAGCGCGATAAGCGCGATTTGGGCGAATTGCTTGTTAAGGATGACGAACATTCTGTTGTCCTACTACAGACCAATCACGACAGCAGCGACGTGTTTCTTCAGTATGTGCGGACAGGCCGCGCTGCGGACACGAAAGCTCCGACCGCATCAGATCAGAACGTCATAGACGCTATCGCAGAGTGCAAGGCTTTCGTCGCGAACTGGGCAGAAAGTCGCCCGCTGGTCGATCTCCTTTCGACCATTAGGAACAAGCTTTCTCTGATCTACCATGAAATCGCCGATGAAGCTGTAGTGTACCGGGTCTTCGAGGTTCTCAATAGCCGTGGACTCGACGTTAAGTGGTTAGACAAAACAAAAAGCCGACTCATGGCTCTGATCTACGAACACGTGCCTGATAGCGTGCGTCAGGAAGGCTTGCATGAGATGCATACCATCTGGAAAGACGTCTATCGCACGTTAGGGTTGGACGTACGTCTCGGGGATGAAGCGCTTGCCTTCGCTGGCACATGGAGGCTTCCTACGACGCCGCGGCGGGTGCTCAGCGAAGAAGACGCATCAATCGAAATCGCCAACGCCGCGGGCAACGCCATTCGTACGATCATGGACGCAGCTCGATGGCTGCGCCGTGTTGTCAACAAGGTTGTCTCATTGGACAATGACCAGCGCCGCTCGGCCGTCGCCCGCGTTCGGCAGGCCCGTTTCGTCGCCGTCGCTATCCTCTTGCGTGGCTTCGAGGAAGAAACCGAACGAGATCTTCTCGCAGCTTGGGAACGCGTGACTTTCCGGATATACACGCTGGGCGGTGCAGACACGAGAAAGCGTGTCGGGGAATATGTCGAGCTTGGATATGAGATCATCAACGCCACCCTTGAGCCCGCTGCGATTAAACAGCGACTGTTAGATATCGGCCATGGTTATTCGATCGATGAGGTGATCGAAGAAGACGGCAGCACCTGGGAAGAGTGGTATGGTGGCTGGTCAGCCGAAGTGCGCTACCTGCTATTCCGCTATGAGGAGCACTTAGCCAGGGAGAAGGGCGAGCATATCGATCCTCTGGCGTGGGAGAAGATCTGGGCAACTGATCCTGCAAAATCGATTGAGCACATAACGCCGCGGAGTAGTAAGGAGCCGTGGGTGCATCACCTCGGCAATCTTACCATGCTTCCCCCGAGAACGAATTCGAAACTCAGCGACAAGCCCCCTGCCGAGAAGGCTGGCACCTATGTTGAAGGAGGCGTTAAGGCGACAGCGGCAGTGGGCCGTGCGCTTTTGCAGGGCATAGTGTGGGATGAAGAAGCTGCGAAGCGCAGAGCTGCTGATATTGAGAAATTCGTTCGCGTTGAGTGGGGCGAGTAAACAGCTGGAGTGATGTCGGCGTTCGCTGTGGATGCGCCGACAGCGATGTCAGGAGTCGCGGGCTCGGCTACTCAGAACGGTTTCGGGAGGCCGACAGATTGTTGCCTCCCGAAGCGCCTGAGGCCAGAGTTCATTATCCGTGGCTCGCCACGATCATCGTGAACGCCCTGATCGTTGGGCAGACCGCGCCAGCTGAAGGTCGATGCAGAGACAACCTCCTTCTCTGGCTCGGCCTTCTGTTGGATCGGCAGGCGGGCTGACGCTGATCGCTCTACAACGGCTTTCTTCGTAGTTGATCGGTAAGCGGGTGTTTCGAGAATCACCGGGTGCCTGGATCAACTGCCATGAGACGACGATGCATTTCGGCGCCATGAACCGAACGGCTCAGACGCCATTCCAGGTTCCACGTCCCAACCGCGAAGCTCGCTTTACGTTCCGTCAAGTGTAAGCGCTGTTTCCCACCCACTGAACTGATGGGGTGGATGCCCCCTTCGCCCGGCATCGTATGATGCCAGACCGGCGCGACATTGCGCTGGAGAAGGAGGAGCAGATGACCGACGTCCACATTCTCGCGATCGATCTCGCAAAGCGTAGTTTTCAGGTTTGTGCGACCGCGCCGGGAGGGGCGGTTCTGCTCAACCGGGTAGTCTCGCGCGCGAAGCTCGAGACGGTTTTGCGCGATCAGGCGCCCTGCATTGTGGCAATGGAAGCATGTGCCACGAGCCACTTCTGGGGGCGGTTCGCGCAAAGCCTGGGTCACGAGGTGCGTCTCATCCCGCCCATCTACGTGAAGCCGTTTGTCAAACGACAGAAGAACGATGCGGCGGACGCAGCTGCGATTGCCGAAGCCGCCCTGAGGCCGAACCTGCATTACGTGGCAGTCAAGAGTGCGGAGCATCAGGCGCGGGCCGTACAGGCGGGTCACTTCTCGATGGAAATCCCGGGTCACTTCTCAGCGGCAATCAACACGTCGCGTCTTCGGCGCCGATTTCGACTGGTATCGCCGCCCGGCCAAGGCCGCCACTGTCGGAAGCAGACATCTAGCGTTTGCCGACTGCCCCTGAAAGACGGCAGGCTGTGGTCATTGGATCCGCCATCGCGACGATCACATAAACAGGCAACACTATCGACCAGCTCAAGCGGCCGCCTGCTCATCCAGATCCTCACCGGCAAGACCCGTCACGCGGAGCAAGTAGCCCGCGGCCTCCTCTGCCCGCGCCGCCGCCGTGAGCAGGGCACGATTATCCCTGCGCAGGATCTCAAGCCAGGAACCGATATGGGCCGCATGATCGTCGAGATGGGTGGTTGGGAGACCCACATCGGCGCCAACCAGCGCTGCCGTCAGTTCGGCGACCAACTCCTCGAATGCATATGCCTGATCACCGAAGCGCTTGCCGAAGGATCGGGCAAGCCGGTCTGGATGACCCGTCCAGTGACCGGCCTCGTGCGCGAGCGTGGCCGCCCATGCAGCACGCGTGTCGAACTGCTCGACGGGCGGCATCGTGACGCGGTCTGCGCGCAGGTCGTAATAGGCGCGATCGCCTCCGGTCCGCAGCCGCGCCGGCAGACGATCGACGAAGCGTTGTGCCCGTGGATCGAGCCGGTCGCCCGGTGGGACGAGCGATAACGGTTCTGGATAGAAATCCGACGGCAGCGCGTCGATCTGGTCTGCATTGAAGACCGCATAGGATCGCATCACCCGGCGATGCTCATCAACCCGCTCGCCAGGGCGTTCGCTGGAATCGACCTTCTTCGAATAGGCCTTGTAGAAGATCGCAAATTGCGCCTGCTCACCGGCACGGACCTGCCCGCCAAGGATCTGCGCCTGGCGGTAGGTCATCCAATGGCGTGACCGATAGCCGCATTGCTCGGCGGCCAGCCACAGCCAAAAGGTATTCATGCCACGATAAGGCTCGCCATTGGCCCGCAGCGGACGTCCCTGCGCCGCACACGAACGCCAGGGCCGCACCCAAGGTCGCACACCGGCCTCAAGCCGGTCGATGATTGCGCACGTGATGGTCTCGGCCGGCGAGGGCCGGCCCGATGATTGAGTCATGATGGATACTCCGCGAAAGAGCGGCGGCCAAGTCCGCCGATGAAGGACGGCGGGCGACGCAAAAGCGCCGCCCGCCGTTAGTCGCTGGCCTCAAGCCGCCTGGTCGAGGTCGTCAGCATCGCCATCGGGAGCGATCTCCCCTCCCCCGCCGTTGCAATCATCCTCATCGCTGAGGAAGGCGGAATAGCTGCGGAAGCTTTCGGGCTTTTCGATCCCGCCGAACCGCATCTCGTCGGGCAGCCAGGAGAGCGCCTTTTCCCGGACTTCGGCCTCGACGATGCCCTGCCCCGAACAGAGCGCAGCGCAGGCATTGGCAAGGTCACCCTTCTTGGCGTCCTTGTATCGGCCGCGCAGCACCGGCCCGCCGATCTCGTCGAGCGCTTCGAGCATGACCTCCTTCTTCACCCGCCCAAAGAAGTTCTGGGCATCAGGCCGCCACCATTGCGCGACATCAATGTCGAGCAGCCGTCCGAGATGATCGTGGAAGCCGTTGCGGCGCCCGCCATCGTCGACGTTGAGTGTCGGTTCCAGCGTCTGCGCCATGACATGAGCGAGCCAATCGGCGCGCGCCTGTTCATCCAGTTGCCGGAAGGCATCGAAGCGGGACGACAGCGTGTTCCCGCCTGCCCAGCTCACATCGAGCGCCTGGCGCTGTTCGGTCAGGACATTGCTCGCCGCGCTACCTTCATCGCGGAAGCTGACAATCGGGAAGCTCGCGGCGGTCGCCTGCAGCGTCGAGTGGTCCCGGACATAGCTGCTGGCGAACACCGTCCGGTGCGCCATCAGGAATATCGTGAGATCGAGCGCTAACCCGGCATCCGAGGCGACATGGGCCGCCAGGATCTGCCGGCGCTGGGTCGCGAGTTCGTCAACCAGCGTCGCGCTGAGCCGGGAGACCGCAACCTTGCCGGACGGTGCTTCGGGTTCTGCGTCTGCGCCCGCCTGACGAATGGCGCGCTCGCTAAACATGCGGCTGTGCACCCGCGGACTGCCATCGGGCGCCAAATAGATGAAGGTGCCCAGCTGGTCTTTGATCGCATCGTCGACCATCGTGCGCGACGCCTCGATCGTATCGAGTTCCCGCTCTATGTCGGCGAGCCGCGCCGAAGCCGCCTCGGCCTCGGGCGTATCGTCCTCAAGTTCGGTTTCCAGCTCTCGGATGAGCGCATCGCCCTCATCGGAGAGACTGTCGACGCGCTCCTGCTCGTCCTCGCTCAATTCGCGCAGCGGCGGATGATATTCGTGGAGCTGACACTCCATATCATAGGGCACATGCGTCGCGAGAACCGGCGTCACGAACGCCAGCTTCTGTTCGGCAGCTAGCGCTGCCGCTGCCGCTTCAAGCTTCTGGGCGGCCAGTTGCTCGATGAGCTCCACGTCGATCCAGCTCTCGTCCACATCTTCACCGAACAGGTCACGCTCGATCCGGCCGCCCGCGCCGACATAGGCGTCGCGGCCAATGAACCGCGCCTTGGCGTCGGTCGCCTTGGCCGTCCCGTTGAGGAGCGCACGGCGGATATTGTCGGGATTGTCGCCATAATAGGACCGGCTCATGCTCTCGAACACGCGTGCCTGGCGATCGACGTCGGGCGTGACGGCATAAGCCTGGGCGACCCCCAGCGTGATCTCGCCCGCCGCCAGCGCCGCGAAGACGAGAGGAGCCAGTTCGGCAAGCCGGACCCGCTGCTCGACGAAGCGGGTCGTGACCCCGAAGCGTTTCGCCACATCCTCGGCGCTCGCGCCCCGGTCGAGGAAGTGCTTGAAGGCCGAGCATTCATCTGCCGGGTTCATCGCGACGCGGTGGAAATTCTCGGCAAGGCTCGCTTCGGCCGATCCGGCATCATCCTCGAGCACCAGCACCTGAACCTCATGGTCCCCGGCAAGCCGACCTGAATCGATCAGGCGCTGGAGCGCCCGCAAACGGCGGCCACCCGCCTTGACGGTGAAATGTCCTGCCTTCTTGAGCGGCGTGACCACGAGATTCTGCAACAGGCCATGCGCGGCTATATTGTCGGCCAGGCTGTCGAGGTCGGCATCGCGATTGGATTTGCGGACATTGTCCTTCGAGAGCGAGAGGTTCTTGACCTTCACGGACTGGATCATCGGTTGTCTCCTTCGAGGGTTGCGCCGACCTCGTCGGCCGGCTTGAGCCACTCAGGCCCACCCGGCCGAAGGCCCCCTCCCCTCTCTTCGGTCGCTTGGCGCGGCCGCGGGTCAGTCCGTGATCCTGGCGAGGATCTCGAGGGCGCGGCTCGGGGGAACGAACAGCCGCGTGCGGTGCTGGATGATCTCAGTGAAGCAGCCCGCCGCCTTGAGATGCGGCAGCGCCTCGGGCTTCCAGTCGAGCAATTCGAGGCGTTGATCGCCGGCGACCAAGGCGCGCTTCAGCCGCAGCGCTCCGATCGGCATGATCTCGCCCGAGGTGCGGACGTGCTCGACCCGCGCGCCGAGGTCGATCTCGACATGGGCCGCGATGCCGAACGCGCCCGCGATGCGTTCCACAAGCGGCGCCGGAATAAGACGCCCGAGAAGCGACTGGCCGTCATCGCTCGTCAGCCGCCAGACCTGGACATGATCGTCGGGCAGCTTGCCCCACACCGGGAGCAGCAGGCCGGTGACCAGATAGATGATCTGCGTGCGGGTCTGCGCCGCCATCGCGTCGCATTCGGCCTGCCAGGCTTCGTCGAAACTCGCGCGGTCCACGTCGGTCCAATGGGTTTCGGCGAAGAGGTCCTGCCGGTGCCGTTCGGTGCGCGTCGGCCGCACCAGTTCGTAGCGGCGCACGGTCCGCCCCTCTTCGTCCGTCAGCGAGAAGGTCGGCCGGCAAATCGCTGCCTTGCCGGAACGCGGGTTGATCAACCCGCGCGCTTCCGGGTCGGCCAGAAGCCAATGCGCTCGTTCCAGGGTCAGCGGCCGATATCGTTCCTCGGTTTCGATACGCAGGATCTCGGTTTCGGCCCCGCTCACGGGATCGCGCCGGATCACCGTGCGGTCGAGGATCGAAATTCGGTCGGCCGCGATCGTTTCGACGCCAAGATCGAGGGTGCCAGCCTCGCGGGCCTTTTCCACCCGTGCTTCGATCAAGCCCAGATATTCGTCGAAGATCGCGTTCTGCAGGTCGATGCGCAGCGCTAGGATGCGGTTCAACCACCGCTGGATCGTGGGCAAGGTCTCAGTGAGCCCCCCACCCTCCCCGGCCAGGTTCAAACCGGTGAGCGACTGGAATTGATCAAAGCGCACCGATTGGAGCTTTCCCTGGAACAGTAGGCGAAACCACTGGTCGAGCGATTCCCGCGCGAAGTCGGACTCCAGATTGTCGCGGGGGTCGAAAAGTCCCTGCCCGCCGGTCTGGCGTTGGCCGCGGGTCAGCGCGCCCAGACTGTCGAGGCGCCGGGCGATGGTCGAGATGAACCGCCGTTCGCCGCGGCAATCGGTGGAAACGGGCCGAAACAGGGGTGGGCAGGCTTGGTGGGTGCGGTGCGTGCGGCCCAGCCCCTGGATCGCCGCGTCCGCGCGCCAACCGGGCTCGAGCAGATAGTGGATGCGGCGGCTCTGATTGGGCGCGTCGAGGCTGGCGTGGTAGCTCCGCCCCGTGCCGCCGGCGTCGGAGAAGATCAGGATGCGCTTTTCGCCGCGCATGAAGATGTCGGTCTCCGCGAGGTTCGTGCGCGCGCTGCGCCGTTCGATCCGCTGACGGCCGTCGGCATCGACGATGATCCGCCGGCTGCGACCCGTCACCTCGGCCACTGCCTCCGTCCCGAAATGCCCGATGATGTGATCGAGCGCCGAGCCGACCACCGGCAGCGCACAAAGTTGCTCGAGGAGCTGGTCGCGCATGGCGATCGTTTCCCGGCACAGCACCGGCTGCCCGGCTTCGTCGATCATCGGTTCCGAGCGCACCGTGCCGCTATCGTCGGTATAGGTGCGCATCTGGCGCACCGGAAAGGCGGCCGTCAGATAGTCGACCAGGAATTCGCGCGGGGACAGCTCGATATCGAGCCAGGCCCGCTCCTCGGGGGACAGGTCGGCAAGGGCACGATCGAGCATCGCTTCCGAGGTCGACACGAGCTGGACGACGGCGCAGTCGCCGCGCGCGAGATCGGCGGCGATTGCCGGGATCAGCGACGGCAGCTTCATCGACAGCAGGATCTGGCCGAAGAAGCGTTGCTTGGTCGATTCGAAGATCGACAATGCCGCGGCCTTCGCGCCGCTATTATAGGTGGCACCGCTGAAGCCGTCGGTGACGCGCGTGGCGGCGAGCGCGGCCTGCAGATTGTTGTGAATGATCGCCCAGGCATCGGCATAGGCATTGTAGACGTCGATCTGTTCTTCGCTGAGCCGATGCTCGAGGATGTCATATTCGACGCCGGCAAAGCTGAGCGCCCGCGCGGCATAGAGGCCCTGCGCCTTGAGGTCGCGGGCGATCAACTCCATCGCAGCGATGCCGCCGCGGCGAAGCGATTCCACGAAGGCCCGCCGGTCGGCGAAGGCCGTCTGCGGTCCCCACAATCCGAGGCGTGTCGCATAAGCGAGGTTGTTGACGTCCGAGGCGCCCGTCGCCGAGGCGTAGAGAATCCGGGCGCGCGGAGCGAGATTTTGCAGGCGGACGCCGGCGATGCCCTGCTCGGACCCTTTCGTGGCGCCGAACCGGCCCTCGCCGCCGGCCACCCCGGCCATTTCATGCGCCTCGTCGAAGACGATGACGCCGCTGAAATCCTCGCCCATCCATTCGATCAGCTGGCGCAGCCGCGTGCCTTTGTCGCCGCGGTTGGAGCGCAGGGTGGCATAGGTCAGGAAAAGGATCCCATCGCCCAACTGGATCGGGGTGCCGAGCTTCCACTGGTTGAGATGCTGGATGTCGAGCGGCAAGCCGCCAAGCGCCGACCAGTCGCGGCGAGCGTCTTCGATCAGCGTCTCGCTCTTGGATATCCAAAGGTGGCGGCGGTTGCCGCGCAACCACTGGTCGAGGATGACGCCCGCCACCTGCCGCCCCTTGCCGGCGCCCGTGCCATCGCCAAGGAAAAAGCCGGTCCGATAGGCGTTACCGGCCTCTGCCGGCGACAGCGAAAGACCCTCCTCGCTAGATATGAACCGGCCGGGAAGATCGCGCTCGAACGCCGCGCCAGCGTAGATCAGCGTTTCGAGCTGCGCGTCCGAGAGCAGGCCGTCGTCCAGGATCCTGGCCGGCAGCACGGGTTCATAAGCGACCGGAGGTGCGGCAATCGATCCCATTGCCTGCGATTCGACCAGCGCGCTTGGGTGCTCGCGGGCATCGGCAATCAGCAGACGGCTCGGCCGATAGGGCAGGTAAATCCCTTGCGGTTCGCCCGCGGGCGCCGGCGCGTCGAGACGGTGATAAGCGACCGCGCGGGTCGTGGGCAGGGTCACACGCGAGCTTACGGGGCGGGTCCGCCGCGTGAGGCCCCGGAACAATCCGCTGGGGCGGGAGATCGGCTGCGGCTGCGGCGCGCATGGGGTCGCCATCGCATCGATGACCGCAAGCGCAGCGCCGAGCGTCGTGCAGGTCTGGCGCGGGACCGAGCCCCCTGCCCCGCCCTTTTCGAGGAGTATGAGCTGGACTGCCTGGCCGGTGCCGTGCTTGGCATAGGCATTGGGCGGCAGGTCGAGATGCAGCCGGGCATGCGCGCCCGCGGTGGCGTGCAGCCAATCCTCGTCCCCAGTCTCGATGCGGTCGGGGAGAATAACGGCGCAGCGCCCGCCTGGAGCAAGCCGCAACAGCGCGGAGCGCAAGTGGCGAAGCGCGGCATGGCGATCGCGCGCCCGCCCCTGGCTTCGCGAGAAGGGCGGATTGATGAGCACGACGCTCGGCACCAGTTGTGGATCGAGCATATCGTCGATCAGTTCGCCATCATGCGTGCTCAGCCTGCCTTCGGGAAAGGCGTGACGCAGCAAACGCGCGCGCCAAGCATTGATCTCATTGAGAAGGAGGCGCGCGCCGGCGAGATGGGCGTCTACGGCAAGGAGGCCCGTCCCGGCCGAGGGCTCGAGCACGATATCGTGTGCCGTGATCGCGGCGGCCTTGGCGGCAAGGAAACCGATCGGCGCCGGTGTCGAGAACTGCTGGAACGCGATCTGCGTTTCGCTACGCACGCTTTGCGTGGGAAGCGCCGCCGTCATGGCGATCAGCTGGGCGAGCCGCGCATTCGCATCTGCCGGGAGCGTCGCGTTCTTCAGATGGAGGACCTGCGCGAGTTCGAGCACATCGTAAGCGTCGCGCAATGACCATAAGCCATCGGCGCTCGATCCACCGAAGGCCGAGGCCATTTCGGCAAGGAGGTCGTTACGTGCAACCGGACGGCCTTCGGACAGCCGGTCGGCTATGCCTTGAGCAGCGATACGGGCGGGATCATCGAGCAGCAGCGTGAGCGCGAGGGGTTGTGTGGCCATGGGGCATCTCCAGGTCTGACACCTGGCATCAGCGCCAGGTCATCAGTCTGAAGGCCCCCTCCCCTCTCAGGCCGCCTCGGCGGCCTGGCGGACACGCCAAGCATCATTCCAGTCCGCATGCCGTTCCGGCAGCTGAAGCACCAGTTCGCGTCCATTGGCTGTGAGATGCGGGCGGGCTTTTTTGAGCATGGCGGCAGCGGCGGCACCGCGATCGCCATAGACGATGATACGCTTGACCCGTTCGGGGATGGCGACGAGCCCAAGGCGTTCGACCCCGCCCAGCGCCCAGGTCGGCGTTCCGAACCAGGCCATTGCTGAAAGGGCGTCCTCGATGCCTTCGGCAAGGCCAAGCTCCTCGTCGGCCGGCGCCAGACGCATGGCCGCGTCGCCGAGAAGGCCAAGGGCAATCTTCGGTTTTGGCAAGGGTTTGTGCAGGATGTCGGCGAGATCGAGGCAGGTCCGCTGGACGGCGACAACCCCCAGATCATTCTCGACCGCGGCGATCATCGCCGGAAAGAACCGGCGACGCTCACCGGCACCGACGATGGTGCGCGGATTGTAGCGCAGGCAACGCGGATAGGGAGGCGGCAGACCGCGCGCCGCCAGATAATCGGCCGCTGGAGAGTCGGCGATGGGCTGGCTCGCCTTCCATAGGCGAAGTGCAAGTGCGCGATGGTCCGCGGCCGCCTTCGGGCGCGGCATGGTGAGCGGCTCCGCATCGTGAAGTTTGCGCCGGCGCAAAGCAGCTAGAACATCGCGCGTGTCGCAGCCGGCAAAGCAGTGGAACAGGATCGCCCGCTCGCCCAGGCGTACCGACAGGCTGGGACCATGATCGTCATGTGCCGGGCAACGGCATTCGCCGCGCGTACCGCGCCAGATCCCACCCAGGGCTTCGACAATGGCTTTGGCGCGATGGGGAGCAGCTATGGGCATTGACTAATCCTCGCAAAGTGGCGGAGCGCCGCTGCTGATTGCGCCCTCCCCTCCCCGGTATTTTCAGCCCGGCATGCCTTTGGGTGCCAGGATCCCGAATTCCTCGACGATGCGATCGGTTGTGTAGTGCGTCGCGCCGTCGCGCTCATAGGAACTGTCCTTGAGCCGCCCGGCTATGCGCACGAGATCCCCGACTTGGGCTCGGTCGGCAATATGTTTCCGCTGGCCCTCGCTGAAGACGCTCACGCGGTTCCAGTGACTGTCTTCCTGCCATTCGTTATCGTCACCCTTGCGGCGATAATTCGCGCAGACCGACAGCAGGGTGACTTTCGGCCGCGCGTCGATTTCTCCGATCCGGCCGATGATCTCGAACTTGGCGAAGTTGATCATGCACTCTCCATGCGCAACGTCATTTGGCTGGCAGCCTATCGTGGGCGGTCGACTTCGCGTATCCCTCCAGACGGGGGGATTGAACGATTGCATCAGGCGCGACGCGGATCTCTTTCTCAAAAAAAAGAATCAAAACGCCGCTGCTCGCAGCGGAAGCTTTTCCGATTCAAAAGGATTCAGATTCAGGAGGCCGAAATCGCAGCATTTCTGCGGGTTTGAGCAAGCTTATCCTGACCGGACGGGGGATTTTGCCTGTCCTTCCGGGGGCGTTTCCCTGACCGGCCGGGGGATGCAACCTGACCGGTTGGGGCCTTCCTGACCGCATGGGGGCCAGCCTTACTTGGGAGCGATTCGTCCGCCACGCCGCTCGTCAGGGACTTTCTTTGGCCTACGTGCGGCCGTTTGCATGCGTAAGGGCGCCTTGAAACGCGACTCGGCGCACTTCCTCATGTTTTACCGTTACGGGGCTAAATTCTATCCTGACCTCTTGGGGGCCGAAACCGCCGTTTATCCTGCCCTGACTTGACGCAAGAGGACAGGTCAGGCAGATTTCTTCCCACGCCGGACGAATCGGTGCAGACTTCATGGCATGGATGACGAGCAAGCCCTAGACCACGCTGTAACGCCCTCCCCCGCCGGTGATGATGCTTCTCCGGGGCGGGCGATGCGGGTGGCTGCCGCCCTGCAGGCAAAGGGCGGTGACGAGTTCGCCAAGCCCGGCAGCATCGTCGAGGTCAAGTTCGTCAAAGGCCAGTCGCTTAGCCTGACCGCTTCGCGTTTGCTTGCGCTGATGATTTTGACTGCGGGCGGTGATGCCTGGGAGGACCGCCCGCACAAGATGCGAAAGGCGGACATTCGCCGCGGCCACAAGGGCAATGAGCGTATCTCGGATATGCTCGAGGAATTGCACCGCACGCTTTTCGCGGTCGACGACAAGTCCTGGCGCGGCAAGAAGGCGACGCTGCGTTTTTCGCTTATCTCGTCGTCGCGCGAAGAAGCGGAAGACGAGGAGGGCGCGGACGCGGGGTGGATAGAGTGGGAGTTCACGCCCGAGGCCCGAAAACTGATCCAGGAATCGGAGACCTATGCGGTTCTCAACCGCCAGGCGGTGTTGGGCTTTCGTTCGACCTATGCGCTCAAGCTCTACGAGATCGGCGCACTAAGGCTGCATCGGCGCCAGTCGAGCTGGAAGGGCGACATGACCGCGTTGCGCGCGCTGCTCGGCATCGCACCGGACGTCTACAAGGACTTCGCGCAGCTGCGGCGCAAGGTTCTCGAAAAGGCCAAGGCTGAAATCGACCAGCTCGCTCATTTTTGCGTGGAGTGGCGGGAGAACCGCCAGGGCCGAACCGTCACCGAGATTGAATTCCGCTTTGAGCCCAAGGATGCGCCTGCGCAGATAGCAACCGTCGATGAGATCGCGCGACATTCGGCAGGGAGGAAGGCGAGGCGCGAAGACGAGGTCGAGACCATTGAGGCCGTTACACAAGCGGCCGCCTTGGTGTCGAAGGATAAGGCCGGGGCAGGGGAGTTGACCTTTCCGAACGGCACGATCCGCTTTGGCTCGGACATGCTGGCGGGGATCGCGCGGTCCGTCGGCGGCGGTTGGGATATTGACCTCATTGCCGATGCCTATCGGGAACAGATGGGGGAAAGGCTGGCGAAGCTGAAAGGTGCCAAGTTGATCGCCTCATGGACCGGCTTTTGCGAGAGTTTCCTGGCACGACGCGGGCGCCCTTGAGCCGAAATTGCACCGGTGCAATTTCGCGGTAAACGCCCCCAAGAGGTCAGGTTACAGTTGCGCGCAAGGGCCGGAAGCGCCAATTGCGGTCAAATCAGCCCGACGGCTCAGAATGACTTGCGAAAATCAGCCTATGATTGACCTAAAAGTGCAAATTGAGCTATGCCCCCTCTAGTTTCGCAAGGGGGCCTCTGTTGGCTGCATCACTCAACATCGAGGGCACGCAGGATCTGCTGTCCGTCTCAACGCTCGCACAACGGACCAGCTCTGTCCTCGAGCGGCTTCGCGACTCTGCGCGGAGTGCTCGGGCGGACGAGCGGCGTGAGCCGACCTTTCCAATCGGCAAAGCTGCAGAACTGGTGGGCCGAACCGCGGCGGCCATTCGCGAAGCAGAGAAGGACGGCCGCTTGCCGCCGCCGCCGCGCACCGAAAATAACCGGCGTGTCGGCTATACCCTGGCGCAGCTCAACGACATGCGGGGATTGTTTGGCACCCGGCCCTGGCGGGCTGCAACGGACCCCTGCTGCGTTATCGCGGTGCAGAACTTCAAGGGCGGAGTGGGGAAATCGACCCTGTCGGTGCACTTGGCCCAGTATCTCGCGATCAAGGGCTACCGGGTAGCTCTCATAGATTGCGATAGCCAGGCATCGGCAACGACCCTGTTTGGCTATGTTCCCGACCTCGACCTGACCGAGGAGGACACGCTCTATCCGTTTCTGCGGCATGATGACATGGCGTCGCTCGACTATGCCTTGCGCAAGACTCACTTTGACGGCCTCGAGCTTGTCCCGGCCAATCTCCGGTTGTTCCAGTCGGAATATGAAATCGCGGCGCGTATGGCGCGGGGGCAGGGGAACCTGATCGACCGCATGGCGCAAGGCATTGCGAGCATTGCCGATCGGTTTGATGTTGTCGTTCTCGATCCGCCGCCGGCGCTTGGTGCGATCTCGCTTTCGGTGCTGCGTGCGGCCAATGCGCTCGTCGTGCCGGTGCCGCCGACGGTGATGGACTTTTCATCGACCGCGGCTTTCCTCGCTATGCTCGACGAAACCATCGAGACCCTGGCGGATCGCGGCATGGCCCCGACACTCCAGTTTCTGCGCTTCGTCGCCTCCAAGGTCGACGAGAACAAGTCGATGCAGAAGGAACTGCTCAACCTGATGCGGACCCTTTTTGGCCACGCGATCGTGCGCACGCCCCTCAAGGATTCGGCGGAAATCGACAATGCGACGGCGCGGCTGATGACCGTTTATGAGCTGGATGGCCCGGTCACCAGTTCGGCGGTGCGCAACCGCTGCCTCGCCTATCTCGACGGCGTGAACAGTGAAATCGAGGTCGACATCCGGTCGATGTGGCCCAGCCATCTGGCGCGCTTGCGCAAGGAGGGCCTCGCCTGATGCGAGCAAAATTGCACCGGTGCAATTCCGGGTAGAAGAGGTGTATGATGAGCAAGAAAAACGCCAACTTTGCGGCTGATCTGGTCGCCGGAATCGACCCGGGGGCTCAAGCTCCAGCGGCCCGACGCTCCGGCATCGGTGCGAGCGTCCTGGCGGGCCGGGAAAGCCGGCTTGCCGAATTGGCGACGGGCAGTGTCGTCTCACGCACCCATGAACTCGTTGATCCGGCACGCTGCCGGATGTGGGTCGGCCATAACCGCGAATATGCGCTGCTTAACGAGGAGCGGTGCGCCGATCTCATCGAGAGCATCAAGGCGCAGGGCAAACAGGAAATGCCCGCCATCGTCCGGCGGGTGAAGGACGATCCTGCCTTCGATTTCGAGGTGATTTGCGGCGCGCGCAGGCATTGGACGATCAGCTGGCTGCGCGCCCATAACTATCCGGATTTCCGCTTCCTCGTCGATATCCGTAGTTTGACGGACGAGGAGGCGTTCCGGCTTGCGGACCTCGAGAACCGGGCGCGCGATGATCTTACCGACCTGGAGCGGGCGCGCGACTATTTGCGCGCCCTCGACGCCTATTATGAGGGGCGCCAGAAGGTCATGGCCGAGCGAATCAATGTGACGGAAAGCTGGCTTAGCCGCTATCTCGACCTTGCTCGGCTGCCGGCAGAACTGATGGCGGCCTTCGCCGTCCCGCAGGATCTGAGGATCAAGCATGTCACGGCGATCAAACCGCTTCTGAAACCAGAGGATCGGCGTCAGCGTGTATTTACTGAGGCGACGCGGCTCGCGGAGGCGCAGGCCAATCGCGGGGTGCCGATGCCGGTTCCGGACGTCATCCGGGCGCTCGCTTTGGCCGCCGATCCCCCCAAGAGGTCAGGTTCCCCCAAGAAGTCAGGAAAGCCCGAAACGATCATGTCCGAAGGGGGAAAACCACTGCTGAAAGTTGAGGCGGTGGATCGCAAGGGTCTCAAACTGACGTTGCTCCCGCATGCTGGCGGCACGCGAGTTGAAGCTGAGGCCGCGTTGAAAGTGCTCCTGGATCGGCATTGGGCCTGATTTTCTTCGGCGTGCTGAAACTGTGAGCTCGGCCGCGGAAGCGTGGTGATCTGCACAGGCCGATTGATTCATTGAAACGATATGGATTTGGGTGCATATAAGAGGCAAGGAGTGCACTCATGCTTGCCGCATTTTTGGACGATATTCGTGAGGGGGACATGATCGCGCCGCGCCGCATGGCGGAACGCCTGCGCCTACCGATGACGCGTCTATCGCGACTTGCGCACCTCAATCGCAACACCATGACCACACATCCCGGCAGCCCGGCTGTGCAGGCCAAGCTGGGGGAAATTGCCCGGATCATCGCGCGCGCCGCCGATCTGGCCGGGGATGAAGGCAAGGCGATAATCTGGTTCAAGCATCAGCCGCTTCCTGGATTTGGCAAGACGGCCGAGGAATTGGTCGAGGATGGGCATGCCGACATCGTGATCGAGGATCTCGATCGCATGGCTGCTGGTGTCTATTCCTGACATGGCTCAGCCTGGTTCACAGAATTGACCGTGCCCATGTCTCTTTCCCGCCGGTAGAGCGGTGCCATGACCTATGTGCTTGCGCCAATGTCACTTCCGCTCTGGCGGATGATCGGGATCCGCCATCAGTTTAGTCCGACGTCGGGGGAGGGCGCGCGACTATATGGCGGTCGCTGGAATCGAAAGGGCGTTCCGGCGCTCTACCTGGCTGCAGATGCGGTCACCGCGGTGGCGGAATATTATCAGGGACTGCCGAAACCCGGAACGCTTGTTCCTTATTATCTCGACGCCGCAGCTATCGCGGATCTCACTAACAGTACGGCGGAGCCTTGCGACACGCGGGTCGGGGAGGCCCTGGAAACAAACTGGAAAGCCATGGCGTTTTTTGATCGCCAGACACCGCCGAGCTGGGTGCTGACGGACGAACTGATTGCGGCGGGTGCGCAAGGTGCGTTGGTGCCCTCGGTCCAGAATCTGGGCGGGCGGAACCTGGTGCTGTGGCACTGGCATGAGAAGGATATGCAAGGGGAGGGTGCCGCGCTGACGGTCCTTGATCCTGACGATGCCTTGAGGCCTCCCCGTTAGGATTAGCCCGAACGATGCTCCAGCAGCCGGTCGATATCGGCCATCGCCGCATCAAATTCGGCCAGCGCCTGGTCGGGGCGGGCGGAAGCCTGGCCTAGGCCTGCTGACCCCGAAATTGCCCGTGGTTCTTCGGCGACCAGCAGCACCTTGCCCTTGATGCTCTCGCGCCGGGCGAGGCCCGCTGCGGTCAGGGCGTCGCCGATCGCATAGGTGCCGCGCCGACTGACCCCGAACGCCGAGCTTATCTGATCGAGTCCGAGCGGCGCGAACGCAGTGAGGAATTTCCACACCTGCGGTGCTCGGGCGCTCGAGCGCAGGTGCCCCAGCTGCCCGCCCACAATCGCCGCGCGCCTCCGCGCCTGGTCGACCAGCGCACAAATCCGCGTAATGCTAAGATGTAGGCTGCGGACGGCCAGCAGTGCGCGTTCGCCGGGCCACAGCTGCGGCTGAAGCGCCTCAGCCGTCACGGCGCCGGGGCAGGGGAGGGCGTGGACCCACGTCCCGCTCGCGCTCAACACGCGCCCCAGCGCCGCATCGACGGCCCAGAGCGGGGTACGTGGGGCTGCCTGCTCGACCGCGACCTCGCGCCCGCCGAGCGAAAAGCGCCGCACCGCGCGCTCCACCGGCGCGAACAGGGGATCGGCACGCAGCAGGGCGTTGAGACGGGCCAGACCAGCGAAGGGCAGGGCGGAATCGTCGTTCATGCTGGCCTGTTTGGTCAGGTCGGCGGCCTTTGCCAGCGCCTCGTCCCCCAGCGCGTCTTCGGCATGGGCTGGACGGTCGGCCCCGAAGCGAGCGGCCAGAGCGATGGTCTGCGCGGCGTCGGCGAGCGGTTCCCACGGATGATGGCTGAGTTCGCCCAGCAGGGCGCGGACCACGGCATAGGCGGAGCAGCAAGTGAGGGGCGTCTCTTGGGGGCCGCGGTCGAGCCCGGCGAACCATGCGTGGAAACGCAAGGTCGCGTCGGTGAACCCCGCTTGTGCCAGGGCCGCGAGCAGCACCTCGCGCAGCAGTCCTACGCAGAACAGCCGTTTTTCGATATCGGTGAGGCCGGCGAGGAGCCCGTCGAGCCGGCCGAGCGCCAGCGCGCATGCGGCCTGTGCCACGGCAAGCTCCTCGGGCGAAACATCCGCATCGGCGGCGAGGGGATGAATGCACTCCATGTCGAGTGTGTAGTGAATGCTAGAACACTGCACAACTGCTCGGATGGTTGGTAACGGAACATGTGATAATTGCAGTTATCACAGAAGCAGATTTGACGATTGTCTATAGGTGCGCTACAGGCGGGCCATGGACGCGAGCGGGGTAGGCGGGCGCGAAAGCCACAAAAACGGCGGTATGGCCGGACCCGGCAGTGCGATCGTCGCACTGCCGGCTGCAACTATGCCGGAGATCGCCTGGACCGTGACCCAGATGCGGGCAGGGAAACGCATCACCGTCAACGAGGAGCTCATCGCGGCCTTCCAGGCCGCCAGCTCGCCGCACTCAATCCGCGCGCTGAAGTCGGACCTCGAGGCGTTCGATCTCTGGTGCCGGCGTACCAACCGGATCGCGCTCCCCGCAACCCCCGAGGTCGTCGCCGACTATCTCGACGCGCGGGCGGGGCAGGGAGCGAAGCCCGCCTCGCTCGGCCGCTACAGGGCATCGATCGCCAAAATCCACCAGTTGCTCGACCTCAAGGACCCGACCCAGGCCGAGCTGGTCAAGCTGCGGTTACGTGCAGTCCGCCGCGAGAAGGGGACGGCGCAGGCCCAGGCGCGGCCGCTGCGCTTCAAGGGGCCGGTGCGCGATGTCGCAGTCGACGCGCCGCGCGGGCTCAATGTGCGCGCATTGCTCGAGGCCTGCGCTGACGATCTGCCGGGGCTGCGCGATCGCGCTCTGCTCTCGGTCGCCTACGATACCGGACTCCGGGCGTCCGAGCTGGTGGCCATCGCGGTCGAGCATATCCTTGATGCCATCGATCCCGAGGCGCGGCTGCTCGCGATCCCACGAAGTAAGGGCGATCAGGACGGGGAGGGGGCAACCGCGTTTTTGTCACCTCGCTCGGTGCGCGCCATTGCTGCTTGGCAGAAGGCTGCGGGGATCGTGGTAGGTCCGCTGTTCCGGAGGGTGCAGGTGCGGCGCTACAAGGCTCGCGCCGCTGTGAAACCGCGCCGGATCGAGACGATTTCGGGGCGCGAGGCCTGGGATCTTCGCAAGCTCATGGGCCGACCCGCGGTTCCCGCGCGGGTAGAATACGATGTGGGCGAGGGGGCACTCCATCCCGGCTCGATCGGTCCGATCTGGCGGACAATCATCCAGCGGGCGTTCGATCGCGGGGCGCTCGGCGACTTGACCGCCGATGATCTGGTGCGGCTGCTCAAGGGAATCAGCGCGCATTCGACGCGGGTGGGATTGAACCAGGACCTGTTTGTAAGCGGCGAGGACCTTGCCGGCATCATGGATGCGTTGCGCTGGAAAAGTCCGCGCATGCCGCTTGCATACAATCGCAATCTCGCCGCGGAGGCTGGGGCGGTCGGTCGCCTTACCAAGCGGCTCGAATGACTGTCACATGGATCGTGCGAAATTGCTGCACGAAAAGGCACCTGCGGCAACGTTGACCCAAGATGGCGAGCGTTACGTCAGCTGCAGGAAGCCATCGACCAGGCCTAGTGTGGCCTCACGCATTCCTTGGCGTGCTCGGGGCAATCGAGCTGGCGCGCGGGCCCTGGGCTAAGCTTGGTCACTACCGGCTGCTGACTAATGGGCGGTGCGACATGGGACGGCTTGACCGGTGATGGGTTGCCACCGGAATCCGGTAGATTTTTACGCGGCGGAAACGCTGGCCGATCGCGCTCTACGACGACCGCCTTCGCCGGCGGCGGCTCTTGCGTCGCATTACGGAAGCCCATCGCGTAAAATAGCGGATCAAGGAGTAAAAGCAGGACGAATGTACCGAACGCCCGCAGCAGGTGCTCGTGCGTCACACGGATGCGGGTAATCTTCGCATTGACTGCGTCTCTCGACCGCCTGGTTGCCAGGAGCGTGCCGCGCGTAAGTTTGCGCAGCGGCTTCTGCGTCTGCCACGCCGCCGCAATTTCCGCCTCCCCCACGCGTTGAAAGCCAGCCACTTGAAGCGTCTTGAAGGCGTGATAACCGGCCGCCGCAATGTAGATCGTCGCCACCGCCAGCACGAACAGCCGCGCGGCATCGGGCGCCGGCCCGGCTTTCTTCTCCCAGTTGGCTGCCTGGAGCGTGATGATGACGGGGACGAGTGCGGCCAGGACGGCAAGGTAGGTCGTGGCCTTGCTTTCAGCGGTCCGAACACGCTCAATCTCGGTGGCCGAGACCTTCTGGGCCTCGTCTAGCGCCCGTTCGTCGTTCAAGGTGTAGTCGGCAGCCTCAATGGCGGCGATGTCTCTCTGAAGGCGCTGGTCCTCGACCGCCTGCTCAGCGGGCGTGAGCTTTTCGATGTATGGGAAGATTAGGTCGAGGGCGCGCCAGCCATTCATTCGCCGCGGTCGCCAGCGAGAGCATCGACGATGGCGGCGGTTACCGGCGCTCCCGTCCGCTGCTCGATCCAGGCCCACTGCCCATTCGGATTGGCCTCAAGGAACCAGAAGCGGCCGTCTTCGTCCTCCACAAGATCGATCGCAGCAAATCGCAGGCCGAGGTCCCGGGTCACCGCGATGCAGGCCAAGGCCAGATCCACAGGCAGCTCCATCGCCTCGTGCGCGAGATCGAGACGAACGCCCTTGCGCCAGTCGACCTGGGTCTCGTCGTGCGCCTGCGACAGGATCCTCGTCGCGAAGATCGCGCCGTCGATCACGACCACCCGGACGTCTGACCTTTTGAGGATCTCCCGCTGCAGTATCAGCGGCGCTTGTCGAACGGCCTCCGTGTCGCCAGCCTCAAGCTCGGCAACCCGACTGGTGAAGATGACGCTGCCGACCTCGCCGTCGTCGATCAGGGCGTGGCGCAACGGCTTCGCCACCATGGAACCTTCGGCGAGGAAGGCCTGCGCCGCGTCGAAGGAGTTGGTAACGAGCGTATCGGGGATCGCCAGCCCCATGCGGCGCGCGGCGGCGAGCTGCCGCGGCTTGTCCTCCGCCCGCAGGATCGAAAATGGTGAGTTCAGCCAGCGGCCTTCGAGCACGTTCCAGAGGCTGCGCAGGATCGCCGACCATTCAGCGGTCACATAGGCGGCGGTCGCCTCCGCGCCTTCCGCCTCGAAGCTACCAGGCCGACGGTAATAGGCGCCGGTGACGTCCGAAAGGGAAAAGCTGCCGCACGGTCCGGTGAGCGTCAGTTCCGCAGGATCGCCATTTGCCATCACAAGTTCGTGTTGCGGTAGGTCCTCGGTGTTGAGGCGGATGAATGGCAGCCCGCGCCTGCGCATCTCGAGAACGACGAAGTCCGTCGTGACGTCGCGCTTGTTGGTGACGAGAAGGATCAAGCCGGGTCGTCCGCTCACCAGTACGGCGTCACCGCCTCGTCGTCCCGTTCCTGCTGAACGTCAGTCTTGGTCGTCAGCTCTGGAAGGCAAAGCGAGGCGTCCTCGTCATCCGCTTCCTGCCTGACTTTGGTAAACGTGCCTGTCTCCATCGACCCGAACCGCGTGGGATCGTCGTCATCAACCTCAACATGCGTCATGGTCTTGCTCTGCGTAGCGACCAGTGATCCACCCGCGACCTCAATGATCGGAACTTCGCCATCCTCGCTGTCGATGACCCAGACGCCGAGCTCGGGAGAATAGCGGCCAGGCATCTCTGAGTCGGCTGACCGAGGTGTCGCGAAGCGGAGCAGGAATGGATCAGTTTTGATGACAGGGGAGAAAAAGGTCATTGGCAACAGTCCCACATCGAGGATCGCGTCAGGAACATATAGAGAAAACGAGACGGGAAGGTAAGGGCCTCAACGATCATTTCGGCATTGGAACTTCCGCAATAGCAACCGCACTCGGCAAGCGGGCATAGGAATCGCTCGCCCCCCGGAGCGAAACTCGTGGTGAAGCGCGCCAATGTTTCTATTTCGTTCCCATATGGGCGTGCTAGAAACGCCCGTATGAAGCTTACTGAACTCCGCCATCGCGTCGAGCGTTACATCAGCGGCGATTGTCGCGTGGCAGATCTCGACCGGATTTTCCTCGGGTTGCGCGATCGCTGTTATGGCCTCGCCTCCATCCGAGAGATTGGTGACTTCGTTGCGCATCGCGATCAGCGTGAAAAGGGACCTGTCACCGACAAGGTCAAGGACATCCAGCTGAGTTTGGAGTCGTGGCTTGCCCAAGGCGAAGGAAAGATTCCCGATCTCGCCGCGGCGAAGCGGATCAGCGTCGCTAACCTGCGCACTGCCACTGACGCGCAACTTGACGCGCGGCTGGGTTTGAGGCGTGACGTGGTGAAGGCCGTGCTCGCCCAGGCCATCAAGAAGATGGAGAGCGACCGCTACGACAAGATGACCTTGCGGGAACAAGCGGTCTTCAACTACTTAGCGGCCGCCTTCATCTGGAACCCGGCATTCACGGACGAGCAGGTCGCTCAGGATCTCGCAACCGTTCTCGTCAAGGCCGGCGCGCTTCTCAAGGACGAACGCGCCGCCTTTGATGGCAACAATGCTTTCCTAGCCCTCTACGTCACGGCGTTGATGCATGACTCTGCGGTCGTGATGGACGATGGATCTCGGTTCGAACTGGTTGCTGGCTTCGCCAACAAGGAGAGCCGGATCGAGGTAAAGGCTCGCATCGAACTTGCGGGCTGGGGCAAACCGGTCACCGCGCCAATCTGCGTGTTCTGGACCAGGCTGATCGGCACCGATCACTGTTCGGAAGATCTGGCTGCGGTGCCTGGCGCTTGGAACGGCGCGATCGAGATCGACGCTTCAGGTCGCCTCGCCAGCTTCGCCTGAGCGCAACGCCGGTCTTGAATTCAAGCCGGTTCCAATTCGTCAGCATGGACAGACGGATAAGCAGATTCGTGGCCCGGCGAAGGGCGATTTCTTTTTTGCAAGGATGGGTGTCCGTTTTTGTCACCCTCATCGCCGATTGTAGTGTTGTGACAACCGAATCGGAGACGACAGGATGAAATGCGTAAGCAGGGCCTCGATCGGCCGCCATATCATCGACATCGATGGCTGCCTGCGGGCGACCAATCATTCGTCTGTGTCTGCTGAGGATATTCTCGCACTCGGTGGGTCGGCTACGCGAAACTTAGAGGTTTGGCTGGAAATCTATGGGGAGAGCTGGCTGCTCGGCCCTTTGGATCGCGTCGAGCTTGATGCGAATACGGTCGCTTTTTTTCGGACGCGCGCCCGCGCACCGGCAGATTTCGCCTTCAATCGTGCGGAGCGCGCGACCATCGCTCTTGCGGCCTGAGGCGATATCATGAAGCTGGTTTCTCAGTTTACGTCTTTTCTCAAAGACACGGTCAACCTCAATCAGACCCGCATCGACCTGCTTGAATCCAACGTGGAAGCGATCAGGAATTTCATCCGCCAGTGCGAATGGTCCCCCCGGGTCCGTGGATTTGAAGAACAGGGTTCGTGGGCGCACGACACGATTATCAAGCCGGTTGATGGCGGCGAATTCGATGCTGACCTTCTGGTTGTCGTGGATCCCGTCGATGGCTGGAGCGCGAAGGACTATGTCGCGAAGCTGGGAAAGGCATTCGCTGACAGCTCCGTCTATGGCTCCAAGGCTAAAACCTGGGACTATTGCGTCACCATCACCTATCCCGGCGAGCGCAAGGTCGATATCGCCCCGCTGGTTCGATCACGGAAATATGACGGAAGCCAGGAGGTCTGCAATCGTGCTGCCGACCGCTTCGATGCCAGCGAACCGGTGGAATTCACGGCATGGCTCCGTGAGCGCAATGCACTGTCGGGATCAAACAGCTTCCGCAAAGTGACGCGATTGATGAAATATCTCCGGGACATCAAGACTACGTTCACCTGCCCCTCGGTTTTGCTCACGACGCTGCTGGGCATGCAGATCCACTGGTACGACAAGGATTCCGACGCATTTTCGGATGTCCCTACCACCCTGCGGACAGTCATCGGACGGCTTGATGATTGGCTGCAGGATCGGCCGGCTAAACCGCGGGTGGAGAACCCGAAGCTTTCGAGCGAGGATTTTGCTGCCAGCTGGACCGATACCCAGTATCTGAACTTCAGGTCGTTCATTCACAAATATCGTGGATGGATTGACGAGGCCTATCTCGCTGAAGACCGCGCTGCCAGTATTACTGCGTGGCGGCGTGTTTTTGGCGAGGCCTTTGCCAAGGGCGAAGTAGTAGAAGCGTCTAAGGCCAATGGGGAGGGCGTGTCGCGAGTGCGGGCTCTGCTGACCAGTACCGCCGCTCATCTCGACAGCCTGGTCGAGGTCGTTCGTGATTATGGCGTGTCGGTCCTCCCAGATTTCTTCTACCGGCCCCCGCATATGCTCGAGCCCAGTTGGAGCAGGGCGCCGCACGTGTCGCGCGATGTCCATGTCACGGCGACTTGGCATCAAACTCGCAATGTGAATGCCATTCGCACGGTAACGCCAGGAGAGGTGCTGTCCCGCCGGGGAGGCTTGTGGTTCGAAGCGAGGATCGGCGGAGGACAGCCGTTGCCCAGCGGTTTTCGGGTACAGTGGCGCATCACCAATACAGGCGCGGCGGCGCTGTCACTGCGGCAGGGGCGTGGCGACTTCTATACTCCCCAGCAAAATGGACGGCGGTGGGAGGAGCTGCATTATCGTGGCGTGCATCTCGCCGAGGCCTTCATCATCAGGATGGCCGACGATGTCCTTGTCGGACAAAGTCCGCCGTTCCACGTGGTGATTGAGTGACTATGAACGACATAGCTGAGCGTCAAAACGCACCGCATTTCTTGCGCTTGCTGCGCGCCCGATCCGAGATCTATCGGCGCGCCACCCGCCTGCAGCTGGTGCAGGTCACGTTGACCGTCATTGTCCCGGTCGTGATGGCGATCGTCGCGCTATTCACGCCAGCGATACGCCCGTTCGCTGGCGCATTATCGGTCAGCCTCACGCTCATTGACATCGGATTTCTCGACAGAGCTTTGAAGCGCCGCTTGAAGACTGCGGCTCTGATCTGCGAGCGGTTCGACTGCGACCTTCTAAGACTGCCATGGAGCAAATTCGCCGCCGGCAAGCCGCTTGAACCGGAGATTATCACCGAGGCGGATCGGCGATGGCCCAAGGGCGATGCAAAGCTCATCGATTGGTATCCGACCGCCGTCGGACGGGCGCCATTGCATTTAGCACGGATAATCTGCCAGCGAACAAATCTGTGGTATGACGCAAAGCTGCGCGAAAACTACAGTTTCCTATTGGTCGCCGGGGCCGTCGCAATCGTGCTCGCGTTGGTAGCTGCTGGGCTAGCCCTCAATCTGCCCTTCACTGATTTTGTCGTCACGGTCCTCGTTCCAGCAACCCCGGTTCTGTCCTGGGCTGTGCGCGATGCCTTTCGGCAGCGTGATGCGGCCGATGCTCAGAAACTGGCCCGCGCAGAGGCCGAAGCACTATGGGAGCTGGCGCTCGCGGGAGGTTGCGACGACAGCGAATGTGAAAGGCGGTCACGCGAATTTCAGAACAGCATATTCCAGCGCAGAACCAGTAATCCGCTGCTCCTGCCTTTCGTCTATCATTGGCTCCGATCTGGGATGGAGCTCGACATGAATCTGGGGGCCGCTGAGTTTCTGCGCCAGGCTGGGATAGCCGAAGTCAATCAATCCTGACGGCAATCTAGGTCAGATACCGAAGGCTGGATGCAAGACCGTTTATCTCGTGAACGCGAATTCGCTCTGGACCGACGCTTTCGGCGCGCGAACCGCCGGGCCGAGAAGACGCGCATCCCCAACCAATGTATAGACGGCATGGCGCTGCCCGCCGCGGTTCCGGTGGTCGACGCGATAGCCTTGATAGTGGCGCCGCAGGAATCCTGCATTCACGAGTTCGGAAACCGCGCGGCTGAGATTGCTTTTGCCTGCAGTTCGAATGCGCGCGCACATTTCCTCGGCGACCGCCCGCTGTGCATCCTCCGCATCGCGCGGGAGCACTCCGCCTCTGGCGAGGTCTCGATGGACGCGCTCGGCCAAGGCCAAGTTACGCGGGCCGCGTTGGGCCATTGGCGTGAGCGCGTCGCAAAGCCAGTCGCGCAGCGAAACAAGCTCGTTGCCCCGCTTGATCCAGGGACCGGCGCTCCCGTCGGGACCGGCGACCTGCGCAATCAGGTTGAGTAGCATGAAGGCGTAGCGGGGGCGGCTTGAGGCCTGCGCCAATCTCTCGAGTACGGCTGCGATATCGCAGCTGCCGGAAGGTTCGAGAGGAGCCGAGGGTTGAAACATAACACGACTGAATCAAGCACAGACGAGGATCAATGTGAATCCGAAATCCGCACCGTTGGACGTCATTTGTCGTCTATGACACTTTACCGGCGGGCAAAGTGTCATAGATGATTCATTCCTCGAAGCATGTTGCGAATCGTTCTCAACTCGCCGTGATAATCGCCGCGCTGGCCGCTTAGCGCTGGACGGGGAGGCGTCCTGGCGACGAGCTTCGACCGTCTATGACGAACAGGATAAGAGACTGCGGCCGCCTGGCTGACCTTACACGTTTCGCAGAGGAATGTGCGCGTGCTGAAAACCTCGGCGATCTGCAAGGCACCATCGATGCCGCCGTGCGCGAACTTGGCTTCCGCTGGTTCACGCTGCTTCACAATGTCGATCTTCGGCGCGGAGGCGGGCAGAGCCTGTTCCTCACCACCTATCCGTCGGCTTGGCTCGAGGAGGTGCTCGCGGAGCGCCACTATATCGAGGACCCCATCCACGCGGCCTGCGCCCGCACGCCATCGGGGCTCGCCTGGGACCGGGTGGGTGACGTGCTTGAGCTTTCTTCGCGCCAGCGAAGCATCCTGAAACGCGCCAGGGATCATGACCTTGCGGCGGGCTATAGCTTGCCGATCAGGACGCCGGGTGAGCCTGAGGCGATTTTTACGGTTGCCCGATCGCGCGACGAACCGTTGGAGGCGACGGAAATCCTCATCGCCCGGTTGCTGGGTTCGGTCGCCTATGACCGGGCGCGCGAACTGCTCGGCGAAGAAATAAAGGCTATGGCTTTCGTTCCCCTCAGTCCGCGCCAGGTCGAGTGCATCGTGCTCGTGGCCCAGGGTAAGAGCGATTGGGAGATTGCCCAGATCCTTGGGCTTAGTCGCGACACCGTGCACGAATATGTTGAATCCGCGCGCCGGCGCTACGGCGTGCGGCGCCGAACGCAGCTGGTGCTGCGCGCAGTTCGCGACGGCCATCTCAACATGGACGCGCTTCTCTGATCTCGTTTGGGCCGTGATGATCGGGCTCAGGGACGTTCAGGACTTCTGCGCGGTCGCCGCGACAATCAAGGACAGCCAAGCACTAGCCGGCCTGATGGCCGAGATCACGCGCGCGATGGGCTTTCGGCATTTCGCATTGGTTCATCATGTCGACCTGAAATCCGCAGCCGGCTCGGTCCACATCGTCGACTATCCGCCGGACTGGGTGGAACGCTTCCAGGCGCGGCGCCTCTATGCGAGCGACCCGATCCACCGCGCCAGCCACCGCACCCATGTTGGCTTCGCCTGGTCGGCGGTTCAATCGATCATCCCTCTCACCGCGGCCGACCGGTCGATCCTGGCAGAAGCCCGCGAAGCGGGGCTAGGCGATGGTTTCACCGTTCCGGCCCATATTCCTGGCGAGATCAATGCCTCCTGTTCGTTCGCGATGGGACCCGGCGAAGCGCTCGACCTGGACCAACTCCCACTCGTCCAGTTGATTGGCAGTTTTGCGTTCGAAGCCGCGCGCAAGCTTTCGCGAGCCGGCCAGCATCCATGCGAGAACCCGAGCCTGACTGAGCGGCAGGCCGAATGCGTCGCGCTCGTCGCGCGCGGGAAGACCGACTGGGAGATCAGCCAAATCCTTGGCATCGGGCAGGAAACCGTGATCCAGCATGTAAAGGATGCGCGCGACCGCTATGGCGTGACGAAGCGCACGCTGCTGGCTATCCGTGCCTTGTTCGATGGACAGATCAGCTTCGCAGATGTTTTCGGCCGATGATCTCCCCAGGACTGGGGATAACCGAAAGGGCGCGAGCCTGATCGACTGACCGCCTCACCAAAGGAGGCTGTCATGCATATCGAAACCGGCGTTGCCCGCGCCATGGAAAACCGCCTGTTCCGTTCGATGTTCGAGGAACGCAAACGGGTATTCGTCGATCTTCTGCTCTGGGAGGTCCCGGTCCTTGCTGGCCGCTATGAAATCGATCAATTTGACAATGATCGGGCGGTTTACATCGTAATTGCCGGGAGCGACGGCGAGCATCGTGCCTCCGCGCGGCTCCTCCCAACCGCTCATGACCATATTCTCGGCACCATCTTCCCGGAGCTGTGCGAGGACACACCCCCGCGCGGCCCCGACATCCTGGAAATCACCCGCTTCTGCCTAGCGCGAAGGCTACGTGCCCGAGAACGCCTGGAGGTGCGCAACCAACTGGTGTCCGCACTCGTCGAATATGCGCTCGGCAATCATATCCGCAGTTATACCGGCGTCGCGGAGTGGCCCTGGTTCCAGCAAATCCTGAGCTTCGGCTGGCATTGCCTTCCCCTTGGCCTTCCCGCGACGGACCAGGGGCGCTGCCTCGTTGCCTTGCAGATCGACATCGACGGCTCCACGCGCGAACAGCTGCGCGCAAGCGGCGTTTTTCGCCCGGCCGGCCTTGCCGATCTGGCGAGCGCGGCGTGAGGTCGGCGTCATGGCGAGCATCGCACCCTGCCACATCTCCGGAGCAACCACGGCCCGCGAAGACCTGCGGCGGCACGGCTTCTGTGTGCTACAGGACATCGAGCCCCAAGCCCGAATTGCCGAGATCGATCGCGCCCTCGATCCGCGCTTTGCCAGCACACCCTTTTGTCAGGGCGGCTTCTATGGTCCACGCACCAAGCGCTTCGGCGGGCTCCTGAAGCGCGTGCCCGCTGTCGAGAACCTTGTCCGAAATGCTGCCGTCATGCGGCTGGTGCGCTCGGTCCTCGACCCTTGGTGTGATACCATCCAGCTCAACCTCACGCAGGCGCTCGAACTGCATCCGGGCGCGCCAGCGCAGTTCCCCCACCGGGACCAGGATATGTGGCGCGGCCCGGCCGGCGAGCTCGAATATCTCGTCAACGTGATGTGGCCGGTTTCTCCGTTCAAGGCTGAAAACGGCGCGACATTGATCTGGCCGGGGAGCCACAATCTCGGCACGGCGGGCGATGATGGGAACCCGATCGCCCTCGAGGCGGATCCCGGTTCGGCGATCCTTTTCCTGGGGTCGACGCTCCATGGGGCGGGTTCGAACCATACAAGCGCCGTGCGGCGCGGTATCATCATCAGCTATTGCCTGGGTTGGCTGAAGCCCTACGAAAATCAATGGCTGACCTATCCACCCGATGTGGCCAGTGCGTTCGATCCAGAGCTTGCCGCGCTTGTCGGATATCAGCAGCACCGCCCCAATCTCGGCAATTATGACGGGCAATGCCCGTCCATCCTGCTTCGGGGCGAACCGCCGGAATATCTGGCTGCCACCGATGCCCTCCGACCCGATCAGGAGGGTGCCTTGGCCGAATTCCTACGGCACCAGCATGCGGGCTGATCAAATCCCCCCGGCTGGGGGGATTGTCGAAAGCGAGGCCCAGCGGAACAAAGAGAGGTGAAATCCAACGGATAGCTGACGCCAATTCCCGACGCGGGAGGTGTCTCTCGCGGGGGAATGACCCGATGCAACGTGCGACTCTCGGCCTGGCGGTGCTCGCCATGGGCACCGCCCTTCAACCGACTCCGGCGCGAGCGAATGACTTGGGCTGCCAGGTTCTCCTGTGCCTTTCCAACCCCGGTGGCGCGACCCAATATGCCCGGTGCGTCGCGCCCATGGCCAAGCTGTGGCGGCGCTTGGCCACCGGCGGCTCCTTTCCCGGCTGTGTCGGCGGAGGCGTCGCAGGCACCAAGGTCTATGATCGGGAATCGGCAACGCGGCGCCGGGTTGTCATGACGTTCAGCGATGGGCGCCGCGAAACCTACTCGCTGGCCAATATCGAGCGGCTGCAGGACGGCGCTCGATGATCCTCGACGTCGCCAGTCTTCTCGCCCTTGCAGGCTCATGCGCGCCAAGCGTGGCGCCTGAGACGCTGATCTCGATCGTCCACACTGAAAGCCGGTTCAACACGCTTGCGATAGGGGTTAACAGTCCGGGTGTGCGTAAGCCGGCGCCGGTGACGAGGGCACAGGCGATTGCCGCGGCGCGCAGCCTCATCCGCCAAGGTTACAACATCGACCTCGGGCTTGGGCAGATCAACAGCGCCAACCTCGGATGGCTGGGTCTGTCGGTTGAGGATGCCTTCGAGCCGTGCCGCAACCTCGCCGCCGCCGCCCGGGTTCTTGCGACCAACTACCAGGCGGTTGCGCGCTTCGCCCCGAGCCCTGACCATGCGATCGCAACAGCGCTTTCGCTCTACAATACCGGCGATCGGCGCCGCGGGTTTCGCAATGGTTATGTCGCCCGCGTCTATGCCAGCGCGTCAACCGTCATCCCCTTGATCCGCGGCAGGCGCCCAGCGCCTGTCATGCCGGCACCTGTCCAGATTGCCGACGCGGCGAGCGCCAATCCGCAAGCCTCCGCGCTCGCGGCGACGCAGGCGGCCGGCTGGAACACCACCGCCGATGCCCGGCAGGCCTCGCTCATGGTCTTCGGGGACGGGGCAACTTCTGAGAAAGGACAGCATCCATGACAGCGATCACCGCCCGCCTGGGCTCCCAGCCCCAATGGGCGCGTCTTCTGCTGCGCATCGCCGGCATCGCCGGCATCGTCGGTCTGGCGGTGCTTGTCTCATTGCTGCTCAGCGATCCCGCCCATGCGCAGGGCGCGGACGGCATCACCTCGATGGCGGAGAACATCAAGACCTGGCTGACGGGAACCTTCGCCAAGACGATTGCGGTGATCGCCGTCGTCATCGTCGGCTTCATGTTCTTCACCGGACGGGCGAGCCTCGGCCTTTTGGTGACGGTCATCGTCGGCATTTTCATCGTATTCAGCGCGCAGTGGATCGTCGATACCATCACGGGTGGCGCGTGAAGGAGGCAGCGTCCTCGAACGAACGGCTGCGCGAGGAAACGCTCTTCCTTGCGGTGACCCGGCCGACGATGTGGCTGGGCGTGCCGCTCGAAGCGTCCTTGCCGATCGCGCTTGCTGCCTGTCTCACCCTGATCGTCAGCGGCAATCCGCTTTACGCGGTGGCGATCGGCGGTGCGTGCCTCGCGGTCGCGCGCCTCATCGTGCGCCACGACGCCAATGCCTTTCGCCTGTTATGGTTGTGGACCTTGACCAAGGCGCGCTGCCGGAACCGCGGCTGGTGGGGAGGCAGTTCCTATTCACCGCTGCCGGTCGCGGGGATGAAGCGGAAGGGTTTCGCGCGTGGCTAGCGCCGCCCAACTGCCGCCACGCAAGACGCCCTGGCGGGTTCTGGCCCGAGAAGCGGAGCCCGGGCGCTATCTTCCCTATGCCCGCCATGTGACGCCCGATGTGATTGCGCTCGATAGCGGCGATCTCATGATGATGTTCCGCCTCGAAGGCCTGGCTTTCGAGACGGCTGATCCGATCCACCTCAACGATTGGCACGAGAAGCTCAACGGCACCTGGCGCAACATCGCCGACGATCGGCTTGCGATCTGGACCCACATCGTCCGCTCAGCCGTAGGGGACTATCCCGAAGGGGAGTTCCGCTCGAGGTTCGCCGCCGAGCTCGACAGCAAATATCGTGCGCGCGTCACCGCCAAGCGGATGTTCGTCAACGAGCATTATCTGACGCTTCTCATGCGTCCAGCAGTCGGATCGGCCGACCGGACCGGGCTGCTTCTCAAGCGGATCGCGAAAGCCAGGGCGGCGGCGCAGGAAGTCGATCCCGATGAACTGGCGCGCTTCGAGGAGAAGGCACGGGACATCGAGAAGCTGCTCCGCCGCTGCAGCCCGTCGCGCCTCGCCCTCTACGAGCATAATGGCCTTATCTTCTCCGCCCCGCTCGAGGTGCTCGAGCAAGTGATGATGGGCGCGCGATCCAGGGTTCCGCTCGTCCGCGGTCATCTGGGATCGGCGCTTTATGGCGAGCGCGTGATCTTCGGACGCGAGACAGTTGAGATCCGCGCCCATGACGCAAGCCGCTGGCAGGGTATCTTCGGGATCAGAGAGTATCCCGCGCTCACGCGCCCGGGCCAGATGAATGCCTTGCTCGGCCAGGATTTCGCCTTCGTCGTCTCCCAATCCTTCACTTTCATGGGCAAGGCGCGGGCAGCCGAACGCCTGCGCCGCCGTCAGAACCAGATGGCCTCGACCGAGGATGCCGCAGCGAGCCAGGCGCTCGATCTCGCCGATGCCGCCGACGATCTGCAAAGCAACCGGTTCGTGCTCGGGGAGCATCATTTCTCACTGGCCGTCTTCGCCGAGAGCCAGAGGCGGCTTGCCGATAATCTCTCGGCCGCGCGCGCGGCACTGGCCGATGCCGGCCTGGTGGCGGCGCGCGAAGGACCAGCGCTCGAAGCGGCGTTCTGGGCGCAGCTGCCCGGAAATTTCGCATGGCGGGCGCGGCCGGCGGCGATCACCTCGCGCAATTTTGCCGCCTTGGCGCCGTTCCACACTTATCCTGCGGGCCGAGCCAACGGGAACCATTGGGGGCCTGCCATCGCCATGATGAAGACGGCCGCGCAATCGCCCTATTATTTCAACTTCCAGGGGTGACTGCACGAAAGTGACTTATCTGCACGCTAAGAGCGAACGGACCGGGAACGCTGGGACTTTGTGTTCTTCTCCGTGGCTTCGAGGGCTTTGTAGAGGGCGGTTTTGCCGATCTTGAGGCGCGCGGCGGCCTCGCGAACTGTGAGGCCGGAAGCGATATGTTCGCGCGCCTTGCGGAGCTTGTCAGGTGTGACCACTGGCCGCCGCCCACCGGGGCGACCTCGCTCGCGAGCGGCCTTGAGGCCTGCATGGGTGCGCTCCCGGATCAGATCGCGCTCAAACTGGGCAAGCGAGCCGAAGATGTTGAACACCAGCATCCCGCCCGAAGTGGTGGTGTCGATGTTCTCGGTGAGCGAGCGGAACCCGATACCTCGCGTCGCTAGCTCGCCGACCTTCTCAATCAGATGGCTCATCGAGCGCCCAAGACGGTCGAGTTTCCAAACCACCAGCGTGTCGCCGCTGCGCAGATAGGCGAGCGCCTCGGCCAGGCCGGGCCGATCGGCTTTTGCACCAGATGCGTGATCGTCGAATATCCGGTCGCACCCGGCCGCGTTCAGCGCGTCGAGCTGGAGTGAGAGCTTCTGGTCTGCCGTCGAGACGCGCGCATAGCCGATCAACGCCACATGCAGCCCAATCCTGTCCGTTTTCCCATCATTATCTGATCTTGTCCGAATCGCCGTTATAGGTCCAGAGTTAACGGACATATTCCTGCTGGCCGCCAGAGGACCGTCTGACGGACAAGGACGCGGAAGGAGATAGTGCTTGGCGAGACGGCGACTGGTGAGCGCGGAAATCTGGGCAGGGCATTATGGCGCGCCGCTCGATGAGCGCGAGATTGCGCGGCACTATACGCTGACCGGTGACGACCTGGAAATTGTCGGCCGCCGTCGCGGCGATGCCACCCGGCTCGGCTACGCGATGCTCCTACTCTATATGAGATGGCCTGGCCGTGCGCTGGAAGCGGGTGAAGTCCCGCCCGCTCCTGTGCTCGCCTATGTGGCGCAGCAACTCGGCGTCGCGCCCGAAGCCTTCGCGGACTATGCCCATCGGGACCAGACCCGTCGCGAACATCTCGTTGAAATCCGACGATCGCACGGGTTCAGGATTTTCGACCGCAAGGCTTTCCACGAAGTTGTCGCATTCTCGATCCCGATCGCACAGACCATCGTCCACCCCGGCCAGATGGCGGGGGTCATCGTTGACGAACTTCGGCGCCGGCAGATCCTCCTGCCTTCTTCATCGGTTCTCGAAGCGGTACTCCGGCGTGCTCGCCAGCAGGCCGAACAGCTTACCTATGAAGTGCTCACGAACGGCCTGCGGCCCGATACGCTGCAGGGGCTGGACGATCTGCTGGCCCGACGAACAGGGCAAGCCGCGACATGGCTATCCTGGCTGCGCAATGCACCACAGTCGCCGGCAGCGCGCAACATCCTACGCCTGATCGAACGGCTCACTCA
This sequence comes from Sphingobium sp. EM0848, assembly GCF_013375555.1. Classification (NCBI taxonomy): domain Bacteria; kingdom Pseudomonadati; phylum Pseudomonadota; class Alphaproteobacteria; order Sphingomonadales; family Sphingobiaceae; genus Sphingobium; species Sphingobium sp. EM0848. The sequence goes on from NZ_JABXWB010000002.1 coordinate 71,034, forward strand.
TATCCGCGCGCTGGATCTCGATCGCGCCCGTGCCGACATGATCCCGGCTTTGACTTTTGACAGGCTGGCGGACGAAGGCAGCCGGATCACACCCCAGCACCTTGGCGAACTCAATGCCCTGCGCCGCCATGCGACGCTGGCGGCGCAGGGCATCCGTCTTGAGGAAAGCCTGACCGATGCCACCCTGACGATGTTCGACAAGCTGTTGGGCAGCATGTCGCGTCGCGCCGAGAACCGGACCCGTGACAAAGCCCTCAAGACGGTGCGCGAGTTGCAAGGCCATCTCCGGACGCTCACAGGGTCTTGCCGCATTCTCATCGAAGCGCGCACCAACGGTGTGGACTCTCTGGCGCAGATCGAGGCGCTGGATTGGCAGCGCTTCGCCGTGGCGGTCGCGCGGGCCGAAGTACTCGGGCGACCGGAAACCGTCGATCGCACCGCTGAATTGATCGAGCGGCATCGCACGGTGAAGCTCTTTGCCGGTGCCTTTCTCAACACCTTCGAATTTCGCGGCGCCGGTGCGGTGCAGGGACTCCTGTCGGCGCTTACCATCATCGCGGAGCTATACCGGACCGGCAAACGGCGCTTGCCTGATCGCGTGCCGCTGCGCTTTGTGCCCTCCGCATGGCGGCCGTTCGTCCTGCGGGACGGCATCGTCGATCGCGCCGCCTATGAACTATGCGCCTTGTCCCAGCTACGGGAGCGGTTGCGAGCGGGAGACATATGGGTCTCGGGAAGCCGCCAGTTCCGCGATTTCGATAGCTACCTCATCCCGCCGGCCACCTTCGACGCGCTTCGCGAGAAGGGGCCGTTGCCGCTCGCCATCGAAACGGACTTCGATCGTCATATCGAGGAAAGGCGCGCCAGGCTCGACACGGCGATCGAACAGGTGACGGTCCTCGCCCGACAGGGCGAGCTGCCCCAGGTCAGGCTTGACGAAAGCGGCCTTATCATCTCGCCGCTGAAAGCGGCAACGCCACCCGCCACCGAGATTGCCCGTCGCGCTGCCTATGACCGACTGCCGCGCGTGAAGATCACCGATCTCCTGCTTGAGGTCGATGCCTGGACCGGGTTCAGCGAATGCTTCATCCATCGGCGTTCGGGCCGGGAGGCCGACGACCGCAATGCGCTGCTCACCGTCATCCTTGCCGATGGCATCAATCTCGGCCTCACACGCATGGCGGAAACCTGCCGAGGCGCAAGCCTGCGCCAGCTCGCCCATCTCCACGACTGGCACATCAGCGAGGCCGCCTATGGTGAAGCGCTGGGAAGGCTGATCGACGCCCATCGCGCCATGCCGCTCGCCGCGCTGTGGGGAGACGGCACCACCTCGTCGAGCGACGGACAGCAATTCCATGCCGGGGGCCGTGGCGCCGCAATCGGCGACATCAACGCGCGCAGCGGCAACGAACCGGGCGTTGCCTTCTACACCCATGTCTCGGATCGATATGACCCCTTCGCGACCCGGGTAATCGCGGCGACCGCCGGCGAAGCTCCCTATGTGCTGGATGGCTTGCTGTATCAGCAGACCGGCCTGACAATCGAGGAGCACTACACCGATACAGGCGGTGCATCGGACCATGTGTTCGGCCTTATGCCCTTCTTCGGCTACCGCTTCGCGCCGCGCCTGCGCGACATCAAGCAGCGTCGTTTGCACCTCCTTCCCGGCCAGGAAGCCGGCCCCTTGCTTGCCGGCATGACGGCCGAACCGATCGCATTGGGTCATGTCGCGGCGCATTGGGATGAACTGCTGCGGTTCGCCACATCGATACGCACCGGCACCGCCACCGCTTCGGCGATGCTTCGCCGCCTGTCCGCCTATCCGCGACAGAACGGACTGGCCCTCGCGATGCGCGAGCTGGGCCGCCTCGAACGCTCGATCTTCATGCTCGACTGGCTGCGCGACATTGATCTGCGCCGGCGTACCCAGGCGGGCCTCAACAAGGGCGAGGCCCGCAACGCGCTCGCACGCGCGCTCTTCTTCAACCAGCTCGGCGAATTGCGTGATCGGCGGTTCGAGAACCAGACCTATCGCGCCTCCGGCCTCAACCTGCTCGTCGCCGCCATCATCCTGTGGAACACCCGCTATCTCGAAGTGGCGCTGGCTGATATCGGCACGCCCGACGAAATCGCACGTCACGTCGCGCCATTGGGCTGGGAACATATCTCGCTCACCGGCGACTATAGCTGGAATGTTGAAGATCGGCCCGATCCGGATGTCCTGCGGCCACTGCGCGCCATCAGTTCGTTGCTCGCCGCGTAACGTTCACCATACGTTCGCGCTTAGCGTGCGGATGCGTCACTTTCGTGTAGTCACCCCTTCCATGTCGGCGATTTGGGCCACACGCTGATTATTGGTCCTTCCGGCGCGGGCAAGACCGTCGTCCAGAACTTTCTGATGGCGCAACTCGAGAAGACGGGCGCGCAGCAGATCTTCATCGACAAAGACCGCGGCGCGGAGATTTATGTCCGGTCCGCGGGCGGGATCTATCTGACGCTGAAGAATGGGGAGCCTACAGGTTTCGCTCCTCTGCGGGCACTCGACTATGGTCCGCGCAATCTTGTCTTCCTGGGGCGCCTGATCCGGCAGCTGGTGACGCCGGTCGGAGGCCAACTCGGGGTCACGCAGGAGCGCATGATCGACGAGGGACTGGCCTCGCTCGGGCGCCTCGCGCCGGAGGATCGCTCTATTCTCGCCCTGCGCCAGCTGCTCGGCCAGCGGGACCCGGAAGGCATCGGTGCGCGGCTGGAAAAATGGGCGCGGGGCGGATCGTTCGGCTGGGTGTTCGACAATGAGACCGATGCTTTGTCGCTCGAGGCGCCGTTCGTCGGCTTCGACATGACGGATTTTCTCGACAACCCCGAAGTCCGCACGCCGCTCATGATGTACATGTTCCACCGGATCGACGGTCTTCTCGACGGTCGGCGGCTTGTGATCGACATCGACGAGTTCTGGAAGGCCTTGGGTGACGACGCCTTTCGCGCCTTCGCGCAGGACGGCCTCAAGACCTACCGCAAGCAGAATGCGTTCCTCGTTTTCGGTACACAGAGCCCAGCGGATGCGCTGCGCTCCGACATTTCGCACAGCATCATGGAACAAGTCGCGACCAAGATCCTGCTTCCGAACCCCTATGGGCGCGAAGCGGACTATGTCGACGGGTTGGGCCTGACCCAGGCTGAATTCAAGCTCATCCGGCATGATCTGAATCCAGAATCCCGCCGGTTCCTGGTCAAACAAGGCCATGACTCGATCGTCGTCGAACTCGATCTTGGCGGTCTCTCCGACGAACTCGCCGTGCTCTCGGGCACCACGGAAACCGTGACGCTGCTCGACGTCATCCGCGCCGAAGTCGGCGACGATCCCGAAAACTGGCTGCCTCTCTTTCACCAGCAGCGTCGGTCTCCATCGAGCAGGAAAGGATGAGCTATGCATAAAGGCAAATTCGCAGCGATCGGTGCGATTATCCTGGGAACGGCGGGTCCGGCCGCCGCCCAGGGCATACCGGTCTATGACAGCTCCGGCTATTTGCAGGCGCTGGCCACGGTCAAAAACACCCTGTCGATGATTGAGCAGGGCAAAGAGCAGATCGCTGAAGCCAAGCAGCTCTACGGCAGCTTCAACCAGGTCACCGACGTCAACGGTATCGCCCCATCGCTTTCCACCGACGCCATGCGCCATCTTCTGCCGCGCGAGGCCCGCGACCTCGGCAGGCTGATGTCGTCGGACAATGCCAGCCTGGGATCGCTGGGCAGTGCCGCGACCCGGATTCGCGATGCCAATCGCATTGCCCTACCGGAATTGCGGCCCGGCGCTTCCGCCTATGAGCGGGCGTCGCGCGACGCTCTGTTGCGGAATGGCGATCTGGCCGCACGCGATGCCGCGATCGCGGAGTCGGCCTATGGCGTCTCGGCCCAACGCACAGCGGGCTTGGAAGAACTGCGCACCTCGCTCGATACGGCTTCGGACGCGAAACAGGTCATGGACATCCAGGCAAGGGTAGGGGTCGAAGACGCCCACATCCAAAATGATGCCCTGCAGTTGCAGGCGCTGCGGATGCGGCAAGAAGCGGACGCTCGGCTACGGTCGCAGCGCGAGAGCGAAACGATATTGGCTTCCAAGCTCGGGAGCCTGTCACAATGATGGGTAAAGTTCTCCTGCTGACAGCGCTCGCGACGGCTGTCTTAACTGGGTGTGAGCGAGCGCCGCGGGGGAAGGACTATTTGAATTCCCATCCCGAGGAACTGAGCGAACTTATCAAGGCTTGCGCCGATGGCTCGCACTCGAACCAGCAGGAGTGTTCGAACGCCGAAAGTCTTCGAACACTCAACAACAAGATGCGGTCACTCTCAAGGTAGGCGCGTTGGAACTCGGCATGGCTACGGACTTGTTCAGCTCACTTTACACGAACATTGATGGGAAGCTGGACCTTTTCCTAAATGAGCGTCTCCAAAATGTGGTCGACGTCGTGCGCGGGCCGCTGGCACTCGGCCTCGTAATCTACATAGCCCTTTTTGGTTACATGGTGATGCGCGGCATCATCGGCGAACCTTGGGGCGAGTTGTTCTACCGCATGGTCAAGCTCTGTCTTTTGTATATCGCCGCAACGACAGTCGCGTATTCCGAGTGGATCACGACGCCGCTTTTTCATGGAATGCCAGACGCTATCTCGCAGGCTCTCGCGGGGAAGACGATTGGGACGGCCGGCCAGGCTTTTGACGATTACTACACGCAAAGTGATGTCATTATTGCCCGCATTGAGACTGAGGCCGCGAGCTACAGTGATATCAATCCTTATAAATTGGTCCTTTATGCGTTGAGCTTGGGGCTTAAGGCGCTCGCAGGTCTCTCGGCGGCCATCGGCTTCGCTATTACAATATTTGCCAAAGTTGCACTCGCGATCATCATCGCCCTCGGGCCCATTTTTATCGCCCTCGCATTGTTCGAACCGACAAGACGCTTCTTTCATGGCTGGCTTGGCCAAACCGTAAATTACATCGTCTTGCTGGCTGTAATCATCGCGATCACGACCCTTATTACCGATCTCGGGGCAGCTGCCACGGCAGCATCTGAAGGTGTTGTAGATACGGCATTCGGTGCTGTTCTGTTTGCTGCATACATATTTCTCGGCACAATCTTCTTCTTCCAGGCTCCTGCGATCGCCACCGGCATTGCGGGCGGGGCCGCCGCCGGGGTCGGCGCCTTCGCTGGGACCGCCTGGGGGACGATGGCCTCCCCCTTCCGACAACGCCGCATTGCGCGGAACAGCCGCAATCTGGAGCGCTCCGCTCGTCGTGGCGGCTCCATCGAAGCGGCATAGCGAGGCATCACCATGACTTTGCCCTTTCCAAGAAAATCGGCATTCACCATCCGTCAGGTTACGTTCTGTCTCATGGGTACCCTCCCACTGCTCGGCCTCGCGGGTTGCGCTTCCGGACCCAAGAAGCTGGCCGTTTGCAACGGGCACCATCTGCGTGACGTGAACATCTATGGGAGTGTTCTGCCCGGATCGCCGGTGCCTGCGGTCACAGCACCGCGTGCCGTGCCGCCCATTCCTCCCTTGTCTCATCCGGAGGTGGGCGATCCACCGCCTCCGCCCGCAGTGCCAGCGTCTCCGGACGACAAGATTTCCTCCGCGCCAAGGAACGCCCGATATGCGAGCTGCTGATGATCGCGCTGAGGCTGTGCCTGTATCGGGGCTACAGCGCTATTTCCGGGACGCGCGAAGCTGGGACCAGGACAGGGTTCGATCGGCGTTGCGATCGACGCGCGTGGCTTGGACCGTGGCGGCGGTAGCCTCGGTCCTTGCAGCCGCATCCATTTTTGCCGTCGCCGCGCTGGCTCCCCTCAAGACTGTCGCGCCCTATGTCATTCGGGTCAATCAGACGACGGGCGCGGTGGATGTCCAGACGGCGCTGACCCAGCGGCCGATGCGCTATGATGAGGCGGTCACCAAATACTTCCTCGCGCAATATGTCCGCACACGCGAAAGCTGGATACCGGCGGCGGCCGAGGAGAATTTCCGCTTTGTGACGATCCTGTCGCAGCCTACGGAGCAGCAGCGCTGGGCACGCTTCTTCAGCAATAACAATGCCACCAGTCCCCAGAACGCCTGGGGGAAAAACGCGGTCGTGCAGGCGCGGGTGCGCAACATCGCCTTCATCAATGATCGGGTCGCCAATGTGCGATTCACACGGATCGTCCAGACCGAGACGGATACGCAGAGCAGCGATTGGATCGCCACGGTCACATTCGCCTATGCCAATGCGCCGATGGCCGAAGGTGACCGCTATCGGAACCCGCTCGGCTTCCAGGTCGAAAATTACCGCTCCGACCCGGAGGTGATCCGATGAGGGCGCTCGCTGCCGCGATCATCTTGGCGCTCGCACCCATATCTGCGGGCCATGCGGTTGAGGTGCCGAGGGGCGGCCCGTCCGACCCTCGCGTCAAGTTCGTGGATTACGAGGAAACCCAGGTTTATCGCGTCGTCGGCACCTTTCGGACGGCAACCCAGATTGTCCTCAGCGAGGACGAGACGATCCAGCATGTGGCGCTGGGCGACACCTTCTCCTGGGAGGTCGCGGTGGCCGGGCACATCTTGTTCCTCAAGCCACGCGAGCGGGCTGGACCGACCAACCTCATCGTCACGACGTCCCGCGGTGGTGTGTTGCGGAGCTATGCCTTCGAATTGACCGCGCGCAGCGGGCCGATCACCGGCCGCAACGGCCACGCTTATTTCCAGGTGCGTTTCCGCTATCCAAGGGATGACGCGGCGCGGACGGAACGTTTGCGAGCGGCACAGATCGCGATGCAAGCGGCTGCACTGGAGGCCCAGGCTGTACGCGGTGCCCTCGATCATGCGGTGATCGAGGGTCCGCGCAACATGAATTACAAGGTCCAGGGCTCGAGCGAGCTGCAGCCGTCGGAGGTCTCCGACAACGGCCAATTCACGGTGCTGCGGTTTCCAGCGAACCGGGAAGTGCCTGCCATTTATCTGGTGAGGCCGGACGGGTCCGAAACGCTGGTTCCCTTCGATGTCCGTGACGAATTCGTCGTCGTTCATCTGGTGGCGCGCCAACTGCGCCTGCGCCGGGGCGGCGAGGTGCTCTGTATCTATAACCAGGCGCCCGAACCTTATGGCGTCGACCATGGGACGAATACCGGATCGCCCCATGTCGAGCGCACCATCACACATCCGCAGGAATGAACCATGGCCGATGAATCGTCCCCTGTCGTGCGCCAGCTGCACGGTGCCGATCCAACGCCCGAAAGGGACGAAATCCTTCACGAGCGGGGAATCCAGCCGATCGGTGGCATGACGCCCGCGCGGCGCAACACCGCGCTGATCTTCGCCGGCACGGCGATGGTCCTGGGCATTCTTTGGGTGAATTCCGGCACGGGCCGGCAATCCTCGTCTCGTGACCTCACCGCGCCGGCAGGCGCAGCGCGGGAACGACCCGATATCGTCGCTCGGGAAACCGTCGACTATGCCGCGGTCGCTCCTCAACCTCGGCCGCTCGGGGCCGCTGGCGCGGACCCCAACGCGCCGGTGCTCAATCCTGCAGTTGGCGTTCCCGGCCCTGACGGCCAAATTGTTCCAGCCATGCAGCCGGGCGCGGCACCGAGCGGAACCAGTACCCCTCGGCCAACGCTTGCCGAGCAGGCACGGCGGTCCACACTAATTGCCTATGGAGGTCGCGATCTCGGCGGCGAGGCTGGCCGGCCCATCGCTGCGGGGGCTGCCGGCGAAGCGCCGGACAACGCTGCGGGAGCGCCCGAGAGCGGCGAGGGCAGGGCACCCAACGCGCTCGATCTTTTGCGGCAAAGCTCGTCGATCGGGGAGGCGCGGGCCTCGATGCTGCCGAACCGCAACTTTTTGATCACGGCGGGCACATTGATCCCCTGTATTCTGCAAACCGCCATCAATTCCGCGCAGCCCGGTTACACATCATGCCTGATCCCGCGTGACGTCTATTCCGAGAACGGCCGGGTTGTACTGATGGAAAAGGGCACGCGCGTTCTGGGAGAATATCGCGGCGGCATCCAGCAAGGGCAAAATCGCCTGTTCGTCCTATGGACGCGGGCGGTAACGCCTCAGGGCGTGCGGATCGATCTTGCCTCGCCTGGCTCCGATGCTCTCGGCCGCGCCGGGCTTGCGGGCGCGGTCGACAGCTTCTTCTGGGCGCGCTTTGGCGGCGCCTTGCTCCTCTCGCTCGTCGATGATGCCGCCTATATTGCCGGACAGGCTGCCTCCAGCGGCAACGGCAATTTCAACAATGTGACGCGGGCACCCAGCGAAGGGGCGGCGATCGCTCTGCAGAACAATATTAATATCCGGCCGGTGCTGAAGAAGAATCAAGGTGAGGAGGTCGGCATCTTCGTCGCCAAGGATTTCAACTTCGCCGACGTCTACAATCTGGAACTGCGGCGGTAAGCCATGCGCGATACCGCCGTCCTTCGCCACTATCTGGCGCCGCTCCTGCCGCTTCTGGAACCGGAAGATGTCACTGAGCTGGTGATCAACCGTCCGGGAGAAGCGGGGATCGAGGATCGCGGAGGGTGGCGCTGGCAGGAGATGCCGGAGCTGGACAGCGACTGGCTGGGGACGCTCGCCGTTGCTGCGGCGAGCTTCACGCACCAGGACATCGATGGTCAGTCCCCGATCTGTTCGACGGTCCTTCCGGGCGGAGAGCGCTGCCAGATCGTCATACCGTCGGTCACCCCAAGCGGTTGTCCTTCCTTCACGATCCGTAAACCGTCGACCGTGACCCTGCCGATCGACCAATTGGCTAGCGCCGGGCTTTTCCGCACGACGCGTGCCAGCGCCAAGGGCCTCACCGATGTCGATGCGCGGTTAGTGGCGCTGCGCGACGCAGGCGACTGGCCGGAATTCTTCAAGGTCGCCGTCCCTGCGCGCAAGAATATACTGGTCAGCGGTGCCACCGGCTCGGGCAAGACGACCCTCGCAAAAGCGCTCATCCAGCTTATCCCCCCGGAGGAGCGGTTGCTCACCATCGAGGACACCCGAGAACTCGTCGTGCCTCATCGCAACGTCGTTCACATGATCTATTCGAGCGAAGGGCAGGGGCTGGCCAAGGTCGGCGCCAAGCAGCTGCTCGAAAGCGCACTGCGCATGCGGCCTGATCGGATCTTGCTGCAGGAACTACGCGACGGCACCGCCTTCTACTACCTGCGTAACGTCAATTCGGGGCATCCCGGGTCGATCACCACGGTCCATGCCGGCTCGGCCGCCGGCGCGTTCGAGCAGCTAACGCTGCTGGTGAAGGAATCGGAAGGCGGCCGCGATCTTGCGCGCGACGATATTCGCGGGCTGCTCCGCATGCTGGTCGACGTGGTCGTGCAGACGCGGCGCCACAGCGGGCGCTTCGAAGTCGAAGAGGTCTATTTCGAGCCGAAGGCCAGCGATGCTGCCGCGGCGTAATCCTTGGACACTCGGCCTGGGCGCCATTGGCGCGATCCTGCTGTGGGCCGTCATCACCCTGTTCGTTGCCTTGTTCGGGCTCGGGCAGATCGGACCTAATATCGATCTCGACACTCTGCCGGCCTGGCTCTGGTATTATCGCGGCGATCCGCTGCTCGCTAACTGGATCAAGCGGGGAGCGATGGCTGGCGCCGCCGTGGTCACGCTTCTTGTCCTCACGATCCTGCGGCGAGGCCCAGCCTTGCACGGCACGGCGCGGTTTGCGCGCGAGGGCGAAATCCGACGCGAAGGGCTGCGCGCCCCATCTGGCATTGTCGTCGGACGGAAAGCAGGACGCTTCCTCATTTTCGGCGGGAACGAGCATGTCCTGCTCGAAGCGCCGACGCGGGCGGGCAAGGGTGTAGGTGTTGTCATCCCCAATCTGCTGACTTGGCCGGATTCGGTCGTCGTGCTGGATGTGAAGCGGGAGAATTGGAGTACCAGCGCCGGTTATCGCCAACGGGGGGGCCAATCCGTTTACCTCTTCGATCCGTTGGACCCAGAGGGCCGGACGGCACGGTACAATCCCCTGGCCCATATCCGGCGAGCCGATGACACCGAAGTCGTTAACGAGCTTCAGAAAATCGCAGTCATGCTCTTCCCTGCGCCGGAACGATCGGACCCGTTCTGGGCCGAGGCGGCGCGCGCGGCCTTCATCGGCGTCGGCGCACTCGTTGCTGCCAATCCTGGCATGGCCTTTACGATCGGTGAGATCTATCGACGGCTCACCACTGGCGATCCCAAGAGCGACCTTCCCAAGGCTCTGGAAGAGGCGAGGGGGGCAGGACAGCGCCTAAGTCAGGCCTGCGTCTCGGCAATCCAGGATTTCGCCTCGGCTTCGGACAATACCTTTTCGGGGATCAAGCAGACGATCACGGCGCGGCTCAATCTCTGGCTCAACCCAGTGGTCGATGCGGCGACATCGGCAAGCGATTTCGATCTGCGCGAAGTCCGGGCGCGGCGCATGTCGATCTATCTCGGTGTCTCTCCCGACAATATCGACCGGATCGCGCCGGTTTACAGCCTCTTCCTGCAGCAGCTGGTGGATCTCAACACGCGTGATCTGCCCGATGCTGCCAGCAATGTCCCAGTGCTGATCCTGCTCGATGAATTCGCAAGGCTCGGGAAGGCCTCGGTCATCGCGGGTGGCTTTTCCTATGTCGCTGGATATGGCTTGCGTCTGCTGCCGGTGATCCAGAGCCGGGCGCAGCTGCGGGCCATTTATGGTCCCGATGTTACCGACGAAATCATCGCCAATTGCGGCCTTGAGGTGGTGTTCACGCCCAAGGAGCTGAAGGTCGCGAACGAGCTTTCCGAACGGCTCGGCTTCTTCACGATGAATGTAAAATCGCGCAGCCGAACGATCCATGGGCTGCTGGCCAATCGCAGCATATCGGAATCCGATCAGCGTCGTGCGCTGTTGCTGCCGCAGGAGCTGATGCAGATGCCCAAGACCGAGCTGCTGTTGCTGCGCGGCGGCATTGCACCCATTCGCGGTAGGAAGATCGCCTTTTACCGAATGCCGCGCTTCACAAGGCGCGTGTTGTCGCCGCCCATTCTGCCGTCGCGGCCTATCCCCGCTGCACTATCCCCAACGGTTCTGCCGCCTGGCAAGCATCAGATGGTGCCCCCTTACAATGTCGCGGAGGGGCCAACGGCGAAGAGCACGGGCGGGGCCTTGCTGGAGGAGACCAAGATGCGGGAAATGACCGAGGGTGAACTGGCGGGCGCGGCCCAGATTACCGATGACATGCTGGTCCTAGGCGACCTGACTGACTTGCCGCCGCCCGGCGATGAGGCAGCGGCCATCGCTTTCGTGTCATCGATGATCGAGAGGGCGCTTGTGCAGCCGGCAGAGCCGTCATCTTCACCCGTCATGCAGGAAAGGGCAGACCATGGCCGCTGAGAAACCTGTGAAGCCACGCAATGCGGGCAAGCGTAGCAATACGATCGCGCAGGACGCGGGAGCCAAGCCTGCGAAAGCGCCGCAATCGTCACCCGAAGCAACCAAGAAGGTGAAATCGGTAGATCCGTCCTTCCTCCAAGCGGCGTCGCCCGGTGCCATTCCCGAGGCTTTGCGGAAGCGCTATTTCTCCACGACGAGCAAATGGTCGGGCGAGCCCGCATATTTTACGACGGCGCAGGCCAAGGAACCGGCGTTTCGCGACCAAGGCAGACGGCTCATCACCTCGAGCGAAAGCGAAGAGATCGTGCGCGACCTCGTTGCTATCGCCCGCCATCGCGGGTGGTCGCACGTCCATGTTACTGGCAGCGAAACGTTCCGAAGGGCGGCGTGGCTCGAAGCCAGTCGCCACGGTCTGGAAGTTCGGGGATATCGGCCGAACGAACGGGATCTGCAGGAGCTGGATCGCGTCCGGCGCGATGCAAGCCGCAACAGCATCGCCCCTGCCGTCACGGCGCCAGCATCGCGCGAACCCGCTCGCGGCCACCGCCAGGCCGATGAGGCTTCTAGGCAAACATCGTCGGAGCAAAGCCAGGAGAAAAATGCGCGGGCGGCCCAGAGCCAGCTTCGCGTGATTGAGACGGTGGTGCGCGCGGCCTTGTTCGACAATCCGGATGCGGTTGCCAGGGTGATGAAGGTGGCAAACGACAAGGTGCAAACGCATCTGCAGGCGGGGCGGCAGTTCCAGGCAGCCAAGGTGCGGGACATGTCCGGCCGGGCAGTTGAGCCGTCGGGCCGGAAGCGGCAGGAACCCGGCAAGGAACGACCGCCGCTGCAACGATCTCGAGGCCGTTGATCGAGAGGGATTGAGCCTGACCAGCAAGGCTTTACGATGCTGGTCATGGCCTATCGCTATCCGCCCGGCAGCCCGCTGCATCATGAAGCCTTGAAGGACAAACAGCGCCAGCTGCGCGAAGGATTTCCCACGCCGCTCACGCTCAGGGTGCATCGCGCCCTGTCATGGCTGCGCCGTGCCGAAGCCGAGGAGAGCGATGAGGACGTGCGCTTCATTCTGCTGTGGATTGGGTTCAACGCGGCCTATGCCGGTGATGTGGAAGCATCGCGTGTGGTCGGTATCCCCGATGGCGAGCGGGGATTGTTTCAAGCGTTCTTCGCAACCCTTGTGGGCTATGACGGCAAGCACCGGATCTACGACATGGTCTGGCAGCGCTTCCCTCAGGAAATCCGGATGCTGCTCGCAAACCGCTATGTCTTCCATCCCTTTTGGCAGCACCACAATGGTGCGTCCGGCTATGCCGACTGGGCTGACAGGCTCGAGCGGTCGCGGACAGCGATAGGCGCCGCACTGCGCGATCATGACACGGCGAAAATACTCTCGATCCTGTTCGACCGGCTTTATGTGCTGCGCAACCAACTGGTGCATGGCGGCTCGACATGGAACAGCGATGTCAATCGCGCCCAAGTCAGGGATGGCGCCGCGCTGCTCGGCTGCTTGCTGCCGATCTTCATCGATCTCATGATGGACAATGCCGGGCATGAATGGCCAATGCCGAACTACCCGGTGGTGGAATAGGGCGTGGCGGAAGTCTGGTCCGATCAGGAAATTGATCACATCGTCGCCGACTATTTCGCCATGCTCACCGACGAGCTGGTTGGCCGCTCCTTCAATAAAGCAGCGCGAAACCGCGATCTTCAGGCCGTGATCGACCGCAGCAAGGGCTCGATCGAGTTCAAGCATCAGAATATCAGTGCGGTCTTGCTCGGCCTTGGTCAGCCTTGGATCGAGGGCTACAAGCCGGCCGCCAATTTCCAGAATGCGCTGGTCGATGGCGTCCTACGGTGGTTGGAGGCGCGGCCCGAATGGCTGGCTCCCGACAGGCTCTCACGAGCTGCGCTGAACGTACCGGAAGCGCAAGGATCACTGCGGATCGGGCCGCCGCCCACGGTGCGCAACGAACCGTCGCCGATCGATCCAGCGTTCATGGCCGCGATCGGCCGCAAATATGATGTCGCCGAGCGCGATGCGCGCAACCGGGCGCTTGGCAAGGCGGGTGAAGAATGCGTGCTGCATCACGAGCGCAGCCATCTATCAGCCGCGGGCCGCGACGATCTCGCGGACAAAGTTCGCTGGACATCTTTGCAGGATGGCGATGGTTTTGGCTTTGATATCCGGAGCTTTGAAACGGACGGGCGCGAGAAGCTGATCGAGGTCAAAACCACCAACGGATGGGAGCGCACGCCCTTTCATATCTCTCGCAATGAGCTGGCCGTCGCCGATACGAGGCGCGAGGAATGGTGCCTCATGCGGCTGTGGAATTTCGCCCGTGCGCCGAGTGCCTTCACGCTTCGCCCGCCCTTGAGCGATCACGCACAATTAACGGCGACCAGCTTCCTCGCCGAACTCAACTGAAAGGCCGCCATCGACGGCGAAGCAAATCGATCAATCAGGGCAGCGCGGGGAAGTCGGGACGCGCATGGCCTTCGACCAGCGCCCGCAGTCCTGCCGGTTTCAGCACCTCGACCTTGTCGCCCCATTGATAGAGATGCCAGGCCATTTCCAGCCAGCCTGCGGCCTTGAACCGCACAATCAGGCTACCGTCGTCGCTATATTCGGCCGATTGATTGGGATGGAACTGGAACTCGGCCGCGCGCGAGGCTGCGTCGGGAAGAAAACGCCAGACGACCTCACCGTATTGGGCGGGGTCCTGATAGGCGCCGAAGGCCTGCGCCGCATGATCGTTCAAGGAATAGCCGGACTGGATGGGAAAACTCTCATCGAGACATTCGGCGCTGTGAATGCGGTCCAGGCGAAAATGGCGGAGATTCTCGCCTCGATCAGCCTGGCGCGCAACGAGATAGCTGCGCAATCCCAGCAAGAGCCCATGCGGCTCGACCGTCCGGGTTTCTGCATCGGTGTCGCCATAGACAATGCGCATCTTGAACGGTCCGCGCAGCGCCTCGATCAGAACGTCGGTGACCTCAGGTCTCATCGCGACCTTTGGGCCTGGCCGCGCCACTTGGCCCAAAGCCGATAGTACCGCCTCCGCATCGGCTTCCGAGCGCAGCGCGTCGCGCGGGGAGAGGCGCGTGATCAGGCTGTCTCTTAGATCTTCCAGCGCGCGGGCGTGGCGAAGCCGGTTCTCATCGCGGGCCGCGCGGGCGGCGATTTCCAGAGCCTCGATGGTGTTTTCCTGGCGCGGTTGCAGCCGCTCGGGGATGGGACTTTGGATGCGCCAGCGCCGGCGGCGATCGTCATCCTCCACGACAACGACATTCGCGAAATTATCCTCCAGCGCGCTGGTCATGCGCTGCGCCGTTCGGTGCGAAATGCCAAATTCCTGAGAGATTTCCTCAAGGCTGATGCCCAGACGCCGCGAGGCGGCGAGCTGGGCGAGGCGCAGAAGATCGTTTGCCTTGGCGAAAGTCATTGTATGTCCATGTCACAGATTGACACCCTCGCATGCTAAGGATCAGGGTAACGCCTGTCGAGGTGATTCCCTCGTGGGGGCGCAGGGCAAATCGAAGGGGGCCAAGTGAGGACGATCGGGAGCACCATCCTGTTTTCAGCGACGGACCTGATGCGGTTCGTCGGCTGCGCGCATGCGACGGCGCTCGATCTTGCCTATATGCGCGGCGAGCCGCTCACCCCCCGGGAAGATACCGAGGATGCCGCGCTGCTTCAGAAACAGGGCGATGCTCATGAGGCCGCCCATTTGGCGACTCTGAAGGACGCGGGCCATGGGGTAGTCGAGATCGCGCGTGGGGACCTTGCCCAGAACGCGGACGAGACGCGAGTTGCCCTGGCGAAAGGCTCGCAGATCATCTTCCAAGGGGCTTTTCTGGCCGAGCGGTGGGGTGGCTGGTCCGATTTTCTCGAACGGGTCGAACGGCCGTCCTTGCTGGGGCCGTTCAGCTATGAAGTGACCGACACCAAGCTCAAGCGCAAAGCCCACCCCAAGCATGTGCTGCAGCTCGTGCTCTATTCCGACCTTTTGGCGGAGATTCAGGGTGTGATGCCGGAGCACGCACATGTGCAGCTCGGCGATGGGACGCGCGCGACGCTGCGCTTGGCCGACTATGCCTATTATGCGCGCGGTGCGCGGGCAAAGCTCGAGGCCTTTGTTGCTTCGCCCGGGCCGACGCGGCCGGTTCCCTGCGCGGATTGTTCGCTGTGCCGATGGGCCGATCATTGCGACGCTGTCCTCACCAGCCAGGACAGCTTGTTCCAGGTCGCCAATATTACCCGCGGCCAAGTGAAGAAGCTCGAGGCGTCCGGCATCGAAACTATGGCCGCGCTGGCACGGCATGACGGCTCGGTGCGCGGCGTTGCGAGTGCAACAGCGGAGAAGCTTGTCGGCCAAGCACGATTGCAGCACGCGCGCAAAACCGGCGAGCCCGCCTTCGAGTTGCGCCCGGTACAGGCAGGCAAAGGCTTCGACCTGCTCCCTCGGCCGCAGGCGGGCGATCTCTTCTATGATATCGAGGGCGACCCCCATTATGAGGGAGGCCTTGAGTATCTGCACGGCGTGTGGGCCGATGGTAGTTTCCATGCCTTCTGGGCCCATGACCATGCTGCCGAAGCGCAAGCGCTCGAACGGCTGCTTGCTTTTTTTCGCGATCGGCTCACGGCTTATCCGCAGGCCCGCATCTATCATTATGCGCCGTATGAGATCACCGCTTTGCGGCGTCTCACCACGCGCTATGGTATCGGTGAGGCCTTTCTCGACCGGCTCATGCGCGAACGCCGCTTTGTTGACCTCTATGCGGTCGTGCGCGGCGCGCTCATTGCTTCCGAACCGAGCTACTCCATCAAGGCGCTGGAGGCCTTTTATGGCCTGAAGCGCGAGGGCGAGGTCAAGACAGCAGGCGGATCGGTCGTTGCTTATGAAAATTGGCGCGAGACGGGCGATCAGCAAATCCTCGACGAGATCGAGGACTATAATCGGATCGATTGCCAGTCGACCCAGCTTCTGCGCGATTGGCTAGTCAGCATCCGGCCCGATGGTCCGTGGCCCGTGCTTGCACAGGACGCGGCCGAGCAGGAGGCCGTCGAGGACGAGGAAACAACAGCGCTGCGCGATCGCCTGGCCGCATCCACTCTGACCCCAGAGCGTCAGGAATTGCTGTTCAACCTGGGGCTGTTCCACAAGCGTGAGGCCAAGCCTGCCCAGTGGACGGTTTTCGACAGCGCGGCGCGCGATGAGGAAGAGCTTGTCGACGATCTCGACGCCTTGGCGGGGCTCGAGGCGATATCTGGGATCGAACCCATCAAGCGCTCGGTGATGCGCACCTATCGCTTTCCGTCTCAGGAAACCAAATTGCGCGAAGGCGGCAAGGCTACTGTGCCCGGGATTGATGGGCCGCCGTCAACTGTTGCGATTGAGGCGCTGGATCGCGATGCATGCACGATTACCCTGAAGGTGGGCGTGGCGAGGGCCGAACTCCTCACCGATCGGCTGACCCTGCATCCGGATTGGCCGCTCGATACCAAGGTGTTGGCCGCAGCGGTGCGCGACGTCATCGAGGACCAATGCGGGCCGCGGCGTTATCGTGCCGTCGATGATCTGCTGTCGGGCGCCGCCCCACGTCTGAACGGCATCGCCGGCGACATTCTCGGTGGTGGGGAACCGGTGGCGGGCGCCATGGCCGCTGCGCAAGCCATGGACCGGACATTGCTTCCGATCCAGGGACCGCCGGGCACGGGCAAAACACACGTCACGGCCCGGGTGATCCTGGCGCTGGTCAAAGCAGGACATCGGGTCGCCGTCGCCTCGAACAGCCATGAAGCGATCCGCAATGTCCTGCTCGGTTGCCTGCGGGCGCGCGAGGAAGAAGGCGGCACTTTTCCTGTCTCGTTCGCCCACAAAGTTTCCGGCGGCGACGATGGCTATGCCAGCGATTGTCCCGTTCACCGCGCCACGGCCAATGACGACTTGATCCTCGCCCGCGCCAATGTGGTGGGCGGCACGGCCTTCTTCTTTGCGCGCGATGAGAATCTGCAGGGCTTCGATTGGTTGTTTGTCGATGAGGCGGGGCAAGTGGGCCTCGCTAACATGGTCGCTATGGGGCGTGCCGCGCGCAATATCGTGCTGGTCGGCGACCCGCGCCAGCTGCCTCAGGTCATCCAGGGCGCACATCCTGCGCCCGCCAACCTGTCATGCCTGGAGTGGATGCTGGGCGAGCATGCCACCGTCCCGCCCGATCGGGGCATATTTCTGGCCGAGACCCGGCGGATGCATCCCGCGGTTTGCGACTTCATTTCAAACCAGGTCTACGAGGGACGTCTTGCCAGCCATAGCGATACCGGGCGCCAGAGCGTTACCGGAACGGCCTGGCCCACGGCTGGCGCATATTGGGTTTCGGTTTCTCATGACGGTAATGCCCAGATTGCCGCTGAGGAAGTTGCGGCGATCGGAGCGGCAATCGAGAATCTCCTGCAAGGGAGCTGGACCGACAAGAACGGCGCCACGCGCCCTATCGGCCCCGGCGACATCATCGTCGTCGCCCCCTATAACGCGCAGGTCAACGCGCTCCGAGCCGCGCTGCCCGGCAGCATCCGGGTTGGCACGGTCGACAAGTTTCAGGGCCAGGAGGCTCCCATATGCCTTGTCTCCATGACGGCCTCCTCGGCCGACGAGACGGCCCGCGGCATGGAGTTTCTCTTTTCGCTCAACCGCATCAATGTCGCGGTTTCACGTGCCAAAGCGCTCGCGCTTGTTTTTGGTAGCGACCGCTTGCGCGAGGCCAACTGCAGCAGCATCGAGCAGATGCGGCTCGTCAACACACTCTGTGCCCTTCCGCCGCTTTCTGCGCGCGCCAGTACGGGATCTTGATCCATGCGTTTCCTCCACACAGCTGACTGGCAGCTCGGTAAGCCCTTCGGCCGGTTCGAACCCGAGGTGCGCGCGGCGCTTGGCGAAGCGCGCTTCGACGCCATCGACCGGATCGGCGAAGTCGCCGCCGCCCAGCAGGTGGGGCATGTGATTGTCGCGGGCGACATCTTCGATACGGAAGGACCAGAGGACCGGGTCATCGTCCAGGCAGTGTCGCGGATGCAGCGCTATCCCTGCCGCTGGTGGCTGCTCCCGGGCAATCACGACTATGCCCGCAACGGCGGACTGTGGGATCGCGTCCGTCACAAAGCCTCGGACAATATCATCCTGCTCACCGAGCCCGTCGCGCAGGAGATGGAGGCCGGGGTTTGGCTGCTACCCGCACCTCTCATCCACCGTCACCATCTCGACGATCCGACCGAGCTTTTCGACAGCATGGAAACGCCAGGCGCGAAGCTGCGGATCGGCCTTGCACATGGTTCTATTCGCGATTTCACGGCGCGCGGCGAGACCAAGAACCAGATCGCGCCGGATCGCGCAAAGCGGTCCAGTCTCGACTATCTGGCGCTCGGCGATTGGCACGGCACACTCAAGGTCGATCCGCGCACCTGGTATGCCGGAACCCCCGAAACCGACGGTTTTCAACGCGATGAACCCGGCCATGTTCTGATGATCGAGCTTGCGCCGGGAGTGGAGCCAAAGGTGGAACCCGTGCGCACCGGCCGATTCCAATGGCTGCTCAGGGATTGGACCTTGCAGGACACTGCTGCCTTCTCGGCGGAATGCGACGTGCTGCTCTCGGCTATCGATCCTGCGGCAACGCTGCTGCGCCTTTCGCTGGCGGGCATTACGAGCCTCGCCGACCGCGTCGAGATCCTTTCGCGGCTCGAAGATGACCTCCGGCATCGCCTTCGCTTCTTGGATGTCCGGGCGGACGATCTTGTCGGGCGGCCGGGCGAGCAGGACTTGGCGGATCTTAAGATAGAGGGATTGCTCGGCATAGCGGCTGAGAAGCTCACCGAGACGATCGCGGCCGGCGGGACCGAAGCCATGTTAGCGCGGCGCGCAATGGAGCGGCTCTTTGTCGAATATCATCGGGGAGGCCAAGCGTGAGCCTGCAACTCCGGCGGATCAGCCTCAACAATTTCCGCAAGTTCCGCGAGCCCCTGACGATCGAGGGGTTGGGTGAGGGGCTCAACATCATCATCGAGCCCAATGAGAGTGGGAAATCCACGATCCTTGAGGCCCTGCGCGCGGCTTTCTTCGTCCGCCACGCCACGAAGAATCAGCTCGCCCAGAGTTTTGCGCCTTATGGCGAGGCGGTCGCGCCAGAGATCGAAGTCAGTTTCGATATTGGCGCCGACAGCTGGAAAATCGCCAAGCGCTTTCTCAAAGGCCCTCAGGTCGAAGTCACGGGGCCGCAGGGTCGGGCGCAGGGCGAGGAGGCCGAGAATCGCCTGCAGGCACTTCTTGGGTTCGTCAAGGATAGCAGCCAGCGCGGTGACCCGGCCACCTATGGCGCGCTCGGTCTGCTTTGGGTTCCGCAGGCGCAGGCGCTCGAAGTGACGGCACCCGGCAGCATCGTGCGCAGCAGCATCCAGGCGACGCTTGAGGCGGAGGTCGGGACGATCGTCGGCGGCGCTGCCTATGAGCGCGTCCAAAAGCGGATCGATGAGCAATATGACATTTACTGGACGCCCACTGGAAAGGCGCAGTCGAAGGGGCGTTGGCAGGCGGCGCGGGATCGTGACCAGCAGGCGCGGCAGACCGCTGCGGACGCGGCTGTTCGGCTCAATGCGCTCGAAAAGAGCTTCAGCGAGCTAGAAACGGCGCGCGGCCGACTCAAGGTTATCGAGCGGGAGCTGACGGACGAGACCGAGCAAGAACAGCGCGCGAATCTCGTTCAGTCTCTGGAGATAGCCAAGGCTGCCGCGCAGATTCTTGAAACCCGCAAAGCCGAACATGAAAATATCTCTACGAACCTCGATCGCCTCGAGGATCTGCATGCTCAGCACGAGGCCGCGAGAGAAGCGCTGACGGCCGCTGATGAATCTTTGGCTGCAATCACCGCCGATCGCGAGCGGCTTGCAGCTCAGCTGGAAGCGGGACGCACGAAAGTCGCGGATGCAAAGGCAGCGCTCGACAAGGCGCGCGATGATCGCGCCACAGCCCGTCAGGCGCTTGTAGAGGGGGAGGGACGTCTCGCTGGGCGTCAGCGCCGCGCGGCGATCGCCGATGCGCACCAGCGGTGCACCGATCTACTCGACCTTGAAAGGCGACTGGTCGATGCTCGCAATCAGGCCGCACGGGTCATTCCGGCTGAGGCGCTCGCTCGCCTGGAGGCCAATGACCGCGCTGTCGCGGAGGCGCGGGCAGCCGTCAATGCTGGCGCTACCACAATCGAGCTTACGGGCGACGCTACGGGCATCACCATGGACGGCGAGCCCCTGACACCAAATAGCCCGCGCACCTTGACCGGTGAGACACAGATTGCCCTGGGTGACGGCATCCTCTTCATCCGCCCGCCGGCAACGGCGGCCAGCGCGACAGCCCGCCTCGCCGAATTGCTCGAGCGACAGGATCTGGAACTGGCCGAATTGGATGTGGCCGACCTCGCTGCGGCGCGGACGCGAAACGATACTTCGCGCGACGCGCAGGGGACCGTCCAACTGCTGGAAACCAAGATCACCGGCCTCACGCCGGCGCAGCCGCTGTTGGATCTTGCGGCAGGCCCTGATGCGCTCAAGCTGTTCGTGGCCAGTGTCCCAGCGGAATCGTCGGCGTCCGATGAAGACGAGATCTCGACCGATCAGCTCACCCGCAGCGTGGAAGAGGCGGAAACTGCCGCGGTACGCGCTGAAACGCTGCACGACCAAGCCGTTCAGGATCTCCGTGAAATAGAGGATAAGGACCGACCGCTGGCCGCCGAGCAGGCGGGCGCCGAGCGCGATCAGACCCATGCGTCTGATCGCATCGCTCAGATCGAAGGAAAATCCGATTTTGCCGGGCTTGCCGACGCCATCGGCAAAGCCCGGGAAGATGCTGTCCAGGCCGCTGTCAAACTGGCCGAAGCGAAGCGAGACGCCACGGCTCATGATGTGCAGGCGATCAACCGCAAGATCGAAACGATCGATAGCCGGGCAAGGGCCGGTCAAACCCGTCGGAGCGACCTCGAAAAGGATATCGCGCGCCTTGAGGCGATCATTGAGAGCGAGGGCGGCAAGGGCCTGGCGAGCCTGGCCGCGGCCGCAGCCGAAGAAGCCGACGCCGCAACACAGGCGCTGACGCGGCTCGACGAAGAGGCAGCTACGATCAAACTGCTCAAGGATGTGCTGGACGAGGCGCGCGCTGAGGCATCCCGGACCTTTGTTGGCCCGGTGGCCCAACGCGCCCGAGTGCATGTCGAGCGCCTGTTTCCCGGCGCCGACCTCAGCTTCGATGAAGAGCTCGGCCTGGCCTCGGTCACGCGATCCGGTCTGAGCGAAGCCTGCGGAACGCTCTCAAAGGGGACGCAGGAGCAGCTGGCGGTCCTGACCCGCCTCGCCTTTGCCGACATGCTGCTGGAGCAGGGAACACCGGTTTCGCTGATTCTCGACGATCCGCTGGTCTATTCCGACGACGGCCGGCTCGATCTGATGACGGAAATCCTGGAGGAAGCCTCCCAACGCATGCAGGTGATCCTGCTGACGTGCCGCGATCGGGCATTCCGGCATTTGACTGCAACTCGAGTACAGATCTGAGGTGACAGGAAGGCGAGATTGCACTTTATGGGATTGCCGAAGGCGCTATCTATCCATTTGGTTCTATTCAATTTGGTCGGGATATAGGGGGAAGCATGACAGATCCTACGCTAACAGCGCTATGCTGTGAATAATACAGCTAGAAGAACGAGCGAATTTCGATCTGCACGCGCAGTTTACTGACTTGGGAAATCAAATGACCGACTCTCTCCGCAAACTTCTATTGGCCATCGTCCCAAACGATGGATCAGCAGTCGGCAATTTGACTTTGGCTGCGGCTATGCGCGAATCAGTACCTGACCTTAGTGACGAAGCATACCAGCGCATCCGAGACGGGCTGATCGCGGATGGCATACTCGGCAAAGGTCGCGGCCGCGGCGGGTCAGTTTTTCTGCTGGGGCTCGACGACGACGAGGACGAGATTGACGATGGAGATGGGGACGGCTTCTCGCTGACGGCGCAAGAGGCTTCGGCGCCTGCTGCCCCCAAGACCGGCGGTAAAAAGAAGGTCGTGCGCAAATCGGACGGGCCGATGCAGGTGCTGAGCTATCGTCACGCAGAAACGCGGGTGAACAACCCCGAGGTTGGTATGGTGCATCCGGACAACGATCCGGATCAGCCTAAGACCGTCTGGAAGTACGATCCTCACCTCGACCCAGAACTGATGTTCGACAGCCAGCGCGGGGTGGTCGAGAAGTTGATCGACGATGCGCTGGCGTCTGGGGATGCTGATGCGATGCGCGATGCGCTGGTGGAACTGAAGCGGCTCCAGGAGCCGTATCTCAACTGGGCGGGCAAGGCCGAGGGGACAAGCTTCGCGGTCGATACCGTGTCGCTGCATGTCCATGAGCGGGTGGACCCGGCCACGATCCTTGCCAATGCGCGCAAGCGGCTGAAGGGCGAGAAGGCGGGCGAGGCATGGCGACAGGCAGACCTGTTCGCGGCCGCGTTCGAGAACTTGCCGCTTCGTCAAGCGCTGGACTTCTACCACCATGAGAAGGGTTGGTCGAACCGGCTGATCGCGGGCGACAGCCTGCTGGTCATGAATTCCCTGCTGCACAAGGAGTCGATGGCTGGCAAGGTGCAGATGATTTACATCGATCCGCCCTATGGCATCAAATACGGGTCGAATTTCCAGCCGTTCACCAACAAGCGTGAGGTGAAGGACGGCGATGATGCCGACCTCACGCAAGAACCGGAGATGATCAAGGCGTTCCGCGACACATGGGAACTCGGCATCCACTCCTACCTGACCTATCTGCGTGACAGGCTGCTTCTGGCCAAGGAACTGCTGCATGAGAGCGGCAGCGTGTTCGTGCAGATTTCCGATGAAAATCTTCACACGGTTCGTGCAGTTCTCGACGATGTTTTCGGTAGAGGCCAATTCGTTTCGCAGATTACAGTCGCAAAAACGACCGGTGCTTCTAGCCTCACGCTTTCAGGTGTAGCAGACTACCTGCTTTGGTATGCAAAGGACTTGGGCTCACTTAAATACCGCAGCCTCTACATCCAAAAGGAGTTGGGCGGAGCAGGCGCTTCACAATACAGCCTCTATGAAGATGATCGGGGTGAGAGAAAGCCCATCGGTGTTCATAAGCTCAGTCCGTCGGACAGACCTTTCAGTCACGGTGACGCTCGCAGTCAAAAACCGCCCGGTGATTTCCCGGTAAAATTGCAGGGAAAAGAGGTCGTCCCCGGAAAAGGATACTGGAAAACCGGCCAAGAGGGCATGCCACGTTTGGGAAAGGCGAACAGGCTGATGTTCGTCGGAAATACGCTTCGCTACGTCCGATATTTGGATGACTTTCCGGTTTTTCCCTACACGAATGTATGGACGGACACAGGCACCTCGGGTTTCGCTGATCCGAAAGTGTATGTCGTCCAGACAAACGTAACAATTGTCGAACGGTGCCTCCTTATGACCACCGATCCCGGCGATTTAGTACTCGATCCAACGTGCGGTTCGGGGACAACTCCTCTCGTCGCTGAGAGGTGGGGGCGCCGCTGGATCACCTGCGACACCAGCCGTGTTGCCGCCACGCTGGCCAAGCAACGCTTGATGACGGCGAGCTTTGATTATTTCGCGCTACGCTATCCGCACGAGGGGCTGAGGGGCGGATTCGTTTATGAGACTGTCCCACACATCACTTTGAAGAGCATCGCCAATAATCCCGATATCGACACGATCTACGAAGAGAAACACCCAGCCATCGCCGCAGCGCTGGACTCGTTGAACGCCGCCTTGCTCGCCAATCCACCCGCACCAATCAAACCTGTGCAAGGCTCGCGCAAGGGCAACCCCATTACCTTTACCTCCGGCGAACGGCTGGACGAATGGGAAGTGCCGTTCGACTTCCCGACCGGCTGGCCGGAAGCAGCCAAGCAGTCCTTCGCCGCTTTCCACATGGCCCGGCAGGCGATGCAGGCCGCGATGGATCAGTCGATCAAGGACCATGCGGAACAGGAAACGCTTTACGACAAGCCCGAAGTGGACAAGAGCCGCCTACGGATCACCGGCCCATTTTCCGTCGAGGCCGTTCCCGCGCCCACCGTATTATCGCTCGATGAATCAGCCCCTCCCGAAGAGGCTGACGCCACCGTCGCGAGGTCTGGCGAAACGTCCCGCCAGACACAATGGCGCGATGAACTGATCCGCACCGGGATCCGCGCAAAGGGCGGGGCCATGCTGAAGTTCACCGATCTCGAAGCCATCCCCGGCGTCAAGCATCTTCATGCGTCGGGCACTCTGGACAGCGGGGAACGGGTCGTCGTGAGCTTCGGGCCAGAACACGCCGCGCTTGAGCAGAAGCAGGTAGAGCGCGCCATCGAGGACGCGCAGACCTTGGTGCCCAAGCCCAAGTTCGTGGTTTTCTGTGCCTTCACCTTCGATCCGGAAGCAGCGAAGGATATCGACGAGACCAACTGGCCCGGCGTCACTCTGCTCAAGGCCCAAATGAACACCGACCTGTTGACCGAGGATCTAAAGAAGGCCCGTTCTTCCAACCAATCGTTCTGGCTGATGGGGCAACCCGAGGTGGAGCTGAAGCAGGTCGGCGACAATTGGCAGGTCGAGGTTCATGGCTTCGACTACTTCGATCCCCGCGAGGGCACACTGGTTTCAGGTGGCAAGTCCAAGATCGCCATGTGGTCGCTGGATACCGACTATGATGGGCGCAGCCTCATGCCGCATCAATTATTCTTCCCGATGGCCGGCGCAAAAGATGGCTGGAACCGCCTGAAAAAGACAATCCGCGCCGAATTGGACGAGGACCTTTTGGAGCAATTCCATGGCACGGTTTCCTTGCCCTTCGAGGCCGGGGACCATCGCCGGGTCGCGATCAAGATTGTCGATGACCGGGGCATCGAGTCACTCAAGATCATGAACTTGGAGTGACGGCGGTGACCAAGCCCAAGTCGCTCATCATCAACACGCCGTTTGTATGCCCCCAGCAACACTGGGCACCAAAGCAGGATGGCACGCTGGAAATCATTCCGGAGCGCCGCCCCGCCAGCTACGAGGTGTTCGATGCTCGGAACAACACCCGGCGAACCGAGAAGCTGGAACTGGTCGAGACGATCCGTGGGCGCGTCGATCAATGGCGCGAAGCTGGCTACCCCGGCGTGACGATCGTCACCCGCCGCCTCCTCGAACACTGGCATGACAACACAGCGCGGGAATACCCGTTCTACTTCTGCCAGCTAGAGGCCATCGAGACGCTGATTTGGTGGCTTGAAGGCGCGGAGGAATACAAACAAGGCATCCATGTCCCCGGCGACGGCGGTGCATGGCAGCGCCTGTGCAACAAGATGGCGACGGGCGCGGGCAAGACGACGGTGATGGCCATGATCATCACATGGCAGGTGTTGAACGCGCTGACCTATCCGAAGCGAAACAAGGATTTCAGCCGGGCCATCTTCATCGTCGCCCCGGGCCTAACGGTGAAGGGGCGGCTTCAAGTGCTGATCCCCAGCGCCGGCAGCTACTACGACGAGTTCAATCTGTGCCCGTCCGAAGCGCTGCGCCAGAAGCTGAACCAGGCCGAAGTCCTGATCGAAAACTGGCACACGCTGATGCCAGCCACCGAACCCAAACGCTCGGTCGTC
The DNA here is from genome assembly GCF_013375555.1 of Sphingobium sp. EM0848. Taxonomy (NCBI): domain Bacteria; kingdom Pseudomonadati; phylum Pseudomonadota; class Alphaproteobacteria; order Sphingomonadales; family Sphingobiaceae; genus Sphingobium; species Sphingobium sp. EM0848. The sequence continues at coordinate 97,114 of NZ_JABXWB010000002.1, forward strand.
AAGAAGGGCGCTGAGACCGACGAGGCATTTACCCGCCGTGTCCTGGGCAAACTCGCTGCCTTCAAGGATATCGTCGTCATCAATGACGAGGCACACCACGCCTATCGCAAGCCCGCCGAGGTGAAGATCAGCAAGAAGCAGGCGGAAGAGGCCGGGATCGATCTTGACGAGGCCACTCGCTGGATCGAGGGACTAGACCGGCTGCATAAGACCCGCCGCATCCAGCGGTGCTTTGACCTGTCCGCCACCCCATTCGCGCCGACCGGCAAGGCTAGTACCGACACCGCCCTATTCGATTGGATCGTTTCCGATTTTGGCCTTAACGATGCGATTGAAGCGGGGCTCGTGAAAACGCCGCGTGTCGTGGTGCGGGACGATGCCATGCCCGATGCTAAGACGTTGCGCTCCAAGCTCTACCACATCTATCGCGATCCGGCGGTAGCAGAGGATCTGAACCGCAAAGCTGAGGCACATGAGGCGCTGCCGAAGCTAGTCAAGGACGCCTATACGATCCTTGGTGCTGACTGGCGCGCGACAGCCAAGCAGTGGGCGGATAGCAAGCACCATTCACCGCCCGTCATGCTCACTGTGTGCAACCGGACCGAAACGGCTGCGCGTATCGAGCACTTCTTCAATCAAGGTGATTGCCACTGGCCGGAGCTTCAGGCGCCTGGCAAGACCTTGCGGGTCGACTCCCGCGTCATGGAGAAGGCTGAGGTTGGGGAAACTGCCGGGGCCGACAAGGGCTACGAGGCCCGGCTAGAGCAAGTGATAAACGAGGCTGCCATCCCGGAGACACGGAAAGAGCAGCTTTGGGGAATGAAGAAAGAAGAATTGCTGCGGGAGATCGTCGATAATGTCGGCAAGCGCGGCGGTGCTGGCCAAAATCTCCAGAAGGTCATTTCGGTGGCTATGCTGTCCGAGGGTTGGGACGCGAAGAATGTCACCCACATCATGGGTCTGCGTGCCTTTACATCACAGCTGCTCTGCGAACAGGTCATCGGCCGCGGCCTACGGCGTGTCGGCTATGACAAGGACGATGACGGGCTGTTCCTACCTGAATATGTGAACGTCTTCGGCGTGCCGCTTTCGATCTACGAGCCGGGGGAGGGCGGGGATGCCCCGCCGCCGCCCAAGCCCAGCACTCAGATTGACGTGGTGCCTGACCGGGCTTCTTTGGAACTGCGTTGGCCGAACGTGCTTCGCATCGAGACCGTGGTAAAACCGGAACTCACCGTTGATTGGGCCAAGGTCGAGCCTTTGCCGCTCGATCCGGTTGCCACCGTCATTAGCGCCGAGATTGCCCCTGCGCTTGGCGGTGCAGCGGACATGAGCAAAGTGACGGCAATTGACTTATCATTGCTGCCGGAAGAGTTCCGTCTTCAGCGCCTGACATTCGTGGCGGCGCGCAAGGCGTTTGCCGAACTCAAGGCCAACTTCAAGGGTAATGAGGAGTACCTTGTCCTCCAGCTTATCCGGCTGGTTGAAACCTTCTTACCCTCTGCAAAGATCAATATCCCGTCGCTGTTCCACAGCGATCCGGTCCGTCGCCGCATTCTGATCGCGCTCAACATCGACCTGATCGTGCGGCACGTGCTCCGGTTCGTGACCGAGCAGAACACAACGGTTCTGACGCCGGTATTCGACGAAGAGAACCCCATTGGCAGCACCGGCCAGATGCGCGCGTGGTACACAACCAAGCCAAACATGCCGACTGGCAAGTCACACATTAGCCACGTCGTGGGGGACTCCGCTTGGGAGCAGTATGCCGCGAACGTATTTGAAAGCCGCGACGATGTAATTGCCTATGCCAAGAACGATCACCTTGGTTTTCAGATACACTATCTCTGGCAGGGATCCCGCCGCCGATACATTCCCGATTTCATCGTCCGGCTGGCGAATGGAAAGACACTCGCCTTAGAGATCAAGGGAACAGACAGCGAGCAGAACAAGGCCAAACGAGAGGCCTTGGACGAGTGGGTTCAAGCGGTAAATTCGAGCGGTGGATTTGGCGAGTGGTCTTGGGATGTCGCCTTCGATCCTAACCAAATACACGACGTTGTGGCGCGTCACGAAAAATGAACATGACTGCGAATTGATAACGGTATCTTGGGGGCTATCAATAATCACAAACCTACATTCGATGCGGGTAATTGATATCCACCCCCGCCTTTTCCGGCTCAATCCGGAAGGGGCTGCGACGCCATGAGCGGATTTGACATCATAGCTGCAATGCAGGCTTTGGGGCTGCCTGCCGCCTTGGCGATTGAAGAAAATCTCCGCGCCATCGAAGACCTTGTCGATTTCCATTACGATGATCACGAGCGTCTGGGCCTCATAAGAGGCGAATTGCACAGATTCCGGCACCCCGTGGCGCGCTCCATTGTCGCGCGCATCGACTCCCATATGGAGAATTTTCAGAACTTCTCGTCAGAAGAGCAAGATGATTTGCAAGTTGGAAATGAAATGATGGCCACCCGAGCAACGAAAGGACCGGAGCTGACGGCCGCGCATGCTCGTTTGATAAGCCTGATAGACTATGTGGAGGCCACCGAGCGCGACCGACTGAAGGTCGAACTCGATTACCGCAGCCACCGCGGCTTTGTCGCTACGGAAGATGAGGTTGCCGGACTGCCTGGCGTGTCGCTCGATCGGGGGTCCGGGGATGATCCCGTCTGGCTGCGCGTTGAACGGCTCGCCAAGATTGCGCCGCCCGCGCCACCGGATCAGGAACTGGCGCTGTGGCTGTCCCTGCGCGACGATGTAGCAGCAATACCATCACTCAAGGTGGAAATCGCCACAGCCGGCCTTGTCGCGCTCGAATTGCTTGACGCGGAAGAAGCGCCGGAACACATCGCCCTGTCCGATTATGAGCGCCGAGACAGTGTCGAAGCGGCCTTCCATGCCTGGCTGGAAGGGGCATGGAGATTATGGGCAGAACGCGAAAAGCCCCGCCGCGAGACCATCAAGCTGTACAACGCCCTTTATATGCTGCGCCAGCAGTTGGAAGGTGTAAGCGACGTCCCGCTCGAACTGGTATGCGGCATTGGCTTTGCAACGCTGTTCCGCAACGGCCAGCGTTTGCGTTATCCGCTGCTGTCGATGACCATGGAGCTCTCACTCGACGAGCAAACCCATTGCATCGAAGCGCGTCCACGCCTTGAGGCCGATCCCGGCCTTGAGATCGATCCACTCGACCGGATGGGACTGCACGCGCTGGACCAATGGCGCACAGCCACGGAAAGATTCCTAGCGGCACTAGACGAGGTGGCGCTCTCTCCCTTTGCACTCGAAAGCTTTGAGCCCGTGTTGCGCCAGGCCTCGGCCCTGTTCGATCCAGATGGCATTTATGTGCCGGATGCCAATCCGGCCGAGGCGCGGCGGATACCCTCGGTCGACACGCATTTGCAGGTCAGCACCGCGTTCGCCTTCTTCCAGCGCGAACGGCGCGCAACGCAGCTGATGGAAGATCTCCGGCGCTTCCGGGCGGCCATACAGGATGGCTCGGAGGCCCCCGATCTCCCTGCCGCCGTTGCCGCCCTACTGGTAGAGCCGTCCGACACAATCGAAGAACCCGAATACCCGCAATTCCGTGGTATATCGACCATTCCCGGCGTCACCTCGTCGGACGGCTCGGGCAGGGACCTGTTCTTTCCCAAGCCGTTCAATCGCGAGCAGGTGGAGGTCGTGCAACGGCTCGAAGTTCGCCCGGGCGTCGTGGTCCAGGGGCCACCGGGCACCGGCAAGACGCACACGATCGCCAACATCATCAGCCATTACCTTGCGCTGGGTAAGCGGGTGCTCGTCACCTCCCAAAAGGCACCCGCCTTGCGTGTCCTGCGCGACAAGCTGCCTGAGGCGGTGCGACCGCTTGCGGTGAGCCTGCTCGACAGCGACCGCGACGGTCTGAAGCAGTTTCAGGAGTCGGTCGATATCATTGCTGAGAAGCTCCAGCGGCTACGCCGCCATGAGCTTGAGCGCCAGATTTCTGACCTCGATCATCAAATCGACAACCTGCACCGCAGCCTCGCCCGTATTGACAATGAAGTCGATACGATAGGGCGAACGGCAGTGTCGCCCGTCGTGCTCGAGGGAGAAACGATCGAACCCGTGCGGGCGGCGCGCATGGTGGTAGTCGAACCTGAACTGGCAAATTGGTTGCCGGATAGTGTTGATGCCGAGCCCGAAAACGCTCCCCGTTTCAACGATAGCGACATCGTGGCGCTCAGACAGGCGCGGCGGAAAGTTGGGCAGGACATCGGGTATTTGGGCGTTCCCATTCCGAAATTAGCCAGCCTGCCTTCCATTGACAGCCTGCTGCCCGTTCACCGCGATCTCTCCCGGGCCGAAGAACTGCGCCGACAGATCACCGCAGGTACGTTGCCGAACCTTAGAATAGCGGAAGGGGAAGCTGAAGCCCAATTGGCCGATCTTGCGCATGAGCTGGATGAACTTGGTACCCTGGATACGAAAGTGTCATCGGCACCATATACGTGGACGGCGGATGCCATTCGCGGCGCTAGGACCGGCGAAGACCAAGACATGTTGGCGGCGATTGCCCGCCTCCAGCCAGAGATCGACTACCTTATCTTAGAAGGGAGCCACTTCCTAACCCGGCCCATCAATATGCCAGATGACGCGCTCGACGATGAAAAGCTGCTTGAAGCGTTGCAGAGACTTTGTGAGGGTAAAGCGGCATTAGGCTTTGTCGGCGGTCTCTTCGCCGGGAAGGTCAAGGCAAAGCTGGCGCAGGTTACGTTGCTTGGCGAGGCTCCGCGAAACGCGGACGAATGGCTCGAGATTCAACGGTTCATCGACGGTATCAAACGCTCGCGCAAGCTTCGCCAAGCCTGGAACCATCTCGTTTCGTTGGGCGTGGGCGACCAGATCGATCAGGATGGCCTCGCGATTGCGAAGCGCATGCGCGCACAACAGCAACACCTCGAAAATGTCGGCGCGCTTGTCACCCAACAGCAGCTTGTCGATGGCCGGGCGCGGAAGATCATTGCCAGCTGGGCTCTGTCGGTATCGGAGGGTAGCCCATCCACCGTTAGGCTGCGTGAGGTGGTCGAGACGCACCGGTTGAAATATCGGCTCGAGAGCGCCGAATCCATACGCTCCAAATTGATCGCTTCCCTAGCATCGGCCGGTGGCGACATTGCCCGCGAGTTGCAGGACTATGTAGTGCGCGCTTTGGGCAACCCGGATGTCTCTACCGAAGCCTTCCATTCGGAATGGCAAGACCTGACCCTCAGACTTGCTCACATCGAAGGTCTTTCAGAGGCTTTCGAAACGATCCAGACCGTTTGCACAACCATTTCGGCATCGGGCGGCTCTCGTTGGGCAGAGGCACTCCGTTCCGAACCAGTCGAAGGCATGGAAGACAGCCTCACCCCGGGTGATTGGGTCAAACGTTGGAAGCTCAGGCGACTTAGCACTTGGCTTGCACGCATTGATCGTCATGCTCGTTTGCAGGAACTTGGCTCTGAGAGAGCCGAAAAGGAGGCCCTGCTCAAGGAAGCCTACGAACGTTCGATCGAATTGCGGACCTGGCTCGAGCTAAGCCGGAAAGCGACCGATGGCGTGAAGGCTGCTTTGGCGGCCTATGCGGATGCAGTTCGCCGGATCGGCAAAGGCACGGGCAAACGGGCAGGGCGATATCGCCGGGAGGCACGAGCTGCGTCCGATCGCGCCAAGGGGGCTCTGCCTTGCTGGATCATGCCGCACTACCGGGTGTCGGAATCTTTGCCTGCCGATCTTGGCCTGTTTGACGTCGTCATCGTGGATGAAGCTTCGCAGTCAACCGTGGCAGCTCTTCCGGCATTGTTACGCGCCCAGAAGATCCTCATCGTGGGCGATGACAAGCAGGTAAGCCCCGAGCTCGTTGGGCGCGATCAGGCCCGCGCTGATGAACTCGCCAGCAGGCACCTCGGGGCCCAAGTAGCGGATTATCGTTCCTGCTTGCGGGAAGAGCAGTCCCTATACGACCTCGGCAAGGTCGTTTTCGCTGGCGGCGCCATCATGTTGACGGAGCATTTCCGCTGTGTCGCTCCGATCATCGAATTCTCAAAAGGCCAGTTCTACGGCCATCGGCTGACGCCGCTGCGATTGCCGACGGCGTCCGAACGGCTGGATCCGCCTTTGATTGACGTTTTCGTGGAGGACGGCTTCCGCAAGGGAGACGTGAATGTTCCCGAGGCGGAATTCATCGTCTCCGAGATCGCGGCGATCGCGGACGACGAAAGGATGTCGAAGCGAACGATCGGCGTCACCACATTGCTGGGTCAAAACCAAGCCGCGCACATTTACAAGGAGATCGAGCAGCGCCTCGGAACTGAGGTGATGGAGCGCCACACAATTCGGGTAGGTGATCCGACCGCTTTCCAGGGTGATGAACGGGACATCATGTTCGTCTCGCTGGTGGCACAGCGGGAGGATAGCCCGCTCTCAGGCAATCGATATGAACAGCGCTTCAACGTCGCCTTGTCGCGAGCTCGAGATCGAACCTACCTTGTTCGCTCCGTTGAGCTGGATCAGCTGCGCACGAGCGATCAGCTGCGTCGATCCCTCCTGGAGCATTTTCGATGCCCCTACCCGGCTGAAACATCCGACCTGAAGGATCGGCGTGATCGGTGTGAATCCGATTTCGAGCGAGAAATGTTCGACTTGCTTTGCGAACGCGGCTTCCGGGTCAACACTCAGGTCCGTGTCGGAAACTTCAGAATCGATCTCGTGGTCGAGGGTGACAATGACCAGCGCATTGCCATCGAATGCGACGGGGATCGCTACCACGGGCCCGACAAATGGCCAGATGACATGATGCGCCAGCGTATCCTTGAGCGTGCCGGTTGGACGATCTGGCGTTGTTTTGCCTCGCGTTTCGTTCGCAATCGGCAGGCAGTAGTCGATGAAGTTGCCGCATTTCTTGCCGCGCGCGGAATTAAACCGGTCAACGATGGCGAAGAATGGATAAGCCGTCATACGGAATTGCGGACTTGGCGGCTTCCTTGGCCTGATGACACCGAGCCTGTACCTGCGGCAGAGCAATCACCGGCTGATGGTGGTGCAACCGCTGATGCTTGGCCGGAGCCAGCTCAAAAAACGGATGTCCTTGGCGCCGCCGAAGCGCCTGATTCCAATGTGAACTTGACGCGTGTCACCGAGTCACAGGTTCAGAATGCCATTCTCAATCTGATGTCTGATAAACGCGTTTGGTCCAATGGTGAGTTAAAGAGGGCGCTTGTGGGCGTCTTGGCTCTGTCCGACGCAGATCGGGCAACCGCAAACTTTCGCCCGGGCGAGGAGAAGTGGGAAGAACTGGTAAACAATGCCCTTTCCCCTTCTCGCGGAAATTCGCTTCATTCAAAGGGCTTGGTCAAGAGCGCAGGGCGCGGCCTGCATGTCCTGTCTGATGGCGATATAGCGGGGCCCGTCGACAAAGCCGCCGTGGTTCGCCCCTCCAACCCCGAGGATGGCGAGAAAAGTTACTCGCCTCCTGCAATCGAAATCGGCACCGAATACCAAATCGTCTCTTTGGTTGTTCCATTGGAAGAGGTCGAACAGATCTATCAGCCAGAGTATAAGCCAAGACTTGAAAGGTTGATCGATGCCACGCTTCAGGCCGAGGCGCCAATGTATGAAGACATCCTGATTGAAAGGATCGCCCGCGCTCACAAAAAGGAGCGGGCAGGCCGGATTATTCAGGATATCGTCACGCAGGCAATTTCCGATCGTCATCCATCGGTGCAAGAAGATGGCCGGAACGTGGTGTTCCACGAAACGATGGATACTGATCAGTTGGTTGCGTATCGACCGGCCCGATCGGATTGGCGATCTCACCGAGACATTCCTCTCATTGAACTCGCGAGCCTGGCTTTGCCTCTTGTCCGGAGAGGCAAGGCGGAAGCCGATGTCCTTGCCCATTTTGCACGGACTTTCAGCTTGGCTCGATTGCGGGAGCCTACGAGGAAGCGGTTTGAATCTGCTATCGCAATTGCAAAAGCGACGCGCGAGAATTGATCTCAGGCTTGTGAACGCCCTGCGTGATCGCGACCGTGCAAGAAAGCTGGCGGCCATCGAACGTGGGAACCCCACTCCTGAGGCTCAGACTCCGGTGATTTAACATAAGATATATTATCAGTTTTTTCTGTTTGTTTTCAGTGAGTTATTGATTAGCCGCGTTGATCGCCTGCTCTATGCGGGCCATGCCTTCGATCACCGCGTCAAAGGACGGCGGCGCCGTCATGAACATCTCGCCCATCGCGGCATAATCGTGGGCGAGCCGGTCCATCATGCCCTCTGTCGGCAACAGCCGCAGCGATCCCAGGACAGCGGTCTCGTAGGACGCGGACTTGTCGGCGAACATCAGGCTTTTGTTGTGGACCACCTGCTCGAGGAGTTCCGGCCGTGCGAGGGCCTCGGCCGTGACGGCAGCCCCGTCGAGCATCAGCACATCATAATAATGGCGCGAAAGCCCATCGCGCAGCTTGGCATTATGATGGAGCGCGTGGAGGATCGTAACCTTCTCCCAGAAGGTGCGCTCGACCGCCAGCGTCGGCACGTCGGTTGCGGGATCCGGTAGCTCGTCGGGGAAATCCTCGGCCAGATAGGGGATGATTGGGCGCATGGCGAAGGGCTCGGTATCCCCGCGCGCGCCAAATTCGAGCTTGATGCGCGGCTTGATATAGCCGCCTTCGTCCCCGCCCCCGTAATTCTGGCCATAGGCAAGACCATAGTCCGAAGTACGGGGATAGACGAAGAGGACGGTCTGCTGATCCTTGTCGTCGGGGTCGAGCGACAGATGCCAGCCTTCGCTCGTGCCGAGCGCCGCTCCGATCTCGCGGCCAAGCACCGGCATAGCGATCGTCGCGACATAGGCCTGGGCAGCCACTTTGAGATCCTTGGTCCGCCGCTCGCGTTCCTTGCCGCTAATCCCCGCCTCCATCGGCGACGCCACCTGATCGAGGAGCGGCGCCGACCGGCTGATGGTGAGATCGATATCCTCCGAGAAGCGCTGGATGATATCATACGCCTTGGAGAGCGACGTGCCGCCCTTGAAGGTCATATGGCCCGCAAGGTCCACGGCACGAACAAGGCGCCGCAGGGTCCAGCAGACCCAGAAGTCTTTCTCGATTATGATCGGCGTGAGATCCCGGCGAGCCGCCGCTTCCTCGATATAAGCGCGGCGATCCTCGGCCGGGCGGCGGGCGAACTCATCCATGGCGCGCCGCCTGAATCTTCAGGACAATGTCGCCCATCCAGCCCGGCATGGCCGGGCGGGCCGCAACGAGCGTACGCGTACCAGCATCGTCAAGCCGCGCGGCGAAGCGCCCGATCGCATCCGCGTCGATATTGCCCTTCCCTAGATGTGCGAGCGCCTGGACGATCGCATTCACAGATTCCGGCGCGTCGAGCACCGGCGCACGGCTGTGTTTCAAGGTGACGCTGCGGCCGCCAGCCTTGGCGGTGCGGGTGCGACCGCTGGTGGCGTAGCTCGCCCGGGCAGGCACCTGCGTCGAGAGGCCAAGGCTATTGGCGGCCGCCGCCCCTGAAGGCGCGAGCGCATCACCGCTCTGCGCGGAGAGCGCCTGGGCAACCTGTCCGGGATCCGGGCTCAGGGTACCAAGCTTGTCATGCTGGCGGGGATAGTCGTAGAGACCGCGGCCGATCCGGCGGATGTCGCCGGCATGCGCGAGACGCGACAGCGCCATATCGACCGAGCCGCGCGTGCCAAAGTCGACGAACTGCTTGGGCGTAAACACCCAGCCACGGCCCTTGCCGCGCACACGCTTCATGATCCGATCAGCCACCGCAGACATATCCATGCTCCTGTCTGTTAGATAATAGCATGGTTTTTTCTAACAAGCCATGACCGGAGATAGCGCCAGTTTTCTTGATTTTCCGGGACATTCCATTCACATGGTAGCGAGAACATCCCTTCGCAAGATCAGTCACCCCATGCGAATCAGCGCTCCCGCCCACGCTCGGGTGGTGGCCGCTCGGGGCCAGCTCCACCCTCCAGTTCTCGCGCCGGATGTGTCGCTTGCCGCCCCTGCATCATCTCGCGGGCCAGCGCGAGACGTCGGGAGACCGCCGGCGGCATAGCCGCCAGGAAGCCCGCAATCTCGTCGGAAAGCGCTTGGTCGTCCGCCTCGCCGGTGCGTGCGAGCGCCACCGCCGCCTCCGCATAAGCGCCGCGTATCTGCTTCTGGCGAACCAGCGCCATCACGTCTTGCGGCCGCCGTTCCTCGTCGCGCGCGCGCGCATAGGCTCGGGCGCGCAGCACGTTGAGTTCATCCATATTGAGCCGGCGCCCCTCCTGACCGATCCGAGCATCGAGATGCAGCGCCGCTGAGCGCACACGCTTCTGGACGTAACCACGCGCACGCCTGGGCGTCGCCTCAGCCGCGATCCCGCGCGTACGTAGCTCATGCGCGAACGTCTCCCGCATATGATGGAGGTCGGCCTTGCGCGGATTGAGTCGCGTGCCGTCCGCACCTTCGGTGGCCACCGTCAGATGGACGTGCGGATGATCGGTGTCGGTGTGAAGCGCCAGCATATAGGCGTGATTGTCTTCGAACAGGATCCGGGCGAACGCCTGGGCGGCATCCTGCAGCGTCTCGGGATCGGTCGAACCGCCGGGCATGGAAAGGACCAGCGACAGCGAGGTCGGCCGGTCGCGGCCATGCTCGTTCATCGCCTCGTCGAACATGGCCCAGTCCTGCGCGATCTCCTTCAGCCGTTTGGGATCATCGATGATCTCGCCCTCGCTCGAGCGCACCGCAAGCTTCCCGTGCCGCGCAACATAGCCGAAATGCTCGGAAAGATGATGCGCGCCATATTGCTTACCCGAGACCTTGACCATGACCTCCGGGGCCTTGCGCACGATCCGCTCGAGCTTGGCCCGAGCCTCGGCCTGGCTCAGCGGCGCGGCGCGCGCCTGCCTTCCCCGGCCCGATCCGCCTCGCCCGACGCGGACATAGGCTCCCCGCAGTGTCCGTTTACCGCCGGTGGGCGGCCGCCATGCCTCCATGAGGCTGGGCAGCGGCAAGATGCCCTCCTCCTCAAACATCGAGGCTATCCCAATAGGCAAGATCGCCCTTGAGCGCAGTGCCAAGACCGGCAAGCGCCGTCCGGATTTCCGTCCGAAAGCTTGCCACCCGCCCCGCCTCGCGCGCGACATCGAGTCCGGATTCCACCATCACCGAGGCATTGAGCGCACGCGTTGCCTGATTGAGATTGATGCCGATCCGGTTGAGCTCGCGCCACGCCTGAGCCACTGCCGCCCGTTCTTCGAGCGGCAGCGGTGCCGCCGAATGCAGGCGGCACCGCACCAGCCTCGTCACCCAGTCGGTTCGCTTCATACCCAAAGCATCGGCCTCGGCATCCAGCGCGGCAATTTCCGCATCGGTCAACCGGATCTCAAACCGCCGCGTTGCTCGCTCCCGTCGGCGAACTCGTCCCGGCCTCCCGCCCTCCTCCGCGTCCACTGCATTCATGACGAGGCGCCGCAGCAAAGCCGAGCGGCCACCGGCGCTCTCCGCCACAGCATCGAAGCGCTGGGCGACTTCTTCGTCGAGACGGAAGGTGAAGACGGGCATGCATCGAAGACTATTGTCATACATCCCCGGCGTCACGCCTATCCGGCCCTCACCTTCACTCAACTCATCTGATAGTCTGCTTGAGCAGACTTCGACCATTCTTGGCAAAATGCGCCTATCATTCACGCCTGATCCACGAAGGGCGGCGCCAACGGCGCCGCCCCAGCTCGGACCTACGGAAAAGGCCGCACCCCAAAAGGGGCGCGGCCGACATACACACGAACAGGATATGCGAACGCGGAGGAAGAGGGTCAGAGCAACGCGACGTCGGGGCGTCCCTAAGACGCGGCGCACAGTCGTTCGGCCGCGATCTCTTGCCGGGATCCATCGCCGAAGATCACGACAACACGCGGGTCAAGGACAAGACGCGCGGGACGGCCATCGACTTCGACGGCAAGACTGACCTCTGGCGTTTGCGCCGCACGTCGCGCAGCAAGCTCAGCCCCCGACAGCGGTTCGGGACAGGCGACGGTCACCGCAGCGGCCTGCAACGGCGCTACTTCGATACTGGGAGCGTCCGTCTTTCCCTTCAGCCCGGCAATGAACCGTGCGCCTTCCGCCAATGTCCCGCCTTTCTCATCCCAGGCAGCGACATAGGCCTCGACTTCTGCAGGATAGTCCCTGGCTGTGCGATGCAGGTCGTAAAGCAGCCGGATCGGCGCGCGCGGGAGCTCTTCCCTGAGATAGGTAGGCATGTCACCATAGGCCGCATAGAGCGAGACGAACTGCTTGGAGCGGCCCAGCGCAGCGGCGATCTCGACCTGGCTCATGCCGCCCTTGAGCATACGGGCAATAGCATGAGCGAGCTCGACCGAAGACAGGTTCGCACGCTGATCGTTCTCAACGATCTGATCGGCGAGCAGGTGGCTCCCTTCCCCCTCGGCCACGATGATCGCCGGGATCGTCACCCGGCCCGCGAGCTGGGAGGCACGAAAGCGTCGCTCGCCCAAACGGATGCGATGCAAGCCCGCGGTGTTGGCGGGCGCAACCGTGATCGGCTGCAAGACCCCGCGAGCCGCTATGGAGGCCGCAAGCTCGGCCAAGGCGTCATCGTCGAAACTGCGCCGGGGATTGCCGGGGTCGGGGATGACCCGATCCAGAGGGATTTCCTCGACCCGGCGTGCTGTTTCATGCGCGCCGACGAGCAGGCCGAACTCCTCAATGCGTTCGTCGAACTTACCCATCAGACAAGGGCCGCTGGCGCTGAACCCAGCCGCCGTTCGATCTCGGCAAGGATCGGCCGAATTTCCTCGGCCGCCGCCTTGGCGCCGCCACCACCTTCCATCCAGACCGGCCGATGATTTTCCGCGGCATGCTTGTAGGTCGGTCGCGCCTTGATGAAGGCAGGGAACATCAGCCGCTCGCCCACTGCGTGGGCGAGCTTGACGGCATTGTCCATTTCGCGCCGGTCGAACGGGTTGACCATTGATGGCAGCAATCCGAGGAAATCGATCTTGCGCCCTGCCCTCGCCGCCTCGGCCTTGCGCAGCGCGGTCAGCAGCATCTTGGCGCATTCGACCGAATCTTCGGCGACCTGGACGGGCGCGATCACTGCGTCAGCGACCGCGAGAGCGCTCAGGGTCAGCTCGTCCCATTTGGGGCCGGTATCGATCACGCACAGGTCGAAATGGGGTGCGAGCGCAGGAAAGCGGCCGAGAAAGTCACGCACATCCTGCGCCGCCTTGATCATCTGCAGACGCTGGTCGGCGGCGAGCAACGTGAGTCCGGTCTGGCCGTCGGCGGCAAACGCCGCCGACGGATCGAAGAGATCGGACGCGAAGCCACCCGGCCGCTCGCCGGCCAGACGGCGCGACGAACTGCCTTGCGGGTCTAGGTCGACGAACACGACCCGGCGCCCTGCCGCTTCGGCCAGATACCAGGCGAGATGCGTGGCGAGGAAGGTCTTGCCCACCCCGCCCTTGAGAAGGCTCACAGCGATCGTTCTCATCGGCGCGGCCAGCTCAACAATAGTCGTCCGGACCGTCGCGCAGATTGCGCTCATAATGGTCACGCGATGACCAGTCGCCGCCACCGCCGATGCCGGGACCGACATAGCGGAAGAGATAGACGGTGAGCGCAAAACAGCCGAACGCAAAGAGGATCGCGTGATCGGGATGGGCGGCGAAATAGGCGGACATGGCGGCAACTCCTCAAATGGTCTGATCCCGCGTCGGCTCACAGCTTTGCATCGGCCGCACGGGGGCGATGCTGCGGTGCGGCCTCCCCTCCCCAAGCGCGCTTGGCGCTTGGACATTCCTCGCGCGCAGTCTGCTCAAGCAGACTTTTCACGGCCATCCCCCCGATCAGGGGGATGGCCGTGCCGATCAATATTCCTCGGCGAGTAGGATCGTCAGAACCCGAGTGGTGACGTCGGGATTGGCCGGATCGGGTGAGCCCCAGGCAAGCTCGAGATCATAATAGTCGATCTTCCAGTAGAGAACGGCGCTGTCATATTCGAAGCGACCAAAATCATGCTCGCCCAATGGATCGTTGTCGGGATTGAAGCTGTCATAGTTTTGCACCGTGCGCAGGATCTCGGCGCGTCTGCGAAATCCGCGGAAGAGGGACACGTCACCGACCAGCGCGGCGACGCCTGCGGTCATGACGATCTGGTTTCGGCCAGGGCTGCATATAGATCTCCTCAGGCTGTCATTCAGTGCGGCGATGCGGTCGATCCGCTCGGCTCGGTCTGCCGATTGTTGGGAAGGCTGCGACATGGCTGTGACTCCGGTCTGGATCAGCCCCGCCCATCGGGGCCTTCCGACAGGCGCCCCAAGGGCGGCGTCATAGCGGGGTCGTGCACCCGGAGGGTCACAACGCAGTGGAGAAGCCCGCTATGCGGGCTTGCTCGGCCCCGCGCGCCGACCAGGAAGCCGACAACGGACAAGGAACCGGATGGCGTTGCTCCTCCCCGGGTATCGCACCTAGTTGGCAGACGCTGACCGTCGCCGAGCCGCGCGGCCTATCGACCGCGACAGAATTTGTCACCCCTTCGAGCTATAACAGCCCCACCCAGGACGACGGAGGATCGATTCGATGAATTTCCTGCATGTCCGAACGGTCAGGGAAGTTACTTCCGCCCGTCGCAAGAGAGGACGGCGCAGATCTATCAATGCCAGCACCTTCCAAGTGAATGGCGCAGATTTTGAATGATTTAACATTCGCCTGACACTTGACGCTGTCGGCTTTCTATTGATCATCCTGTGAGGGGGGAAGGTTCACTATGTTCGAGGCAGGGGAGCGGGTACGACTGAAAAACGATCCGGCGGTTGTCGGTGTCGTAACCGACCGGCCGCCCGAAGAACGAGCAGGACGCACCTTCTTCCAGATTGAGCTTCCGACAGGCCGTCGAAGTCTGCCGGCAAACCAGCTCGAACATGTCCTGGCCGCCCCCGATGCGCTCGTGGATCTGCGAAACGGCAAGCTCTCCGCCCCAACCGACTTGCGACGCGCTCTGACCCATCTGCGCATGACGGGCCGCCTTGCCGACATGATCTACAGCATGGGCGCGACGAACACCGAGTTTCACGCATACCAGTTCAAGCCGGTCCTCAAGCTCTTGAACGCGCCCTCTCGCGGACTGCTCATCGCCGACGAAGTCGGTCTCGGTAAAACCATCGAAGCAGGGCTCATCTGGACAGAGCTTGTGGCGCGGAATCACGATTGTCGGCGACTTCTGGTGGTCTGCCCCAAGCCGCTCGTCGAAAAATGGCGTGCTGAGCTGCGCAACAAATTCAATGTCGACGCGCGTATCTGCGGCGCCGCCGAGTTGCTCGACACGCTGCGCGACGACCAGGAGCGTCGCGAGGGTTTTCAGGTCATCGCATCGCTTTCCGCCATCCGTCCGCCGCGCGGGTGGGATGATCCTGACGAGCCCGCCTCGGGTGCGCGTGCCGACCTCGCGCGGTTACTCAATGATTCGGCTCAGGATTTGTTCGATCTCGCGATCTTCGATGAGGCGCATCATCTGCGCAATGCTGAAACGATGAACCATAAGCTGGCAAAGCTTGTGACCGATGTGAGTGATTATTCGCTGTTTCTTTCGGCCACCCCGATCAATCTGCGCGCCAACGACCTGCGCGCGCTCTTGAAGCTCATCGATCCGGACACATTCGAACGCGAATATCTCTTCGACATCCTCCAGGAAGAAAATGTCCCGCTGGTGCGGGCTTGGGAAGCGGCACGCGATACGCGCGTGCCGATGCACGAATTGGCGGAGCTTGTCGGGGATCTGCCCGAGGGGCGGGTTCTCAAGACCGGCGAACGGCTGAAACGCCTGCGCGAAGAGCTCGAAAAAGGCATCGTCGATACCCCGGCAAACCGCGTGAAATTGGCAGCACGGATCGAAGAGATGTCGCTGCTGGGATCCACGATCAATCGCACGCGCCGGCGCGATGTTGCGGAATTCAAGGTCGAGCGCCGCCCCCAGACGGTAAAATGGCCGATGAATGAGGCGGAAGACGCCTTCTATCAGCGGGCGACACAGCGCATCGAGGCATATGCCTTTGCCAACGAAATCAACGAGCGGTTCCTGCTCGCCCAAACCCAGCGGCTCCTCGCCTCGAGCCTGGCCACAGCCTATCGCCATTGGGGCGAACGAAGCGGTTTCCTCACGCTCGACGAGGAGGACGATGCATCACCCCCTGGAGCGTTGCCAGGCCCGCTGATTAGCGCGCTTGGCGAAATCTGCGATGACCCTGCCGTCCTAGCGGGACTGGAAGCCGCCGATACCAAGCTTGCAAAGCTGCTCGATTGGCTGCGCCAGTTGCGCGAGCGGGATCCCGATCAAAAGTTCATAGTCTTCTCGAGCTTTCGCCGCACCATCAGCTATCTCGCCGCGAAGCTCCAAGCCGCCGGCTTTGCGATCATGGAACTCCATGGCGGCATCAAAGCCGACCGCCAAGAAATCGTCTCGCGTTTTGCCGATGCTCCCGCAGGCACGATCCTGCTGACGTCCGAGGTCGGCGGTGAAGGCCTCGATCTTCAGTTCTGCCGCATTCTGAT
Source organism: Sphingobium sp. EM0848 (assembly GCF_013375555.1). NCBI lineage: Bacteria > Pseudomonadati > Pseudomonadota > Alphaproteobacteria > Sphingomonadales > Sphingobiaceae > Sphingobium > Sphingobium sp. EM0848. The sequence goes on from NZ_JABXWB010000002.1 coordinate 113,718, forward strand.
CAATTGGGATCTGCCTTGGAACCCCATGAAGGTGGAGCAGCGGATCGGTCGTATCGACCGTATTGGCCAGCGATCGCCGTCAATCGACATCATCAATCTGATCGCCGCTGAAACGATCGAAGAGCAGGTCTATGACCGGCTCTATCTGAGGCTGGGGATCATCCAGGAGACGCTGGGCGACTTCGAACCCATCCTGGGTGAGATCATCCGCGACATCGAATTCATCCTGACCAACCCCGAGCTTTCTCCAGAGGCACGGGCACGTGAATTCGATCGCTCTATCCAGGCTGCAGAGCAGAGGAAAATGCAGGCAGAGGAGCTTGAGCGGGAAGCCCCTGGGCTGGTGGCGCATGGCGACAGCATTCTTCAGAAGGTCAAGGAAGCCTATGCGCCGCACAAGCGGCTGACCGAAAGCGACCTGCGCGATTATATCGCCGGCATTCTGGTCAATACGTTCGAGGGCACGCGCTTCGAACCGATCAACGGCATCGATATCGAAGCATATGACGTTCGCCTGTCGCCAAGAGCGCAGGCCGAATTTGGGCACTTTCGGAATCTGAAAGCCCGGCGCTACCCGACCCGCTTTTCTCGAGACGCCGCCAGCGGCGTGAAAGCCGTGTTCGGCAGCAACCCAGACCCGCTGCGCCATCGCAATCTGGAAGCCATTCCGATGACCCATCCGCTGGCGCGCTTTTGCGCCCAGCTCCTCGACGGTCGGCAAGTCGGTGTCGCGCCCCGGCCCGTAACCGCATATCGCGTGCCTCATCAGCCGCATTGGCCTCTGCCCGCAGGCCGATATGTCGTGGCAGTCGAGCGTTGGTCGATCGATGGCCTTTTGCCTGTCGATCGCCTAGCATTCGCTGGCGTCGACTTCGCCACCGGCACAAGCTTGGAAGAAGATGCCGTCGAGCAAGTGCTGATGGAATCGCTGGCCAGCGCCCCTCAGCTCCGACATCTCGAACCGGCCGATCTACCCCATGTCGCGGATGTGATGGCATCGCACCTTTTGCCGGCACTCAAGGAACGCCGAACCGACTTCGAAGGGGCGGAAGCCGCCCGGCACTATGACGACGTCGCCACCCAGCGCGCGCTCATCACGCAGCACAAGGAACGAGAGAAAAGCAGGGCCGAAACCCAGATTCGCGAATTGCGCGCCTCGGGCAGCGCCAAGAAAATGAACATCACATATGCCATCCGAGGCAAGCTGAATGCCTTTCTCGCCCGGATGGATCTCAAGCTGGAGCAGATAAACCGTAAGGAAAATGACCTGAGCTTTGATGAGCCGATGCTCGTCGGTATCGCAGTGGTCGAGGTCGCGGAGGCCGGCGCATGAGCAGAAAGGGCAAAGGCTTTGCAAGCCTGGCTGATGCCGCTTCCGCCCTGATGGACCTGCGCACGAGCCTGGCCGGAACAAATGCCCCATCTCGAAGCCCTGACCGAAAGCCCCAGGCAGCGGGCAGCGAGTTTGCCGATATCGAGCAACAAATGCTCGCGAAGCAGGCGGCGTGCCCTCCTCTTTCAACTCTTCCGGCGCGGAACGGGGCAGGCCAGCGAGCCTCCAAACCGGGGACCAAAGCGCAGAAAGCAAAAAACAAGAAGGCCCAGCCACAACCCAATTCCAAAGGCCCGAAGAAAATCATCCTCAAAGGCCCAGGGATGAAGGCCGCCTATCAGGCCATCCTGGAAGCCGAGCGGGCCGCTGCGGTGAAAAAGCCAACTCCCGCCGCGGCAAAGCCTGCGCCCTCACGGGAGAAGATATTCCGCAAGGTCATTGCGGCGGTAAGCAACACCACGCCAATGATCGAGCCACGTCCGGTTTCGATCACGCCCCAGAACCAGGCGATGATCAACCGCGCAATCGCTGATGGCGCGGCGCAGCTCGCAGAAAAGCCCCAGCCTGACCTCGCCGACGGCTTTATCGTCGGCTTCGATTTCGGAACGAGTTCGGTCAAGCTAGCCGTGAGCCAGCCTTATCATGCGGATAACCCGACCAAGGCCATGCCCGCGCCCGATGGCCTACAGTCCTTCGGCCATCCTTATCTTTGGCAGACCGCCTTATGGCTTGACCCCAAAACTGGTCGTTTTTCGCTTTACCCCCTGCCTGGCGCGATAACACTGGAGGGCTTCAAAACCGGTATCATCGGAGCCCATGGGGGCGAGCTGGTGAGGCCCGGCGTCAGCATCACCCGGGTCGAGGCGGCTGCCGCCTTTCTCGCCCTTCATTTCGCGCATTTCTTCGGATGGTACAGACAGGCCAAGCCGCTCGGTCCGGCAGGTGCGGATCAGTTCATGGCCGTGAATGTCGGTATCCCGGTTGCCGCGCATGACGATGCAAAATCCTTCTCGATCTTCAAACGGATCGTTGCCGCAGCTGTCGAGCTCGCCCCTTTTGCTTCGCAATTGACCTCAGATTTGGTCCGGCAGACACATTCTCGATCGCCGGACCGATTGCCGGCAGGCTTTTACCTCGTGCCGGAATTGACCGCAGCAGTCGCGGGCTATGCGTTCGCGCCAACCTCTCAACCAGGCTCCCACATGCTTGTCGATGTCGGGGCGTCGACACTCGATATCGTCGCTTTCAATCTCGTGGGGCGCGAACGTGTCGCGGTGTTCTCAGCCGCCGTCGAACTTCTCGGCGCCGCCGCGCTAGACAGCATGCTTAGTCGCCAGCTGAACGCCGAAGATTTTAAGCGCGCATGCGACCATGAATTCGAGGAGGTCTATGGCCGGGCGCGCTCGCCTGAACGCGCCCAGGACGGCTTTCACGCCGCCTACCGCAGAAAGCCGGTCCAACTGCTCGTGACCGGTGGCGGCTGCAAAACAGAAGTCCATGACCGGTTCATCGCTGAAATGCCGACGGAAAGGGTGCTGGGCGCAGCCCCGACGATCCACCCGCTCCCGCCGAAGGCCATGACCGACATGTCATGTGATCGATCACGGCTGCTGCTCGCCTATGGCCTGACCCGCGATCTACCAGATCTTCCTGAGATCAGGCTCCCATCGCAAGTGCCCTCCATCACGCCGCTGGTGCGGATGGAACCCAGCTTCGTCGGGCCGGAGATGACATGATGCTCGCGCATATTCTTTGCCGAGCCACCGCCTAGAACCACGCCAATATGATCGTGGAATTAGCAAAGTGGCATTCTCCAGCGTCAATATAATGGAAAATGGAAACGAAGTGAGCGTAGCACTCGAATTATCTGAACAGGACGGCGATCCCTATTGGACGAAGACCGGCAGCTGGACGATGGGCCTCGACCCTCTTGGCCTCCAGGCAACGAGCATCAGGATTTACCAATCTCTGGTTCCGAACATCACGAACATTACCAATCGCCTCAGATATTATGCCTATTTCCCATGGTTGATTGAACTCTACGAAAAGAAGCACCACTCGGATGATCCAGCCCGCTTTGCCCGCTTCATGAGACGGGGCGAGGCGCTTTACGCGCTCGCGACGGTCGTCAATGATATGGACGGCAGCGATGGGTTGGGCGGAGCAAATTGGGCCAACCAGCAGCGCGACGTGGCACGCAGCAATGGCATCGACTTCAGGCCGTTCACCGACGACCGAACATCCGAGAAAACCTATCTGCAAGCGGCGCGGGGGAACTATGGGGCGGCTTATGCGCCCACTTTGACCGAAATGGGCTGGCTCACCGCATCCTCCGTGCCGGTCACCCAGGGTCAGGGCCAGCTGGTTTCTGCCGCTTTTGCAGGTTCGATCGGTCCGATCGCAGATGAGATCGAGACCGTCCTGCTTTCTGGAACAGCGACATCGCAGCAGCTCCAAAACATTGGTGCGGCCATCCACCCTGCACACATTCCGCACGGTTCGCCCGAACAGGCCGCGTTGCGCGACTTTCTGCTCGGGCAAGGAGACCAATCCAAGGCGAGTTTAGCGCGCCGGGCGTCCATCTGGCTCGTGCTCGACCTCTATCGCAACGGCATCGAGCCTGGCGACATCGACGGGTTGCGCCAGGCGCTTTACACGCGCGCGCTTCCAAACGGGCAACCGTATCAGCCCCCGGGCAAGACCGTCGACCGATGGCGCGCCTATCAAGCCAATGAATATGGACATATTGCCCTGGAGTGCGCCCTCAATGGCCTGGTAGGCCTGCAATGCGAGAGCTACACCAACGGCATCGAACCACGACAACTCGTCGCCAAACTGGTCGATGAGGCGATCCCGCAGAACACATCAACCTGGTCGGATTGGGCGGAGGCTCTGGTCGGGCTCGCCGACATTGACGAGGCGCTTCACGCCGAAGTCGTCCTTGAAAATCTGAGGTCGGGCTTGCAGCCAACACCGGAGACACTACTCGATGCATTCAAGCTGCTCGGCATCCTCTGGGCGAAATGGGCCGAGAACGACGGAAATGTCCGACCTATCATCGCCGCCGCAGCCGGGCGTGACGGTCGGTCGCTGGACGGCATTTTGCGCACGCTCGATACGGCACGACAGGAGCCCGTTCAGCAAGCGATCGCCGCTGTTCTGTTCAGGCATATTATCATCGATCATCAGATCATCGCCGGCCGCAAGCTTTCGGCGGCGGGCACCTTCACCTATCATTTCCTGGTTGAAGACGGACTGCTGAGCGAAGGGCGGTTGGGGGAGTATGGCTACACCACGCCCCGGCTCTTCAATCTGACCCGGGTGCTGCGCGATGCGGGATATCTGCATGCCAGCGGCGTGACAGCGGACGGGGAGGCGTTCCTTGAACAGAATCAGCCTCTTTAAGGATCTGGCGCGGACCGGATTCCATACATCGATCACAACGACCTACTCGGTAGACGCGGCATTCTATGATGGATCGCTCCATCATCGGCTGCGCAGCTATGGCTGCGACAACAACATCCTCATGGCCGATGCCAACATGCTGCAGCGCGCGATCGCGCAGACACCGGAATCCTTTGCGCGAGCGGGCTCAGCCTATGCCCTGCTGCCGATTTCCGTGCCCGGCGCTTTCCATCCGAAGGTCAGCATCCGCTTGGGCAGCGATGCCGGTTGCGTGATCATCGGTTCAGCCAATGCGACGGCAGCGGGTTGGGGACGCAACCGGGAGATCGTCGGTCAAATCGAATGGTGGCGCAAACGCGACGATGAGGATGCGAACGCCAGTCGCCAGCTGATCCGCAAGGCCTTCGACTATGTCGCGCCCTGGTTGAAGGACGCTGGGCTTGAAGCGATGAAGCGCAAGCTTGATCTGATCGAACGCGATGCGGCCTGGCTGTTTGAGATAGACGCCAATGACGCGCCGCTCGCGCTAAGCGATGGCTCGCTTGTCGATTTGCTGTGCGAAGCCGGAAAAGGCGAGGCTGGCATCCTCACGCGCCTGGCTGGGCTTGTCGGCACCGTGCCCGTAACCCGGCTCATCGTCATGTCCCCTTACTGGGACGCAAATCTCGATGGGTTGCTCGGCCTGATCGATGCCATGCGCCCCCAGGAAATCATTATCGCGCTCAGCGCCCACCGGCCCGAATTCCCACTCGATGGCTTGCCGCTCATACCCGATGCCCGGTTCGCAAGCATCTTTGATGGTAATGACCGCGCGCGCTTCATCCATGCCAAGGCTTTGCTCATCCAGACCGAGCACTGGGATCATCTCGTTTATGGTAGCGCGAATTGCTCAGATGATGCCCTTGGCCTCGCCGACAAAGCGGCCCGCAACGCGGAGTGTTCGATCTATCGCCGGCTCAAGGCGGGCACCGGCCTAGGCGCTCTGGGTCTGGATATTTCGGTGCCGATTGATCGTAAGGATCTATATCCGCAAGCCAAGCAAGTGACCGATACCAAGTCCGACGCGGGCATCCCTCCTGGCACGTTGGAAGCCGCCGGCAACACCATCCGATGGACACCCTCGAACCGCATTACGGAGCCGGAGGGTGCCACCCTCGTCATAGCAGAGGGTGAATTTCCATTCCATCCGACCCGCAGCCGTGGCCGGTCAGTCGAGCTACCCAGTAAGCCCCGCCCTCCTCTGATCGCGCGGGTGCGATTGGCCGATGGAACGCTGACCAGCGCCGTCATCGTCAACGATGAGGTCAGCTTGACCCATGCCGCGCCTGGCATGGGCGACAAGCGCCTGCGCTCAGCCTTTGCGAAGGTCGAACTGGAGGATGGCGACTTTCTTGAACTGGCAAATCTGGCCGCCATCATATTTTCCGAGACGCCGCAGGGCCGACGAAAAGCGGTGACACCTGCCACGTCGGCGGGACGGGCAAGAACGAAGAGCAGCAGCGGCGATGCCGAGCACGAAATCTATGATTATGATAGCCCGGAAGCTTTCCGAACGGCCATGGCAGCAAGTGTCCCGGCGACGGGCGACAGCGGGCGGCTCAATTTTGATGATCCGGACGCGGTCAATCTCCTCAGGATCATCTTGCGTGGGATCAACCAGCCCCAGCAAGAAGAGGGTGATGATGCCGACGACGATACGCTCTACACCGACGAGATGCCGCAAAGCGAGGATGATCCCGGCCCGGATCATGGCAACTGCTTAGAGGATCCATCGGGTAGCGAAGACTGCAATCCACCTCCGCGAGAGCCACGGGTTTACCGCCGCGATGAAGCCGAGAGGCAAAGCCTCGACATTTTGAAGGCCCTGGATAGCTTCGAGGCCTATATTGCCCGCCTGGCCGGCGAAGAGACGCCTCCGCCACGCAAACTCACGGCCGAAGTCTGTTTCATCCTTCGGTTGATGGTCGAAGCCTGCCGCCGTCCCCTCCAGATCAAGGATGGCGATCAGCGCAACGAGCTCTTCGCGCTCGACCTCGTTCCCAAGCAGCACGATCGCGAACGTGCCTTCGTCGTTCGCGCCGGGCGTATCCTTCAACGGCTGTGGCTGGGAAGCCGATCGGAAGCAGCGCTGCTATCCCGTATCTCTATCGGGCAGCATCAAACCGAGCTGCCCTATGACTGTTTCGCTCTGATCGTATTAAGCCGTTGGGCCCTTGCCCGCTCGGTGATGGCGGCCGACGGCAGCAAGCAAACGCAGCTTGCTGCATTAGTAACCCGCAGCACGGTCGCCATCTGGAAAACCACCCAGAGCTGGCCCTCGCTTGATGCCAGCGCCGAACAGGATTTCGTCCGCAAGCTGGACGGCGCGCTCGGCATCGAGCCAGAAGAAACGGAGCGCCTTCTCACTCATTATGGCCAGCTCAGCCAGCAGATCCAAACAGGCTGAAGGCGTGTCGTCACCTGCGGGTGGTGATCGCGGAGGCCAAGTTGATCACCGATCCGGACTGAACGCTCCGGATCGTGACTGCATCTGGGACGCTTGAAACGCACCGCCTCATCTGATTTCAGCGACAGAGT